>CAZXZM010000059.1:0-9368 GCA_964645365.1 uncultured Pseudomonadota bacterium | reverse complement strand
GAATGGGGGGAGAAAGCGCAAGGTATGATTTTGCACCCCATTAATAAACAATCCTTCGGCCAGGCAGGCCTGGACAATCTCTGCGGCTGGCCGGTCGATATCGAAACCGATCATCAAGCCCTTTCCGCGGACCCGCGTGACCGTTGGAAGCGACTCCAGCTTTTCCAGTAGATAGGCCCCCACCTCTTGGCAATTCTGCAATAACTCTTCCGATTCTAGTGTTTCCAAGACCGCCAGAGCGGCCGCGCAGGCCAAGGGATTTCCTCCAAAGGTGGAAGCATGATCTCCCGGAGTAAAGGTCTCCGCCACGGGACCCCGCGCCAACAACGCCCCAATAGGCACCCCTCCCCCCAGCCCTTTGGCAAGGGTCACGATATCCGGAAGGATACCCGCCTGCTCAAAGGCAAAGAGGGTACCGGTCCGCCCCATACCGGTTTGAACCTCATCGAGGATCAATAAGAGGTGGTGTTCCTGGCACAGATCCTTGAGCCCCTTCAGGTAATCTTTCGGCGGAACCACCACTCCCCCCTCTCCCTGGATCGGCTCGACGAGAATGGCAACGGTCTGCTCACCGATCGCAGCACGTGCCGCATCGATATCCCCAAAAGGGATGTGGCGAAACCCGGGAGTCGTGGGAGGAAAATTCTGACGCAGTTTTTCTTGCCCTGAAGCAGCAATCATTCCCAAGGTGCGACCGTGAAACGATTGTTCGGTCGTCAGGACTTCCATCCGGGCTGGAGATTGCTGCAGCCCCCACTTACGCGCTAATTTAACCGCCCCCTCGTTTGCCTCGGCTCCACTATTGCAGAAAAAGGCGCGGTCCATAGAACCTAAAGCAGTCAAACGCGCCGCTAGTTCTCCTTGGAGTGGGATATGGACTAAATTGCTAACATGGATCAGCTCTTTGATCTGTTTGGCGAGAGCATACCGCAAGCGAGGATGGGAATACCCCAAAATGTTCACTCCAATGCCAGAAACAAAATCGAGGTATTTTTTCCCAGAGACGTCCCAGAGATAAACCCCCTTCCCCTTTTCAATCGCAACGGGGAGACGGGCATACGTATCCAGCAAATACTGCTTGGTTTTTTCGATCGCGTCTTGATTGTCCATCGGGCTAGGAGATGATGGTACCAACCCCTTGGTCGGTCAAGATCTCGAGCAGGACCGCATGCTGGACCCGACCATCAACGATATGGGCTGATTTGGTGCCGAGGTCGAGTGCCCGCATGGCCGATTCCGCCTTTGGCTTCATGCCGCCAGCGATGATTTTATCAGCAATCAGTGTTTTGAGTTGAGCCTTGTTGAGTTTTGAGAGAAGTTCTCCGTCGCCATTCTGCACACCAGGCACATCGGTCATCAGGATGAGCTTCTCGGCGTTGAGAGCCCCCGCAATTTCCCCGGCGACCCAATCGGCATTGATATTCAAGGTCTCCCCGTCGTGACTCACCCCAACGGGAGCAATCACGGGAATGAAATTCTTCGTATCGAGTGTGTCGAGAACATCCGGATTAATCCCGACAATTTTACCGACCCGACCCAGATCAATTAGCTCCGGTGGCTTATTCTCAAGTTCGATTTTTTCCTTCGGTACTTTCTCGGCTACAATCAACTGGCCATCTTTGCCGGATAACCCAACCGCTCTCCCCCCCTGCTGATTCAGAAGCGCTACGATTTCTTTATTCACCTTGCCGACCAGAACCATTTCGACAACATCCATCGTCTCTTCATCGGTCACCCGAATCCCTTCATGAAAACGGCTTTTCATCCCCATCTTCTCCAAGACCTTGCCAATTTGGGGACCGCCGCCATGAACAACGACTGGATTCATGCCAATATATTTCAAGAGCGTAATGTCACGTGCAAAGCTCTCTTTCAGGTCCTCGGCCACCATTCCGCTGCCACCGTACTTGACGACGAGGGTCTTGCCGTAGAAACGCCGGATGTAGGGCAACGCCTCCATGAGAATAGCTGCTTTTTGGATCAATTCATCCATTGGCTTAGAGTATGTACCGACTCAAGTCGGCGTCTTTGGCAATGTCCTTCAACCGTTCCCGCACGTAGGCGGCATCGATTTTAATCGCTTTCTCTTTTCGGGTCGGGGCATCAAAACTAATTTCTTCGAGCACCGTTTCCATAATGGTATGGAGCCGCCGTGCCCCGATATTTTCGGTCTGCTCGTTCACAAGCGCTGCAAAGTTCGCCATCTCTTCTAAAGCGTCCGGGGTAAACTGTAGATCGATTCCCTCCGCCTGTAAAAGTGCCGAATATTGGCGCGTCAGTGAATTCTGCGGCTCCTGCAGGATTGTCAAAAAGTCTTCCTTGCTCAGACTGCTCAACTCCACACGGATCGGAAATCGTCCCTGCAGTTCCGGCATCAGATCGGACGGTTTTGAATGGTGGAATGCCCCCGCCGCTACAAAAAGTACATGATCGGTCTTGACCATTCCATATTTGGTATTTACCGAGCATCCCTCAACGATCGGCAAGATATCCCGCTGCACTCCTTCGCGCGAAACATCGGGCCCATGTCCCTTGGAATGACGGGTCGCGATCTTATCGATCTCATCTAGGAAGACGATCCCATTTTGCTCGGTCCGCTCAATCCCCTTTTTGACCACATCGTCCATGTCGATCAGTTTATGCGCCTCTTCTTCGGCCAGGATCTCGATCGCCTGCTCGACCGTCACCTTGCGATTCTTTTTATTCTTCGGCAACATCCCCCCCAACATCTCGCGAATATTGAGCCCCATTTCTTCCATATTGCCCGATCCAATAACTCCGACCATCGGGGAAGCCTGAACCGTCACTTCCAGTTCCAGCATCCGGTCGTTCAACTTCCCCGCTTTAAGGAGTTTGCGAAATTTTTCTCGCGTTTCATTGGCGTTCTCTGCCGGCTTGTCGGTCGGGGGTGACTCTTCTTTTCGCGTTCCCCCTTCTGAAAAAACAATTTCCAGATTGGCCGGTTTACGGCCATGAGGCGGAACCAGTAGGTCGAGCACCCGTTCCCGTGCTAGTTCCTGCGCCTTCTTCTCGATTTGTTCCCGTTCTTCTTCCCGGACCATCTTGATCGCCAGATCAACCAGGTCCCGGATCATGCTTTCGACATCCTTACCGATGTAGCCCACCTCGGTAAACTTCATCGCCTCCACCTTAACAAAGGGGGCATTGGCCAGTCGGGCCAACCGTCGAGCGATCTCTGTCTTTCCGACACCAGTCGGCCCAATCATAATAATATTTTTCGGAGCGACTTCTTCGCGAAGTTCCGGAGGGAGCTGTTGCCGTCGCCACCGATTGCGAAGAGCAATCGCGACTGCCCGCTTGGCATCGTCTTGCCCAATAATATATCGATCCAGCTCTTTAACGATCTCTGCAGGGATCAGTGTCTTCATAGTTCCTCAATCGTGATATTCTCATTCGTATAGATACAAATCGAGGCGGCAATTTTCAGTGCCTTCTCAACGATGTCACGGGCCGCAAGCTTGGTATTTTGAAGCATCCCTCGCGCCGCCGCCAGAGCATAAGGACCCCCGGAACCAATCGCGGCAATCCCATCGTCTGGTTCAATCACGTCCCCATTCCCGGAAATCGTTAAGATTCGTTCCTTGTTCCCAACCACCAGAAGCGCCTCCAGCCGACGGAGGTACTTATCGGTTCGCCAGTCTTTGGCAAGCTCCACCGCCGCCCGCGTCAAGTTTCCACTATATTCCTCAATCTTCCCTTCGAATTTTTCGAACAGGGTCAGGGCATCGGCAGTCGAACCGGCAAAGCCAGTCAGAATCTTCCCCTCACGCATGGTCCGGATCTTGACCGCCGTCCCCTTCATCACTGTATTGTTGAAGGAAACCTGCCCGTCCCCCCCGAAAACTACCTTGCCGCCATGGTGAACCGCGAGGATCGTGGTACCGTAGAATTTGTCTCTATCATGCTCCATTATAGCGCTAAAGGGGTGCGGCGGGTGGCGTGGCGATGCCTTTCGGCGGGCTGCCCCCTTGTGGGGTAGCCCCTGACGAAAGGTCTTCGCCGCGACAGGACCCGCCGCGAATTAAGCCTTTGGATGTGATTTATCGTACACTTCCATCAATCGATCAAGTGTAATATGTGTGTATTTCTGCGTGGTTGAGAGATTGGCATGCCCCAGCAACTCCTGAATGCTCCGCAGATCCGCCCCGCCATCTAACAAGTGGGTGGCAAAACTATGGCGCAGGGTGTGGGGGGTGACCTTCTGGATCAGTCCCGCCTGCTGACAGATCTTCCGCACCAGCCGCTCGATACTCCGCACGGTAAGACAACGACCAAACTTATTGAGAAAGACCGCTTCCTCCCCCGGCTGAACCTTCTCGGAACGAACGGCCAGGTAACGATCGAGGACCTTTTGAGTCGTCTCCCCAAAGGGGACGATGCGTTCCTTGTTTCCCTTTCCTCGAACCCGGACGAGGCGTTCACGGCAATCAAGGTCGGCCACAGTAAGTCCTGCTAGCTCACTGGCCCGCAAACCCGAAGAATAAAAAAGCTCCAGGATGGCGCGGTCGCGCGCTCCTTGCCAACCCTTCGCGGTCACACTGTTGAGCATTTCAAAGACTTCATCGACACTCAAAAAAACAGGGATCTTTTTTGGCAACTTGGGGCTCGTCACTTCTGCAGCAGGATTCTGCTTGAGCTCCTTTTTCCGCACTAAGAATTTAAAGAGAGAGCGCAGCGTTGCCAACTTTCGTGCAATCGAACTCGCCTGATGATCTTTGAAGAGGTGGGCAAGCCAAGCACGAATCATGTCACTCCGCACCTTCTCGGCAATCATCCGACCGTCACGAATAACCGTTGAATAATTCTTTTTAAGGAAGGTAACGAACTGTTCCCCATCCAGGCGATAGCTGGCAACGGTGTGGCGCGAAGCCTTCTTTTCAAGCGAGAGCCAGTCCAGAAAGGCCTGCAGGGGATCGGCCGCCATCACTTCAGGCTGCTGGTTCTTCCTCTTTGATGGGACGACTAAAAGAACATTCCTTTTCAGGACAGGCGTGTTGGGGGCCAGTCTTCTTGAGATTCTTGTAAATCAGATAAGGAGAATCGCACTCGGAACACTTTTCATTGATCGGTCGATACCAACTTGCAAATTTGCATTTCGGGTAGGCGCTGCAACCAAAAAAGATTTTCCCTCTGCGAGTTCGGCGTTCCACGACATTGCCATCACAAAGCGGACAATTGACCCCAATCGTTAAGGATTGCGTCGTCTTGCAATCAGGATAGCGGGAACAGGCCAGAAATTTTCCAAAGCGACCGCGTCGGATAATCATCTGCGAACCACACTCGGAACAGAACTTCCCGGTCATCTCTCGCTTCTCCAGTACAATCTTTCCTTTTTCATCACGCTTGAACTCACGTGTATAGCGACACTCAGGATATCCCGTGCAGGCAATAAATTCCCCCTGCCTCCCCCATTTAATGACAGTCGGTTTCTGACATAATTCGCAGTCGATCTCGGTGGGAATTTCCTGCCGCTTGATATTTTTCATCTCCTTCTTTGCCCGTTCTAGATTCTTGGAGAAGGGACCATAGAAGTTGTTCAAGGCCTCGACCATCGACCGTTTCCCTTCTTCGACATCATCCAGCTCTTCTTCCATGCGGGCGGTGAACTCGACGTCCATGACATTCGGAAAATTCTCGATCAGGAGATCATTAATGATAAAACCTAAGTCGGTCGCAAAAAAACGTCTCTCTTCGCGCCGGGCATATTCACGGTCTTCGATATTGGAAAGAATAGCCGCATAAGTGGAAGGCCGACCGATACCCTTTTGTTCTAGCTCCTTGATCAGTGAGGCTTCTGAAAATCGTGGGGGCGGTTCCGTGAAGTGCTGGACTGGCTTGAGCTGACCGAGCTTTAGCGTCTCTCCTTGTTTCAGATCTGGCAATTCATCACTCGCTTCATCGGACGCTCGAAATTCCGCCTTACCGACTGTAATCTCAAGAGCGGTTTGATCCAGAACTGCCGGTGTCATTTGGCTGGAAATAAAACGCTGCCAGATAAGATTGTAGAGACGATACTGATCGGAGGAGAGACCCTCTTTAAATTTCTGTGGCTCATGATTCGCATCGGTCGGACGGATTGCTTCATGGGCATCTTGCGCTCCCTTTTTGCTTTTATAAACATTCGGTTTATCTGGGAGATACTCCTTATCATACCGGCCCGCAATATAAGTACGGGCGGTCTCCAGCGCGCTATCGGCAATCCGTGTCGAGTCGGTCCGCATATAGGTAATCAGGGCAACCGCCCCCTCCCCTTCGAATTCGACCCCTTCATAAAGTGCCTGGGCGGTTCGCATCGTCCGCTTTGCGGTAAAACCTAACTTGCGCGCTGCTTCCTGCTGGAGAGTACTGGTAATAAACGGAGGGGTTGGATACCGACGACGTTCTTTTTTGACAACTTCATCAAGAACAAAGGGTTGTTTTTTAATTTCGTCGACAACGCTTTGGGTCTCTTTTTCTTTTTTCAGGTCCGCCTTCTTGCCACTCCACTTCATCAACTTGGCTTCAAAAGCGGGGGGCTGGCTCCCTTCAAGATTGGCGTGAACTGTCCAATATTCCACTGGATCGAAGGCACGGATCTCCCGTTCCCGTTCACAGAGAATGCGCAGGGCAACCGATTGCACCCGTCCAGCTGACAGCCCGCGTCGCACATTTTCCCAAAGGAGTGGCGAGATTTGATAGCCTACGAGTCGGTCTAAAATACGGCGTGCCTGCTGTGCTTCGTAAAGATGGCGGTCGAGTTCCAGCGGTTTTTTGATCGATTCCTTGATCGCTGCCTTGGTGATTTCATTAAAAAGAATGCGCTGAATGCGTGGATCGAGCTTCCCATCGTCCTGGGCCTCTTTTTTCTTGCGAGTTTTAGTGGTGAGTTCTTCGGCAACATGCCAAGCAATCGCCTCCCCTTCTCGGTCGGGATCGAGCGCCAGATAAATGTGATCGACATCGGTGGCCGCTTTCTTCAGCGCCTGAATCGTCTTCTTCTTGCCGGAAATAACTTTGTAGGTCGGGGCGAAATCATTTTCAATATCAACCCCCAGTTTACTTTTAGGAAGATCTTTGACGTGACCGACCGATGCCATGACTGCATAACCACGACCCAGATATTTCTTGATCGTCTTGGCCTTGGCAGGCGACTCCACAATGACGAGTGCTTTTCCCAACGTTACCCCCGTACAAAGGAGGGTCCGGGCAACTTGCGAACCCGACCCTCGATTTCAAATTCCATTAAGGCCTGAGAGAGCTCGGCCACTGGAAGCCCGGAAACGGCGATCAATTCTTCCATAGAGACCGGCTCGGCCCCCAAATAGCCTAAAATTGAGCCTTCCTCCGGGACCCCATTGTACTGATTCGGTTTTCTATTTTCAAATCCCCTCTCTGCGGCACTTTTGAGATCCAAATCCTCTAAAATATCGGTGGCACTACGAACGAGACGTCCCCCTTCCCGCAATAATTTTAAGGTTCCGGCACTCTTCGGTGAATCGACCCGACCGGGAACGACAAAAAGGGCACGATCTTGCTCGATGGCATAGTTGGCGGTCACCAAGGTTCCGCTTGGAATCGCCGCCTCGACGATCAGGACGGCACGGGCGAGCCCGCTGATGATCCGATTGCGGAGCGAAAAGTATCCCTTCTTACCGGGCGTCCCTGGTGCATATTCTGAAAGGATAAGTCCATTCGCCAAGATCTTTTCGGCCAGCGCCCGGTTCGTTGCAGGACGTAGTTCGTCGATAGCGGTCCCAAGGACTGCAATCGTCTTTCCTCCTGCCTCCAGAGCGGCCTGGTGGGCCAGTCCATCGGTTCCGAGTGCAAGCCCACTGACGACACAAACACCCGCCTGGGCCAACTCGCCCGCTATCTCCAGAACCATCTTGCGTCCATATTCGGTTGGAGATCGAGAACCAATCACCGCCACCTTCGGCTCCCAATCCAACAGGTCTCTATCCCCGCGACCATAGAGCCGATGCGGTGGATCGGAAATCTTTTCCAAGGCAGAAGGAAAGAGAGATCCACCCGGTTTGATTGAAAAAATGGGGGTAGCGGAGGTGGGATTCGTCACAGGGGGCGGCATCCTAACGGCAAGTCCGAGAACAGGTCAAGCGATGCGCAAAAAAGAGTGGAATTCAAAGGGGTTATAGAAATTAGAAGGTCGATGGAGGGGAACCGGTTCCTGGTCCTGGGTTATCGGTCCCAGTCGCCTGGGCCGGCGGCGTCTCTTTTTTGCCAGAATCCTTCTCGTCGACCCGTTCCTTAAGTTCTTTACCCACCTTGAAAAAGGGGAGCCTCTTTGGTTTGACCTGAATTGATTCGCCAGTCCGGGGATTACGTCCATGGTAGGAGTCGTAGTGCTTGACGACAAAACTACCGAACCCTCTGATTTCAATGCGTTTTCCGGCCCGCATCGCCTCCATCATTGAATCAAAGATCAGATTAACAACATCCTCGGCCTTTTTCTTGGTCATCCGCCCCTGCTCCGCGACAACCTTAATAAGTTCCGATTTATTCATCCCCTTAATAAGCTCCTATGGGCCGATATCCGCTAATCCCTTAGAATTATTAGTAAAGTACCATGACCCCCAAATAGTGTCAACCATTCCGCGGGCTTACGAAACCGGGCCTGGAGACAGATCGGAGGCGACAGGACCCGCTGCAGCAGCTAGATTCTACCGATGGTCCCGGCCCTTGGATTCCATTTCCTGACCCGCTGCTACGACCCCCTAGCGAGCTGCTTTTTCCGAAAGATCGGTCTCTGGCCGCGGCTCCTGGAGATGCTTGACCCCCAACCGGGAGAACGAGTGCTTGATTTAGGGTGTGGACCGGGGCGGCTGGCGATTGCGGTCAAAGAACAATGTCCGAGTGCAACGATGACAGCGATCGATATCGATACGACGATCCTCACCATCGCCCGTCGGAATGCAAAGCGGGCTCAAGTGGTGATTGATTTCCGGAAACAGGACCTTGTCAACCTTGAAGTGGCCGGGGACTTTGATTGGGCCTATTCTTCGATGGTCTTTCACCATTTAACGACCGCACAAAAAGAACGGGCTCTGGAAAAGATAAAAAAGCTATTGAAGCCGGGAGGTCGTTTTATCGTCGCCGATTTTTGCCGGACGGAAAATAGAAGCGAGCGGATCCGCGCATGGCTCATTCGTCTATTGCACAGCTACCATCGCACCACCCCCCATTTCCAGGGGTGGCTGGAGAACAACCTGCCGCACTATTTTTCAGAAGTCGAAAGGACCGCCAAGATCCCGACCCTCTTCGGCCCAATCGGGATCTTTATTTGCAAGAAATAATGATCCAAGGTATCAGGAAGGGTATTTTTGGCCCCCGTAGCTCAGTGGATAGAGCAC
>CAZXZM010000058.1:0-9386 GCA_964645365.1 uncultured Pseudomonadota bacterium | reverse complement strand
GATGATCACCAGGATGATGCCAAGTTCCCAAGGGCCGAGCCCTCCAATCATGGCACGTTGGATTGGGATCTGGGTCAGGTCCAACACGGGGTTAGTCATACCGTCTCCATGACGCGTTGTCTAGGCATTATGACGCGACCCGCTCTTTCATTGACGCGATGGTACCCCTGTAGTCCTTGCTGCCAAAGATCGCCGAGCCGGCGACAAAGACATCGGCCCCCGCTTTGGCAAGCGGGGCGATATTGTCCACCTTGACCCCTCCGTCGACCTCGATCAGGCAGTCGAGCCCGCGGTTTCGGAGGGTCTCTTTCAGGGCCGCCACCTTCGGAATGCAGGATGGAATCATCTCCTGCCCCCCAAAGCCGGGATTGACGGTCATCAGCAAGATCATCTCTACTTGATCCAGGATGGAATCGAGTGTCGTGACTGGCGTTGCTGGATTGATTGCGACAGCCGCCTTGGCCCCCTCTTGCTTAATCAGCTGCAGGGTTCGGTGCAGGTGGAGGGAGGCTTCTTGGTGGACGGTGATTGAATCGGCCCCTGCCTGGATAAAATCCGGGATGTAGCGATCGGGATCGGTGATCATCAGATGGACATCCAGGGGGAGTTTCGTTACGCGGCGGGCTGCCCTGACGATCAGTGGGCCGATAGTGATTGCCGGCACAAAGTGTCCGTCCATTACGTCGACGTGGATCCAATCGGCGCCGGCTGCTTCGACCGCTTCGATTTCAGACCCCAGCTTGGAAAAATCAGCGGATAGAATGGAGGGAGCAATTTTTTTCATAGTAATTGGGTTCCGGTCGTCAGTGAGTGCCCCCTTAGAAAATCTGCCGTAGAACAGCGTTTTTTACCGGCGAGTTGCAGCTCTTGAATGCGGAGAGTCCCGGTGCCGCAAGCGATTTTGATACCTCGCTCTGAATCAGCGGCAATCACGGTTCCCGGGGCGTCGTTCCCCTCTGTCTCAACCGCTTCGGCACTGTAAATTTTCAGTAAAACCTTGTCAACGCGCCCCCCGCTCCCGGGCAGAAAGGTGTAGGTCCCCGGCCAGGGCCGCAAGGCGCGGACGCGGCGGGCAATGTTAGTAGCTGGCTGGCTCCAGTCGATCGCGCCATCACTTTTCTGGAGCAGCGGGGCATAAGTGGCCTGCGAGTCGTCTTGCTCTACTGCGATAAGGGAATGGGTCTCTAGTTCTGCCAAGGCAGTCAGGCAGAGTTTGGCCCCTTGATCGGCCAGCCGTTTTTCGAGTGAGCCGGTCGTGTCGTTCTGGCGGATCGTTTCCGTGATTTGCTTGAAGACCGGGCCGGCGTCCAGCTTTTCCACGAGTTGCATCAAGCTGACACCGGTTTGGGCCTCCCCATTTAGGAGGGCCGAGGCGACCGGGGCCGCCCCTCGATATTTTGGCAACAGGGAAAAATGGACATTCCAGCAGCCCTGTTTTGGGGCCTCTAAAATTGCGCGCGGGAGGATCTGGCCGTAGGCAACGATGATCGCTAGATCGGCCTTGAACCCCTGAAAGGTTTTAACAAAGTTAGCGTCTTTGGCCCGTTCTGGCTGATGGAGGGGGAGTCCTTCTTTTCCTGCCAGGGCGGCGACGGGACAAGGTTGTTGGTGTTGGCCCCGCCCTGCCGGGCGATCGGGCTGAGTGACCACGGCAACGATTTGATGGGAAGAATCGAGCAATGCTTGGAGGGTGGGGAGGGCGGCCTCCGGACTGCCCATAAAGATTAGACGCATTTAGCCAAGGTAGGGTTTGACCGAAGAAGGTTCGGGTATCTCAATGGTTTCTCGCTTGGCGAGCCTCTTTCGGTAGAGGTCCCGTTTTAACCGTGATAGATGGTCGACCAATAAAATTCCATTGAGGTGATCGATTTCGTGTTGGAGGGCAACTGCCAATAATTGCTCTCCCAAGATCTTGACCTCTTTCCCGTCTTGATTCAACGCCCGAACGATGACATTGGCCGAGCGTTCTATCGGTGCAATGAGTTCAGGAACCGACAGGCACCCTTCCTCCCATACAAGCGTCCCTTCACTGGTTTCAATGGTCGGGTTGATCAACGCGATCGGGTTCGGTTTGGTCTCCTCGTTTTCAAGTTTGCCGACATCGATGACCAGGATTTGTTCCAGGATTCCGACCTGAACGGAGGCGAGTCCCACCCCTTGTGCGGCATACATTGTCTCGAACATATCGCTGATCAGCTGACGCGTTTCGGTGGTGACAGAGTCCACCGGCTGACTCTTTTCCTTCAGGAGCGGGTTCGGGTATTCAACGATTTCTAATGGCATGGCTTCACAACATGGTGATGGGGTCGACATCGACCGTTACCTTTGTCTTCGATGGTAGGCTATTCGGAAAATCGGCGTCAAGGAGTGCCTGGAGTTGCCGGCGCTGTGCTCCGGTCGAGGGACCTTTCAGGAGTAGTTGCCAACGGTAGGCCCCTCTCAGTTTTTCAATGGGACAGGGGGCGGGCCCCAGGATCTTTAGCGGGGGAGATATTTTTTGATTCAATAGTTTCAGGCTGTTTTGAGCGGCCTGGCAGGCTTCTTTTTGAGTCGGACTGCGAAACACGATCTGAACCAACCTCTGGAAGGGTGGATAGCCGAGTTGTTGGCGGAACTTGAGCTCCAGTTCCGCAAATTCAGAATAGTCTTGGGCGAGGGCAGAACGCAGGCTGTAGTGATTCGGGTTGTAGCCTTGCACCAAGACCTGACCGGGGCGTTCCCCTCGACCGGCACGCCCCGCCACCTGAGTCACCAACTGAAAGGTTCGTTCCGCCGCCCGCAAATCAGGAAACCGCAACGTACTTTCGGCCAATAGAACACCGACCAGTGTCACTGCCGGATAGTCGTGACCTTTGGTCAGGATCTGCGTTCCGATCAAGATATCGATTTCATGTCGTTTCATTTGGCCCAAGATTTCAGAGAGTGTTCCCCGCTTTCGAGTCGTGTCGCGATCGAGCCGGGCAATGCGCGCGCGTGGGAGGCGTTCTTTCAGTTCCGCCTCGATCCGTTCGGTTCCCCACCCGACCCAGGTCATCTGTTCCGAGTCGCAGGACGGACACCGCGTTACTTCCTTTTGTTCGTAGAGGCAGTAGTGACACACGATCTGTCGAGTCTTTTTATGGAGCGTCAAAGAAATGGAACAGTGAGGGCATTGCAGGCTTTCCCCGCAGGCCGAACAGAGTTGGATCGAATGAAAACCGCGACGATTTAAAAAGAGGAGGCTTTGCTCTCCTCGCTGCAGTGTTTGATCCAGTTCGCTCGCCAGTTTGTCTGAGATGAGTGAAGGTTCTTCTCCGTAGGTCGGAGGTGTTTGTCGACGCAGGTCGATAAAGTGAATATCGGGCAGTCGTCCCGGTCCGGCCCGTTCCGGAAGCTGGATGTAGCAATATTTTCCGCTCTGAGCATGATGGTAGGATTCCAGTGAAGGGGTCGCCGAACCGAGGATAACAGGGCAGGATTCTTTTTGGCCGCGCACGATCGCCAGATCACGAGCGTGGTAACGAAATCGCCCCTCTTGTTTGTAAGAAGAATCGTGTTCTTCATCGACAACAATACATTGTAGTCTTTGCAGCGGGAGAAAGAGGGCCGAACGGGTCCCGATCACTAATCGTAATTCCCCGTCTAAGCATTTTTCCCAGACCGACTCTCGTTGTCGGGGGGTGAGGCCGCTGTGATAACTTCCAATCGGAAGAGAGAAGCGCGCCTGAAAGCGACCGATGAGTTGAGGGGTGAGAGAAATTTCCGGGACCAGAATCAAAACTGATCCCTGTTTCGACAAGACTTGCTCGGCCACCTCTTGATAGATCTCAGTCTTGCCGCTGCCGGTTACCCCATGCAGGAGGAAGGGACTTGCCTTGCAACCCTCTGTCAGGATTGTTTGCAGGGCGGTCTGTTGCGTTACATTCAGTTGGTGCTGGGGATGGGTGGCAAAGTCATCGGCCGTCGCGATCGGCTGAGGGGGACGACGCCGCGGACGGGGCGGTTTCCAGAGCAGGTCAGGAAGGGTTGTCTTGAGCGCCTCTCCGAGCGGGGCGAGGTAATAGTCGGCCCCCCACGCAATCGTTTGCAGGAGAGGCGGGGGGACCATCGGGACGGTGTCCAGCAGTGACTCGATTTCCTTGAGGGAGGAGAGGGAAGAGTGTCCGATGGGCCGAATGGCCAATCCAATCTTGGTGCCCCGTCCAAAGGGGACCTGGACTCGCATCCCTGGTTTGATTCGATCGGCCAGTTTTGCTGGAACACGATAGTCGAATAGCTTCGGAACGGGGAGAGGAACGGCGATTTTAAATAGCATCAAATGTCGGGGAGACAGGATTCGAACCTGCGGCCCCAGCGACCCGAACGCTGTGCTCTACCAAGCTGAGCTACTCCCCGAAAACTGCCCTCTAATAACCCCAATTGGCCGCAGTCGCGCAACCTTTTTAGCGATGATCCTTTATCTGCGGAGCCGGTTTAAGGCTTGGCGTCTCGCCTTCGGGAGGCGATGGCTCGGCCCTTTGCGATTTTGGGTCACGTACTCATCTTCCTCTTCATCATCCCGGAGCCCCTCTTCGTTTAGGAGGCGATCAAATTCATGGGAGCCGAGCACGCCGCATCCCTTCTTTTCGGCAAAACGGGCGACTTCACGGTCGGAGCTGATCACAATAGCGCCATTGCCAAACTCGGTGGCCAGTTGTTTCAGGACCTGATCGGCCGTTTCGCCTCCGCGGCTGTATTGGACTTCAATGTCTCCTCGCGTTTCCGTCGAACGGTCGAGTGAATCGGTTTTGTACGCGTCGAAGACGATTCGGACCTGATGGCGGGCAAGTAGGGGGTGCCCCGAGAGGCGGGCGAGCATCTCTTCCCGTGCCGATTCAAAATCGCGGATTGCCTCCGGCCGGTGTCGATCGGAGGCCCAGAGAAAATTATAGCCATCGATAAAGATGCGAGAGCCCATGACCCTCTTTCCTATCGTTTTATTCGCTTTCCGTCCAGATGGCAGAAAAAGCGGGGTTGATTGCCAAGACTCGGTCCCGGTATTGCTGGTAACGGCTGTCGTCCGGGCGCCGCTGTCGGTAAAACCAGGCGAGGTCATTCAAGATTTCAAAGTTGTCGGGGGCGAGTGACAGCGCTTGCATCAATAGGTCCTCTTGCCAATCGAGGAAGGTTTCCTCTGGAGTCGCGCCAGCGCCGGTATAGAGGACAAGGTTTCTGAGCTGATAGGCCATCATTTCCAGTTCGGTGAGGGGATACCATTGATAATCGGTCGCGTTCAGGCGCTGGCCGGTGCTCGGGTCGACCGCGACGAGTGAGTCGGGGTTATCGGGATCGAGTCGGACCGCCACCCCAATATGAAAAATCTCCTCCATGGTTCCGTCGTTGTTTCTCTGCCCAGAGATCCGGATGAAGATTGGATTCAGGCCGGCCCGTGCTGCCATTGCGTAAAAGATAAAGGAAAAACCGTGGCAGGCTCCCCAGCCGGTGCGGTAGGTCTCGATACCGTCGCGGGCCCGATAGCTTTCCCCGTTGTTGTAATGGAGCCCGAGTCCACCGGCGTTCCGAGTCATTGTGAGTGAGGGAAGGAGCCGATCCAACAGCCTCTCGTTGTATTGCCGGGAACCGACGCTGTGTTCTTCCACCCCGACTGCTCCTCTCGTTTGGGTGACAATTTGGTCCACCCGTTGGCGCAGTTCGCCGTCCTCCGAGGTCAGCAGGTTGCTATCATCCAAGAGCCACGGGGGGAGGGTTGCCCCTTGCGCACGGAAGTAGCAGAGAAAGGAACTTCCCCCCATTGGAGAACAGAGTTCCGAGCCGAAATCGGTTCGGCCGGTGCCGAGTGCTACTTCTTGTAGTTGGACAAAGGACTCCTGTAGCCATTCGGCGGCACTCACCTCGCCGTCGCCGGCACCTCTTTGTCCCAGCACAGGGACTCGACTCGCTAGCCACTGTCGCAGGGCGGTACCGCGGTCGACGACTGTCTCCACAACGCCGAGCGTTCGCGGAAGATAGGCGCTTAATAGTCCACTCAAGTGTTCAATGTTGCCGAGGCCTGGTGGCAGGCCCCGCGACGACCCATCGGCCATGACGAAATACCTCACAAAATCCCGTTACCCAAACGGGCCGGCCCGTTATCGCTATTTGAGGCTGGAAGTTGCTTTTGGCCCGGCTATTCCCGTATAATCGTTATCAGATTGAGAATTTTATCATTTTGAGAGGGAATCCTGATTCGGATATTTTCTAAAAATAACAATTAATTCAGAGAGTTAAATCGATGGTTAGCCCAAGAAACATTGGCATGAATTGTGCATATAAAACCAACCCAGAGGGCCAGCTTGGGGGCTGGAATATACTATTTACTTTTAAACAAGGAGGTTAGTCATGGCAGGACCAGAAGGAGCCGGTGGAGCAGGAAGAACGGCGGCACCGCCGCCGCCAGTCACACAAGATCTGGAAGCACGGGCAGAAGGGTTACGTGCGGAGGTCCCAAGGCTCACAGTAGAGCTGGAATCGCTGAGTGGCAATCTAGAAATAGAGCAAGAAATCGATCCGCAAGGAAGGGAGGCTGGGCGTCTTGCGGAGAGAGTCGATCGGCTGGAGGGACGGATTAGATCCACGACCCGTGAGCTAAATGCGGTCGAGGCGGCCCTAGATGGTGATATGGAGCCGCTTCGCCGATTCGAGGATGTGCGAGCGACCGCTCGAGCTCGCTTTGATGAAATTTTTGGGGAGAGCCTCCGGAGGGAAGCGGTAGCGTGGGGGGTGACGACTACGCCGCCCGATCAGGCCCTTTCCGGTGTCACCGAGGGGGTTGGTTCTGAACCGCGCGGGACAGGATCGGTTACTGCCGGGGAACCGACAATCCAGACCGTCCGCGAAAGCAACGTCCAGGAAGGGACCCTCACTATTAACGGTCGGAGCTTTGAGGGTTGCTATACAGCCGAGATGGGTTCGGAACCGCGTCCCGGCTACCAACGCCTAACGGGTCTCCCAGCAAGTCGGAATAGCCGTGACGTCTTTGTTCCGACGGATAGCTATGGAGCAGTTCGCGCCCAGGTGCTGGGTGCGGAGCGGGCCCCCGGCGGTCTTGGCGAGAGCATAAGTTTCCGGGCTGAGTAGCCACTTCGTTTCTTCCCGGAAGATTCCACATACATTCGAACGGAGCCCCATTCATGGGGCTCCGATAATTTTGGTATGGGTGACTATACCGCCTTCTTTTTAAACGCGGATCTACTGACCCTCAATTCGGTTTTTGCCTCGAGCCTTCACCTGTGTGATCCGGCGACCGATCTCGCGATGGAGGGGGAAAACCAGATCTGGCGTACCCCTGATGAACGGATCATCTTTACCGCTTCGGGTGAAGAGCCTCCAATCGGTTCACGCAATCCAACTCCCGGTGAATTAGGACAGGTCCAGCAGCTGCGGGGCGAGGGGAACCATCTCTGCCTCGCTTCTCCAGAATCAGGAGATCCCTTACCGATCGAGACCGATATTCCCTATTCTAGTCCCGTCTACATCTACAGCGGTTATACTCGAGGTCAGCATCCCTTAGACGATCAGGTCTGTAACGAAAACCAGATGCTGAGTTCCAACGCAATCCAGCCACTCGACTTTACCTTTCAATCGGACGCCGAGGCCCTCTCTTTCCTTCAGGAGGGGCGATTGGTTCCGGGACAGTACTGTGTCGAGCCGGCGACTGCCGAAGGACCGACCCGCCGGATCCGAATCCAGGCTCCCTGGAGGCAAATCCGCGGCACCATTGTCGCTCTAACGGGGCTTGAAACCGAAGTTCTGACGATGGCCAACGATCTGGCCGATGTGCCCAATCCCTCTCCCTTCTTCGAACAGCGTGAGGGAGAATCACGTCTAACTCAACTGACTGAATCTTTGCGTTTGATGATCGGGGATGAACTCGATCGAGAAGAAGAAAGGCGCTTGGCCCATCAAAACCAAAAATGGTCCCGATTGATGCAAGTCCTGGTGCCGATCGGTAGCGTCCTCGCATCAACCGGACTCATGTACCTTGTGATGAAGAGACTGATGTTGCGACCAATGCAGGAACAAATGAGCCTGATGAAGAGATCGATGGGTCTAGAGGAGGTAGATACGGCGGAGGTCTTCAGGGGTGTCACTCGCAATATTACAGCAGAATTCCGGGAGCGTATTGCGCAAGAAAAAACTCTCAATCGGGCGATCGGGAGGGATGCCATTGTGGAGCAGGTGCTTATCAGTTTGCGTGCGAACCGCCTTTCCGGGGCTCAGATCCCTTTTCTCCTCGGTGAGCCAGGCGTTGGTAAAACAGCCCTCGCCGAAGAGCTGGCGATTCAGATCCTGAATGGCGAGCTCGAGGGCTTTAAGGGCTATGAGGTCATTGAGCTGAAGGTCCCCGATATTGTGGGGGGAACCGGTATTCGCGGTGGACTTGAAATTAAGGTGAAAGCGATCATTGCGGAAATCGAGGCGCGTCGTGGGCGGGTCATTATCTTTGCCGACGAGGCCCACATGATCGTTGGGGCGGGTCAGACACAAGGGAGTTCGATCGACGTTGCCAATATGCTCAAGACCGCTTTAGGCCGAGAGGGGATCGATGCCATTATGGCCACGACCGATTATGAGTTCAAACGGGATATTCGCGATGCCGATCCTGCGTTTGCAGCTCGCGGTAAGCTCATTGCGGTTCCAGAGCCTGATGGGAATATTCTCGATACCATTAGCCGAGGTATTCGTGACGGCATGATTGTCAATGCCGTGGCCATGGATCGGGAAGAGGGCATTGAACGAAGGATCGAATTCTCTGACAACATGCTTCATCGGCTCGTCGAGGGCTCGGCAGATTTTCCTGAGGCCAATCCCCGTAAAATTAAGAAGCTGATGGCCGATGTGATTGCCAGGCAACTCCATGAGCACCCCAGAGATACCCACATAGTGATTCGGCCGGAACATGTTGATCTGACTTTGGAAAGGGCGCGGGCTGGCTTTGAGATGGTATCCGATGACCTCCCGCAAGAGGCTCGGCAGGTGGGCCAGCGCCTGATGGAAGATGTCGACGAGGGGACTGAACGGGCTCGCACCTACCGAACCCTGCTGCGAGAAATCGAGAACCGTCACCATGTCCGATTCTCTTCGGCGGCCATCGAGCAGGCACTCGACTGGCTCGATCGTGACCTCCGTAGTCCGAACGGCCAGACAGATCTTTTGATTCGGGATTTATTCGAACGGATGGCGGCTGAGGTCTCGACCAATGGATCGAATGGCCGACAGGGGCTCCCTGCCATGGTCCGAACTGGGGATCTGGAATCTGTCTATGAGGGTTGGCGGACGGACCAGGTTTCTCCTCCTCAGGCCGTTTATTCAGCCCCCGTTCGCACCGGTCTCGAAGAAATAGATTTTTCCCGTGAAATCCCCTGGGA
>CAZXZM010000057.1:0-9451 GCA_964645365.1 uncultured Pseudomonadota bacterium | reverse complement strand
GGGCATGCATCGGATTGTCATCCAAGGGAACCTCATCCTCCTCGATTCCCTCAGCGGTTAAATCTTCTGCTAAAGCCAGGCCTGCTTGACCTCCAAGATCCCCCTGTACAACGAGATTAAAACTCCCCTCATTGATGTTGCTAGAATTGATGACCGCCACAAAGGTGCCGGCCCCAGAATTATTGGAAAAACTAATAGTCGTGCTTTCACCAGAACCAAAATCGAGGATCTCTACATCTCCCAGTTCCATATCGCCGATTTGACTCTCTCCCCCACTGGTGGAAGGAGAGCCGCCGGTTGCTTCACTGTTGGTATTGCCGCTTGAGCCACCTCCCCCGCAGCCAGCGACCCATAAGAAAAGAGTTAAAAGTGACAGCCGCCCGAGACCGCCTTTGAATGCCCATTGCACAGTTGAACCCTCCTGGTTATGCCCATTACGAAAGAAACCAAAGTCTCCCTACCCGGGTATTTATTAACTGCAATGAACATGCCATATTGATAAAATCTAATGGCTATTTTAAATAAGCTTTTTAATTACAGATACTTATAGATAATAGATTTGAATATTTCGGCGCGATTATGGGGAAATATCGCTCAACAAGTGTTAATTTTTATCACTTATTTATTATCATTTTGATAATATGCTGAAATAACAGGCTTTTTTTCGAGGAAAATAGGGGAGTTAGAGGGTAAGTTTTTACTGCGAAGGTGTCAAAAAAACGGGCGCTCCCACCTCCGTGAGAGCGCCCGCCCTTTAAGGAGAGTACCTCATGACAAGGTACCCTAAAATCAAGCTGTGGTCAGCCTAGGAGCTTCCCACCTGGGTCTGAACTCCTTGGAAATCGGGATAGGCCGAGGCCCCATGCTCACCGATATCAAGGCCGCCAACTTCTTCTTCTTCACTGACTCTGAGGCCCATAACGCCCTTGATGATCAAGAAGAGAATCGCCGCAAACAGGATCGTGAAAACCCCGTAAGCGATCACGCCGACTACCTGGTGCCAGAGCTGTTCGGTCCCCTTGCTGGAGCCAAACAGACCGACTGCCAGGGTTCCCCAGATCCCACAGACCAAGTGGACAGAGATTGCCCCGACTGGATCGTCGACCCTGATCTTGTCGAAGAAGACAACCGACATCACGACAATGATCCCGGCAATGAATCCGATCAGTGTGGCATCAAAGATGCTCATCAGATCGGCACCGGCGGTGATCCCAACCAGTCCGGCCAGGATTCCATTGAGGACCATCGACAGATCCGGCTTCTTTAAGACAATCCAGGTCGTCAGCATCGCTCCGACCGCCCCGGCTGCTGCTGCAATCGAGGTGGTACAGAGAACGAGTGAGATCAATGCAGGATCGGCACTCAAGACCGAACCCCCATTAAACCCAAACCATCCAAACCACAGGATAAAGACACCAATCGTTGCCAAGGGGAGATTGTGCCCCAAAATTGGATGGGTCTTTCCCCCAACATATTTTCCGATGCGAGGGCCGAGGATAATTGCCCCACAGAGGGCAGCCCAACCGCCAACGGAGTGGACCAGGGTTGAACCGGCAAAATCATAGAAACCCAGCTGATCGAGCCAGCCGCCGCCCCACTTCCAAGAACCGGCAATCGGATAGCAAAGCGCCACGAAAATCGTGGTGAAGACCAAGAAAGAACTCAGCTTGATCCGCTCTGCAACCGCTCCGGAAACGATGGTCGCCGCAGTCGCTGCAAACATCGCCTGGAAGAAGAAGTCGGTATACCAGGTGTAGCTTCCATCGGCATACGCCGGCCCCATCATAGCCATATCATCGATCGCTTTGGTAATTCCGAAGCACCCCCAAGCGAGGAAACCGGAAGAACCTTCCGCAAAGCCCGGATACATCAGGTTGAACCCGCACAGGGCATAAGTCAGAATGCCAAGACAGACGATCATCGTGTTTTTAAACAGGATATTCGTTGTATTCTTCGATCGCGTTAGACCACTTTCTAGGGTGGCAAAACCGAGGTGCATCGTAAATACTAAAGCTCCGGCCAACAAGACCCAGAGGTTATTCACTGTAAAGAGAGCAATATCAAAACCCTCTTCCGCCGGAGCGCCCTCTTGTGCAAAGGCAACGCCAGCCAAACCGAGTGTCAACAAGAACAACGGAATCGTCCTTGCTATCAGTATCATTCGTTTCGTCATCGGATCCTCCTCATCATCTAGACTAAACTGAAAACTTAGATTGCATCATCGCCGGTTTCACCCGTGCGGATTCTCAAGACTTCCCCGAGATCCGACACAAAGATTTTTCCGTCACCAATACGGCCGGTTTTGGCCGCGTTGGAAATTGCTTCCACCGATTTTTGAACAAGATCATCCGCCACGATCAGCTCCAACTTTACCTTCGGGAGAAAATCAACCACATATTCTGCCCCCCGATAGAGTTCGGTATGACCTTTCTGACGTCCAAAACCCTTGACTTCAATCACGGTCATCCCCTGGATGCCGATCTCTTGCAGGGCCTCTTTGACCTCATCCAATTTGAACGGCTTGATAATTGCTTCAATTTTCTTCATGGATTTCCTCCTTCATCACACATACATGCACTGCCGTTTCTACTGTCCGCCTGGCATTCTGCAAGAAGAAGGCCAAGAAGAATAATTTCATTAAAAAATTAATTTATACAATAATTTCAATTAGTTAAGATTTTATCCGCGCTGGCAGGGTATGCCAATTCACCAGTGTGGCTAGGACAAAATTGTCACTTGACGACAAAAATAGATTTCCGTTGACGCACTGTGCTATATACGATAGCAAAACAGGCGATGAAAATGACCTCCACGAGTAACCGTCAGGCGATCCAGTTCCGAGCCCTGTCTCAGCTCAGTAAGATCATTGGGGGAACCACCAACTCCGACCGGGCCGTTCTGGAGTCTTTCAATGCCTTGAGTGAGCTCCTCCAGCTCAAAAGGGTCATGTTTGGTACCCGTCGCCCAGAAACCGGTCAGATCGAAATCATCGCCGCCCTCGGCTTCGGCGATAGCGCCAAAAAAAACGAGCTGTACCAGCTAGGAAGCACACTGATCGAAACGGTGATCCGCTCTGGCTACCCCGAAGCCAATTCCACTGAATCGTCCCGTATTATTTGCGTCCCGGTCCGGGTCCGGAGTCGAACCATCGGCTCGCTGCTGATTGAACAGGATAAAAAGATGGAACACTTGCCTGTTGAAGAGGAGGTGAACTTCCTGCGAATCGTTGCCTCCTTGCTCGGCCAGGCGGTGGAGCTTCAAAATCGAATTGGTCGTAGCCTTCCGACTGGCCGGACAGACATTAAGGGTGAGTCCGGCAACGGCAAGACACTGGTCGGCACCAGTCTCCCCCTCCGGAAAGTCCTGGAGGCCATTGAACGAGTCGGCCCCGGAGACGCGACTGTTTTGATCCGAGGGGAAAGTGGAACCGGCAAGGAATTGGTTGCTCACGCAATTCACGCGGCCAGCGCGCGCCACCAAGCCTCCCTTGTCAAAGTGGTCTGCGCCTCGTTGCCAGAAAGCCTACTCGAAGATGCCCTCTTTGGACATGAACGGGGGGCCTTTACTGGTGCCGGGGAACGCAAGAACGGTTACCTAGAAGAGGCAGCGGGCGGAACCGTTTTTTTAGACGAAATCGGCGATGTCCCCTTCACGACACAGATCAAACTGCTCCGCTTCTTGCAGGAAAAGACCTTCGAACGTCTTGGTGGAACCCGTCCCATTCAAGTCAACGTCCGTGTCATCGCCGCCACGAACCATAATCTAGAAGAATTGGTACGCGGCGGTCGTTTCCGTGAAGATCTCTTCTACCGTCTTAACGTTGTCCCGATCTACCTTCCCCTTTTGCGGAGTCGGCCGGATGACATTCCTCTTTTAGTCGATTATTTTGTGAAGGTCTTAAGCCAGTCCTACCATAAGGAAATTGTCTTTTCCGATGATGCAATCCACAAACTGCAAGAATACTCCTGGCCCGGCAATGTCCGGGAGCTTGAAAATTTTATCGAACGTCTGATCGTTCTTGCCCCAGATGCCTTGATTACTGCCCAGGATATTGTCTTGCCGACGATTCATACCGGTCTTGCGACCTCCCGCTCCACCGAAGCCGACAGGGCGGGGCTGATCGAACCGGCCACCACCGTCAAACCACTAAAGGATGCCGAACGGGAACAGGTGATTCAAGCGTTGGAAGAGGCTGGAGGAATCCAACAAAGGGCGGCCAGGGCACTCGGCATCACTCCCCGCCAGCTTGCCTACCGTATCAAAAAGTATGACATCGCCCGGCGTAGCGTCAGTTTCGAATAAATTTTAATAGCGAGTGAAGGTGTAGGTCTTGCCCGAGATCTCATTGCGGTGCCGGATGGCACGAAAACCAGTCAGATTTAAATCTCCCTTAAAAAATATCTCGAAGGTCTGGGTGTAACCGGGGGGGACCATCACCGGATACTTCATCAAACGACGCGCCTCCGGATGGAGTCGATCCCAAGCCTCCTGCGCTTCATATTGAATCTCATTGATTCCCTTATGCCAGCGTCCTTTTCGATCACGCACCTGCCAACGGTCCTTGTCGGGACGGAGACGAAAGGGGCGCATTGATTTGTTGGCCAATGCAACCGTCAGGGCCGTGTAGCCGGGAATAATGTGGCTTGTCTCTGGATTAAACTCGGCATCGATTGAGATTAGATGTTTGTTCAGAACGTAGCCGAGTCGCTCAGTCGTCGGTGCGGAACGGCGCCGCGTCCCCCCGCCAGTACAACCCAGAAGTGCCACAGACAAAACAATGAGAACGAGACTGCAAACAAACGGCTTTACGCGCATTATGATGACTCCTGTTGAGAGATTTTCCCCTTATTTTCTTCAAACACTTTCTCTGCAAAGTGACAAGCTGCAAATCGACCCGGTTTCCATTCCCTGAGCGCAGGCGCGTCGACTCGACAAACCTCTTCGACGTAAGGACAGCGGGGATGAAAACGGCAGGCGGCTGGTGGATGGATCGGTGAAGGAACCTCCCCCTTGAGGGCCAACCGGCCCGTTTTTCTCTTTGGATCCGGTTGGGGGACCGCCGCGATCAACGCTTCGGTATAGGGGTGCATCGGCCGCAGCAATTCATTGGCCGGACAGAGCTCGACAATCTTGCCGAGATACATCACCGCGATACGGTGGCTCAGATTCTGGACCAAGGGGAGGTCATGAGCAATAAAGAGATAGGCAATCCCGAGCTCTTCTTGAAGTTCTTTTAAGAGGTGCAAGATCTGCGCAGCAATCGAAACATCAAGGGCACTGACCGCTTCATCCGCAACGATCAGACGGGGAGAAAGGGCAATCGCCCGGGCAATACCGATCCGTTGCCGTTGCCCCCCTGAAAATTCGTGTGGAAAACGGTCATAATGTTCGGAAACCAACCCAACCCGCTGCAAGAGCTCGCTCACCCGCTGTCGCTTTTCCGAACGAGTCACTTGGCGGTGGATCACCAAGGGCTCGGCAATAATCTCCCCCACTGTCATCCGTGGATTGAGTGACGAATAGGGATCTTGAAAAATCATCTGCAGTTGGGAACGAACCGGACGCAGCTTTGATTGCGAAAGAGGGGCCAGGTCCTGACCATCAAACACAATCTGACCGGTGTCCGGCTGCAAGAGACGAACAATCGAACGCCCCAGTGTCGTCTTGCCGCAACCCGATTCGCCAACCAAGCCGAGTGTTTCCCCCGCCCCCAATGTCAGACTGACATCATCTACCGCGTAGACATGATCACGCACCCGCGAAAAAAAACCGCGCCGGACCGGAAAGTATTTCTTGAGATTTTTGACCTGCAGCAAGGAATCGCTCATCTAAGAAACCCCTTTAAAGCGGGGGACCGCTTCCAATAACATCTTTGTGTAGGGATGCTGTGGGGATTCGTAGATCGCGGCCACCTCTCCCTGTTCAACAATCTTCCCTTCTTGCATCACGACAACGTGGTCGGCCAATTGGGCAATGACTCCCAGGTCATGGGTGATAAAGAGCATCGCCATCCCGAGAGTTTTCTGCAATTCTTGCAACAAGTTGAGCACCTGTGCCTGAATGGTTACATCAAGAGCGGTCGTCGGTTCATCGATAAGTAAAAGTCGCGGCTGGCAGACCAGCGCCATTGCAATCATTGCGCGTTGTCGCATCCCTCCCGAAAGCTCATGGGGATAAGAACCAACAACCCGTTTTGGGTCAGGAATCTGGACCTGAGCCAAAACCGCCTCAACTTTGTCGCGTCGCTCCCCGCGTGAAAGCCCTTGATGGATCCGAACCCCCTCTTCAATCTGGTTGCCGATTGTGTAAACTGGATTCAAGGCCGTCATCGGTTCCTGAAAGATCATTGCAATTTCATTGCCGCGAACTCGCCGCATCGCTGACTCTTCTAGCGTCAAAAGGTCCACGGCTCGATCTTTCTGCTGCCACAGGATCTTACCTGCCACGATCTTTCCAGGCGCATCGACCAGGCGCAAGATCGACATGGCGGTCACCGATTTTCCGGAACCGGACTCCCCAACCAATCCAACGACCTCACCCGCTCCTATCTCCAAGTCGATTCCATCGACTGCCGGCACGACCTCTTGCTCCATTCGAAAATGGGTCTTGAGCCCTTCCACTTTTAAAAGGGGTTCGCGCATTTAAAGCTCCGTCTCCGTATCCTGCAGGCGGGGATCGATCACATCCCGCAGTCCTTCCCCCAACACATTATAGGCGGTCACCGTCACAAAGATGGCGAGTCCTGGGAAGAGAGTCAACCACCAGGCAATATCGATGTAGGAACGCGACTGTGACAGGATATCGCCCCAACTGGCAGTCGGTGGCTGTACTCCAAATCCTAAAAAAGAGAGTCCTGATTCGATAAGAATCGCACCCGCCACTCCGAAAGTCGCGCTGACCAAGACCGGGGCCAGACTATTCGGCAGGATATGGCGAATCATAATACGAGCATGTGACGACCCGACGACCCGAGCCGCATGAATGTAATCCAGCTGCCGATTTTTCAGAAATTCCCCCCGCACCAACCGAGCGATCCCGGTCCAACTCGTCACCCCAATCACCACCATAATGTTATAGATGGAGGGGCCGACAAAGGCCAGCACGGTAAGAATCAAGAAGAAGACCGGAAAGCAGATCACCACTTCGATTAAGCGACTGATTGCAATATCGAGCCAGCCCCCAAAATAACCGGCGATCGCCCCGATGATAATGCCAATCACGACATAAATAGCGACCGCCACAAACCCAACGGAGATAGAGACCCGCGTCCCATAGATCAGGCGGCTGGCGACATCGCGTCCCTGATCATCGGTTCCGAGCCAATGGGGGTTACTGGGAGGAAGCAGGATGGCATCAAGATCGTATTCAGTCGGAGAAAAGGGAACGGGGGGGAGCCAGCGCCAGTCTCCATCGGCGAGAGACAGATCACGGAAGTTGGTACTCTCCGCCAACTGTGGATCGGCAAACCAACTCGATACAGAATCGGCGAGCAGCGGAGAAGACCACCTCCCTTGGTGCTTCATCAAGAGTGGTTTGTTGTTGGCCAACAGGGGGGCAAAGAGAGCCAACGCAAAAAGCAAGATCACGAAAACCAATCCCCCTAGCGCGAGTCGATCCCGCCGGAGCCGTCGCCCGATATTCCACCAATCAGAAGAGTTAACTCGTTGGTCGCTAGCTTGCCTTTTCATAACTAATCCTCGGGTCTGCGACGACATACATGAGATCCGTGATCAAAATGCTAACCAACGTGAGTAAGGCTTGGATACTAACGATCGCCATCACCGTTGGGTAATCACGTGATAAGACCGCCTCGAAACCGAGTTTTCCCATTCCGGGGATACTAAAAATCTGTTCAATAATAACACTCCCCCCGATCAACGCCGGGAGCAGCGTACTCATTAGCGTAAGCAACGGGATCAGGGCATTACGCAGAGCATGTTTCAAAATAACAGTCCGCTCGGTGAGTCCTTTGGCACGAGCAGTCCGGATATAATCTTGCCGGATAACTTCTAAAAGTTGGGCGCGTGAGAAACGGGACAGAAAAGCAAAACCACCATAGGTAAGTGCCGTCACCGGCAAAACGAGGTGCCACAAGACATTGCCAATCTTTCCCCAAATAGAAAGCTGCTCGATTCCTTCGGAAACAATGCCCACGATTGGAAATAGATCCAAAAACTCGCCGCTGGCGAAATAGCGAATCAATAACATCGCCACCCAAAAACTGGGGAGTGAATAAAGAACAAAGAGTGAGAGGGTAATCGCCTTATCACTCCAGTGCCGTGGACGAACCGCCGAATAAACCCCCAATGGAATGGCAATCAAGTAGATGAGAAAGATTGAGAGGATGTTCAGTAGCAGAGTGATAGGGACCGCTTCTTTAATCTTGTCCCACACCGGTCGGTGGTCCTTAAAGGAGTGGCCAAAATCGAGCACAACAAAGCGTTTGATCCAACGGGCATATTGCACCGGGATTGGTTGATCGAGACCGTAGAGTTTTTGAGTCTGTTCAATAATTTCTTGCGAGATGTTTTCGCTACGTACCCCCGCACCCCCCGGTCCCATTAATTTCAGTGAAACAGGAGAACCTGGAGCGAGTTGAACAATAAAGAAAGTGATGAGGGTGATCCCAAAGAAGGTGGGTATCAAGAGCAGGAAACGTTTGATTAAATAATTAATCACGAATCAGTGTCCATTCCAGAGGATCGAGCCCAATCGGGTAAACCTGCACATTTTTAAACCGCCGGTCGAGCGCAATCAAGGAGGGAGAGGAAAAGAGAAAAGTATAGGGCTGCTCTTCATGGATCAGGCGATGGAGCTCACGATACAAGGCCTGCCGCTTGGAACGGTCAAAGGTGATTCGCCCCTGATCAATCAACCGATCGGCCGCCTCACTCCGAAACCCGACAAAATTAGAACCACGCTCTGCCTGGGAACTATGCCAGACTTGATACGGGTCCTGCTCATAACCAAAAGACCAGCCGAGCGACACCGCATCAAAGCTGCGGTCATTGAGTTTCTGCGTAAAAAGAGCCCATTCTAGTTTACGAATCTGTACATCAATCCCGGCATTTCTAAAATCCTCCTTAATGATGGTAGCCAGCTGCTCTGAAAAACGTCGTCCGGATGGGATCAGAAATTCAAAGGAAAAGGGAATCCCCTCTCGATCGCGAATTCCATCACCGTCATGATCGACCCAACCCGCCGCGGTGAGCCGTTTTTTTGCCTGTTCGGTATTGTAGCGATACGGTTTAACATCACGATTGTAATCAGGACCCGCCACATAAAAGGGACCTGTCACAATCTTTCCCAACCCAAAACTCAATTTTTCTAAAATCGCTTTTCGATTGACCAGCTGAGTCAAAGCACGCCGTACCGAACGCTGTTGAAAGTAAGGGCGATCTTGATTCCAGCCAATAAAACTATAGCCCGGTGTGTCGTATTGATATTTTTG
>CAZXZM010000056.1:4412-9462 GCA_964645365.1 uncultured Pseudomonadota bacterium | reverse complement strand
AATAAGATTGCGCTGCGCTCGATCTAGCAAATAGTGCATCTGCGCTTCTTGCTTATAAAACTCCACTCGCAAAAACTCTGCATCGGATTCAGCCAAGTCTGCACTTTGCACCACATCCATGTTATATTTAATTTGTGAACCCAGCTCTTTGTTGAGCATGTGCAAATAATAAAACGAAACTCCGCCAATGAGAATAACCAAACTCAAAGCCTGAGCAAAAGCAATATGTAGACGACGTTGCAACACAAGCATGTTAGGTTTCTCCTTTGAAAAATGCATCAATATCACAGTCTGATCCTGCCAAAACTAAAACACTGCCCTCGTCGATAACGTCGTCTGCTTTGGGCGCACCGTTGGTCACAAGTTTTATTATACTGCGACCTTCTTCGCTGATAGAGCTGGCGCGATGTTGAATTGCAACCAAGTTGAGGCGATATTTTTCGCGCAAACTTGTTTCTTGAACTGTGCGACCAACCAAAAAGTGTGGCGCACGAACTTCCACAAAAGAAAATCCTTCGGCAAAAGGCGTGCGATCCATAATGTGCGGCGCAATTAAAGTTTTGGCAATTTGCTCGCCCATTTGACGCTCGATAGGAATCACCCGGCTGGCCCCAACTTCAGTCAGCACAGAAGAGTGAATTTCGCTAAGCGAACGCACCACTATGCGCGACAAACCAAGCCGGCGCAGCAACAATGTGGCCATAATGCTAGCCGACATGTCTCCCACGCCAACCACGGCTGCATCAACTTCCGGCATCCCAATGGCTCGCAAAGTGCGCTCGTCGGTCGCATCTGCTACAATCGCTTGAGCAACAGTGTCTTTAATGGACTCGATCAAATCAGCATCTTTGTCGATTGCCAACACTTCGCCGCCAAGCGATCCTAGCGTCTCTGCTACACTTCTTCCAAAAACCCCCAAACCCACCACGGCTACTTGCATATTTTATCTCGAATCTCGCATGTTTTGTTGCGCGTTTCGTTTATCAAACTAACGCGACATACAAAATCTTGGCTGCGCCCACGCGAATTAACCAACCATGACTCTTCCTTCTGGATAACTGTAATGGCCGCTACGTTTTTGTCCACTCAAAACTAATGCAAGTGTAACCGGACCAATACGACCTAAATACATTAACGTAGTTATAAAAAATTTTCCTGGAATCGTCAAATCAGGAGTTAGACCAAGCGTTAAACCAACCGTGCCAAACGCAGAAAAAGTTTCAAATAAAACCACCCGAAAGGGCGCATCTTCAGTTATCATCAGAGCTGAAGCAAAAAATAACACCAAGGTCATCGCTAGCACAGCAATTGTAATCGAGCGCAAAATTATATCAGCCGGCAAACGCCTCGAGGCGATTTCAACTTCTTGGCGCCCTCGCAGTAGCGCACGAATTGAATGCACCATCACCGCAAGCGTGGTTGTTTTAATTCCTCCTCCAGTTGAGCCAGGAGAAGCGCCGATAAACATTAAAAAACACAGCACCATCACCGAGGCGTGACTAAAAGCTGACACATCGATCATATTAAACCCGGCAGTACGCGCCATCGCTGCGTGAAAAAACGCCTGCTTGAGCTTTGCAAGCAGTGAAAGATTTGAAAACAAGTGTGTGTATTCATTAAAAAAGAAAAACAGTGTTCCGCCAACCAGAAGCGCAAGCGAAGTGTTCAACGCAAGCCGCGTATGAACTCCTTTAGGAAAACGAAACGCTAGCAACGGACCTAGAATGATAAAACCTAGCCCGCCTGAAATTACCAGAACAGAAATCGTTGCAACTGCTAAACCGTTGCCAGCCACGCTGATCATGCTGTCGCTAAATAGTGAAAAACCTGCATTACAAAACGCTGAAATTGAATGAAAAAACCCAAGCGCCAGCGACTCTGACCAGTTGTCAGTTAGCATAGTAGCAGGGCGCCAGCACCACGATAAAATCAACCCACCAACTAGCTCGATCAACAAGGTTCCGCGAATAATTTGTCGCATTAGATGGGAGAGTTCTTCAAACGAACGCTGCCCAAGCGAGTCGCACATTACCTGCCGGCTGGCGATGCTCATCTCTTGGCGCAAGATAAGCGCAATCGAAGTTGAAATTGTCATAATGCCAAGACCGCCAATTTGAATTAGCAACAACAAAACTGACTTGCCAAAGGGCGAAAAAAAACTAGCAGTATCTTGAACAATTAAACCGGTCACACAAACCGCAGAAGTGGCTGTGAAAATTGCATCGACAAAAGAAAGGGCTTCGCCGCTAGCTGAAGAAAGCGGCAACATAAAAAGAATTGTTCCAACTATAATCGCGGCTAAAAAACTAACCGACAGAATTCTAGCTGGCGAGGCGCTAATGCGCTTGGCTATTCTTTGGGTAGATTGCATAAAGTCATTCGTAAATCATGACAGCTATTAAAACTCCATTGAAGTTGTTAACCTTGCCATCCAAGCAAGATTGGCTTTATCTGCTGGCACTGCACTTACAATAGAGTTTGGATCTGTTAAGTTGACTTCAATACCATATGCCTTGCCCGGCAACAAAACTCCCGCTTCAAACGCGGTGTAAAGATGCTTCCACAGCAGAGCTTCCACCGAAAAATCGGCTTCCAAACCATACCAGCGTTGAAACAGACTGTTGTTAGTTTCGCTGACCACCGGCAAGTTCGCCGTTCCGGTTAGCGCTGCAAAGTCCACATTGATATTTTTCTTATGCGCCCATGCGGTTGTTAATTTACCGCCAACCTTGATCCAATCCGCTCCTGAAAAAGCTGTTCGGGGCTCAAACTTGTGTTTGTATCCTGCCGAGGCATATAAAGTGTTATTAATATAGTTGCCTGTAATTGGCACTCCGCCAACCAGACTTGTTCCAGTGGTAGAGTCGCGCAAGTTGGGGCTAGTTCCTAGCGGCATGTTAAACATCATTAAAGCAATTTGATAATCGGGACGAAAACCAAACTGGGTAATTTTTGACGATAAGATGTTGCCATCACCTTGCGCAAAGCCAGCCTTCAAATGAACTTCTCCACCAAACTTAAACTCAGCGTCACCTTCTAGAGCTGCCATTAAAACTTGAACAGGTTGGTTAGCCGGCATGCAAATGATTCCGCCGGTGCCACAAGGGTTAGCAGCCGAAGCTGCGCCAATTCCTTGAAAAGCAATTCCATCAGTTGCCACTCCCGTGGTTATTCTGCCGCCGATGTAAACCCCTTCAAACGCCAAGCGATAACGCCGCCGCTTATACTCTGCATAAAGATCGGCAAAATAAAGGTTGGTGTTGCCATCTAAACCACTTTGCAAAGAGTTGCCCAGCGCATCAGTTACAGTGGTAGTGGTAGCGCCTTCTGGCCCATTGCGCCGTCGCAAACCACCTAGCAAACCAATGGTAAAATCAGGGCGCTCATACATCGCTATCAAAGCAAACTGATTAGTGTCTTGTGAGTTGCTCCGCACTGCGTCTTCTAAACCATTAATCCGTGGATCTGCTTGTGATTCAAAGGCAATATCCCAGGTTAACCCAGCTGTAATTGCCCCCGAGCCTTCCATATCATACTGGATCGCATACATGATGCGATCGACCATGTCGCCAAAATCACCCTGACGCGAACGGCCATCGTTTTGAAAGATCCCCAAACCCCAATGCGAAGGCTGGCGCCCAAGACGAAACAAACCAATCGGCGTGAGAATGTCTCCCCAGATTGCGCGCACATTTACCGCACCATTTTCGCCGGCAGTGCCACCGGTTTGCCGAAAAGAACCCGCGCCGGCCGGCAAAGCAAGTGTGCCAACCACCGGAGAAAGCACGTTAATTTCCCTGGTATTTGCCGTGCCATATAAAATGTTATCTAAAAAATCGAACTGCGCATGAATCGCTAAGTGGTCATTAATTTTTAGATTAGGCTCAACGCGCAAACGCATTTGATTGAAAGCAATAAAACCAAAGCGATCGTTAGAGTTTGGAATAGATGCATTTTGCGTTTGTGTGTCTAGGTTGTTATTTGCTACAACTCGGGTGCGATAATAACCATGCACCGAAAAGTCCACAGCCTGCGCGGTGCTAGTCAACGTGAGTAGTAACGCTATAAGTATAACCTTTTTTAACATAGCGATCCCTTATCACGCCTAAAACAACCCTGCAACTTAAGAAAACATACAAGCAACCCGCCAGGTAAAGGCGATCAACACGACCATGGTAAAGGACTTGATGTTGGGGTGGACTTGCCGCTCTACACAAGCACAAATGACAAGTGCGAGCTCATCCTCGACGTTGTTGATGATGCAGGACATGAGTTCGTCAGCGAAGAGTTATTTTTCCAAAAACTTTATCATAAGATTACACAGAACTAAGAGCTCTTTACTTGCCAAATAAAAAAGGGTCGCTCGGTTGAGCGACCCTTTAGTTTGTAATTGATACAACAAGTTACAGCTTTATAGCATAAGGCGTTAGCTTACATCATGCCGCCCATGCCACCCATTCCTCCCATGCCTCCTGGAGGCATTCCACCAGGAGCAGCACCACCACCGTCTTTCTCGTCTGGCTTTTCAGCGACGAGCGCTTCGGTAGTGAGCATGAGGCTGGCAACACTGGAGGCGTTTTGTAACGCACTGCGTGTCACCTTGGTTGGGTCGATGATCCCTGCTGCGATCATGTCCTCAAAGGTTTCGGTTTGGGCATTGAAGCCGAAGCTCCCTTGTCCATCCTTAACCTTATTGAGAACCACAGAGGCATCATCACGGCCTGCATTGGCGACGATCTGGCGTAATGGAGCCTCCAGCGAGCGCTTGACGATATCGACGCCTGGCTGCTCTTCCGGGACGGACGCCTTCAATTTTTCGAGGACGTCCAGGCAACGAAGGAGGGCGACTCCACCCCCTGGAACGATCCCTTCTTCCACCGCAGCACGGGTGGCATGGAGGGCATCTTCGACGCGTGCCTTCTTCTCTTTCATTTCAGTTTCAGTTGCGGCACCGACGTTGATCACCGCGACTCCACCGACCAACTTCGCGAGTCGCTCTTGCAGCTTCTCGCGATCGTATTCAGAGGTGGTATCTTCGACCTGCGCGCGA
>CAZXZM010000056.1:0-4402 GCA_964645365.1 uncultured Pseudomonadota bacterium | reverse complement strand
TCCGGCACCTTCCACGATCGTAGTGTTATCCTTGTCGATCGTGACCCGCTTGGCGCGGCCTAGATCATCCAGGGTGATGTCTTCCAGTTTGCGTCCCAGCTCTTCAGCGATGCAAATACCGCCGGTCAAGGTCGCGATATCTTCCAGCATTGCCTTGCGACGATCGCCGAAACCCGGGGCCTTCACAGCAGCACACTGAAAGGTGCCACGCAGTTTATTGACGACCAAAGTCGCCAGTGCTTCCCCGTCAACATCTTCAGCGATGATCACTAATGGCTTGCCGCTACGAGCGACACTTTCCAGTAAGGGAACCAGATCCTTCATATTGCTGATCTTCTTTTCATGGACCAGGATATAAGGCTCTTCCAGGTGGGTTTCCATACGTTCTGGATCGGTGACGAAGTAGGGGGAGAGGTACCCACGGTCGAACTGCATTCCTTCAACCACTTCAAGAGTGGTCTCCAGCCCTTTGGCCTCTTCGACGGTGATGACCCCCTCTTTACCAACCTTGTTCATCGCTTCCGCAATGATGTCTCCGATCGTTTTATCGTTGTTGGCGGAAATGGTTCCGACTTGAGCGATCTCCTTTTGATCCTTCGTGTCCTTGGAGATCTTTTGGAGTTCGGCAACTGCCGTCTCGACTGCCTTTTCAATGCCTCGCTTCAGAGACATCGGGTTCAGGCCAGCGGCGACCATCTTAGAGCCTTCTTTAAAGATGGCGGCTGCCAGCACGGTGGCGGTCGTGGTGCCATCCCCGGCGACATCAGAGGTCTTCGAGGCGACCTCTTTTACCATCTGGGCTCCCATGTTTTGGAATTTATTTTCTAGTTCAATTTCCCTAGCAACGGTCACACCATCTTTCGTGACGGTTGGAGAACCGAACGATTTTTCAATGATGACGTTCCGCCCTCGTGGCCCTAAAGTAACCACAACGGCGTCAGCCAGCGTCTGGACCCCTTGCAGGATCTCATTTCTAGCCTGTTGATCAAATATGATTTCTTTTGCTGTCATAACAACCTCCTAAAAGGAAAAACGATTATTCAACGACGCCCAAGACGTCTTCTTCCCGCATAATAAGGTGTTCCGTTCCCGTGATACTCACCTCGGTTCCGGAATATTTGCCGAACAGGATACGGTCCCCCTGCTTGACGTCTAGAGGAAGGGTTTTTCCATCCTCAGTCACCTTGCCCTTACCGACGGCAATCACTTCTCCCTCTTGCGGCTTCTCTTTTGCCGAATCAGGAATGATGATCCCTCCCGCTGTTTTGTTCTCTTCGTCGATCCGCTTGACCAGAATCCGGTCTTGAAGCGGCCGAAAATTTTCATCTTTTGATGCCATAACTGACCTCCTAAAACGAGTAACTTGTTGAAATAATTAACTTAACCTTCTTTATCACTCTTCATTAAAGAGTGCTAAACAGAGGGCATATATAATCACTGGTTGGGGGTTGTCAAGGGGAGATCTTTTAGGGCAGGCGGCTACAGGCCCCGCTTTTCAAGCTCTTCCTCGAGATACTTTTCGTAGAGGATGTGCCATTCGGCCGAGCCTTCGGCTACTCCCCGCTTCAGGGAGCGGATCTTGGTCTGGATCTTTTCCCCTAAGACCTCATCGGCCAGTAGCGTTTCCTGCAGGGTCGTCTTGATCTGGCGGAGCGCCTTCCCCTCTTCGGAGTAATCGACGAGATCATCGCGATAGAGCTTGTCCTGGATCTGGTGGGCGAGCCAGTTGACCTGCTCGGCTGGGTCAAGTTCGAACTGGTTCTTTTTGGCCACCTGTTTTTTGATCATGCCATACATTCTCTGGGTGTCGATCTGCCCTGACTCCATCTGATTGGAATATTGGGCCATCACCTCTTTGACTTCTTCATCGATGGCATGAGAGGTGGCGGCAAAGTGTTGAATGATCTCCGTAGCGGCAGCGACTACTTTCGTCTCTCCCGCCTTGAGATCGGTGAACTCACCGGCGGCAAGCCGCTGGACGAGGCGGCGAGCCAGGCTGGTGATTTGCTCTTCTTTTAGCCGCATTAGCTACACTTCTATATCTGATTCCTTGACAAAAACCAAGGTCGCCGACATTTATAGTGGCCATGATTGTCGTTATGATTCAAGGGGCCTCCAAGGAGCAGCAAGAAGCGGTTGTCAAGGAGGTCGAAGAGCTCGGTTTTCGGTCCCACATCATCGAAGGGGAGGATCGTAACGTCATCGCCTGCATCGGCCATGAAAAAAAGAAGATCGACCTGCTTGATCTGCAGATCTTTGAGGGGGTTGAGGCGGTCGTCCCAATCTCCAAGCCCTACAAGTTGGTCAGCTCGGAGACCAAAAAAGAGCGCACCGAAATTAAGATCAATGACCAGGTTACGATTGGGGGAGATCAGATTTGCGTGATGGCCGGTCCCTGTTCTGTCGAAAGTCGCGAACAGATATTGGAAACCGCCAAGGCGGTCAAAGAAGCGGGTGCCCACATCTTGCGAGGTGGGGCCTTTAAGCCGCGCACCAGCCCGTATGATTTTCAGGGACTGGAAGAAGAAGGACTTAAATTGTTGGCGGAGGCACGGGAAGTCACCGGACTGCCAGTCATCACTGAAGTCTTGACCCCACAGGATGTCCCCTTGGTGGCGCAATATAGTGACATTCTTCAAGTGGGGGCGCGCAATGTGCAGAACTTTTCGCTTTTAAAAGAGCTGGGGAAGGTAGGAAAGCCGGTCTTTTTGAAGCGGGGTCTTTCAACCAAGATCCGGGAGTGGCTGCTGTCTGCCGAGTACATCATTACGGGGGGCAACCCGAATGTGATGTTGTGTGAGCGCGGCATCCGTACCTTTGAAACGGCGACCCGCAATACTCTCGACCTGAATGCAGTTCCGGTTTTGCGCCATGAAACGCATTTACCGATTGTAGTCGATCCGTCGCATGGAACCGGTCATTGGCAGTATGTCATTCCAATGGCCCTCGCCGGAGTGGCCGCCGGGGCGGATGCATTGATGATCGAAGTCCATCCCCATCCTGAAGTGGCCCTATCTGACGGAGGTCAGTCGTTGACCCCGAAACGATTTGCCGAAATGCTGAATCAACTGCGGCCTATTGCGGAGGCGGTAGGGCGCCGCCTGTAACGATTAATCCTTAAGGAGCATAAATCATGAGTATCAGGGTTGGCATTAACGGCTTGGGTCGTATCGGAAAAGGGATTATTCGCGCCTTCCTTGAGAGCGGTACTCAAGATTTCCAAATTGTAATGGCCAATGACCTGATGGACCCAGCGACGGCAGCCCATATGATTCGTTACGATTCGGTGCACGGAACACTCGATGCGACGATCGAACCGCGCGAACAAGAACTGATCATGAATGGTCAGCCCATTTTTTTAAGCCAACAAAAGCACCCGGCCGAGATTCCCTGGGCCGACCAAGGGGTACAAGTTGTTTTAGAGTGTACGGGCCGGTTTACAAAACGGGAAGATGCCGAAGGGCATTTAGGGGACACAGTCAAAAAAGTGATTGTTTCGGCTCCCGCCAAGGGTCAAGACATGACCGTCTTGATCGGGGTCAATGACGATCAGTACGATCCCGCCAAACATCATATTGTTTCGAATGCTAGCTGCACCACCAACTGTGTCGCTCCACTCGTCAAGGTCTTGAATGATCGTTTCAAGATTCGCCACGCCTTTATGACGACAATCCATTCCTATACGAATGATCAACGAATCCTTGACACGATGCACCAGGACCTGCGCCGATCGCGGGCCGGGGCGGTTTCGATGATTCCGACGACGACCGGAGCAGCCAAGATGATTGGTAAAATCTTTCCCGAATTAGAAGGGAAGATCGATGGTCTCGCGGTGCGGGTTCCGACCCCCAACGTTTCCTTGACTGACCTGGTGGCTGAAATTGAAGAAGAGGCGACGGTCGATCAGGTCAATCAGGCCTTCATCGATGCGGCAAACGGTCCCCTGAATTCCATTCTACAGATCTGCGATGAGCCGCTGGTTTCGCGTGACTTTAACGGCAATCGTTATTCCTGTATTCTCGATAAGCTGTCGACGAATGTCGTCGACAAGAACTCTGTAAAGGTCTTGGCCTGGTACGATAACGAGGTTGGTTTCTCAAACCGGATGGTCGACCTCACTCGTCTGGTAGCCAGCTCTTTGTAGTCTTCATTTTTCATGACTCTTCCGATTCGCTATGTTGATGCCTTGCCGGTTGAGGGAAGGCGCGTCTTTGTTCGGGTCGATTTTAATGTCTCTCTCGATAGCGAACGGCGCATCGTTGATGATCTGCGCATTCAAAAAGAACTACCAAACTTGCGTTATCTCCAAGAACAGGGGGCACGGTTGATTGTCGCCTCTCATTTGGGGCGTCCAAAAGGGAGGCGTGATTCTCAGTATTCCCTCCTGCCGGTGGCCAAACAT
>CAZXZM010000055.1:0-9660 GCA_964645365.1 uncultured Pseudomonadota bacterium | reverse complement strand
AGAGCCGCCGAAATCCTCAACGTAATCAATAGTACAGCCCTTGATCTGCTCCAGGCTCGCTGGATCAATCAGGATGGTAATATCCTTGGCAGAGAGCTCTAAATCTCCGTCCCGTTTTTGATCGAACTTAAAACCATAGGAATAGCCAGAGCAGCCTCCACCTTGAATGAAGACACGGAAATGCTTTCCTTCCGCCTCTTGTGGCTTTGAGGTGGCAAAGGCCTTGACCTTGGAGATCGCGTTATCGGTCATTCGCAAGGGGGGCAAGTCCGCGGTTGGGAGCGCATTTTCAGCTTCAAGTGACATCAAAATCCTCTAAAAGATCTTGTAAATCAAGATGCTAGCTACTGTCAACTCAGCCACCCCTTCGCTTGCGATCTGTTTTTTTAAGGTTTTTGTGGACGATTTCTAGGTTGCGTTGCCAGCCATCGGGACGTACCCGCCGGATGGCGCTGTTTTGAAAGGTCTTCTTAAACTCTTCCGTTTCAAGGGGAGAGAGCGATTCAAGCTTAGGATGAAACAGGCCCGGGCGGGGTTGGAAGGTGGACTCTTGGCTTAAAGGGACCTCTCGGTTCCAAGGGCAAACCTCCTGACAGATGTCGCAGCCCACTAGGTGGTGGTCGATTTTCTCTTGCAGGTCGGAGGCAATGGAACCGCGATGCTCGATCGTTAAGTAGGCGATGCAACGGTTGGCATCCAGCTGGTAAGGGACGAGGGCTTCGGTAGGGCAGGCGTCCAGGCAAAGGGTGCAGTTTCCACAGTGATCCGGTTCCGGTGTATCCGACACCAGTTGAAGGTCGGTTAAAATTTCGCCAATAAAAAAATAGGAACCGGCTTGGCGATTGATCAGCATGGTATTTTTTCCAATCCAACCCAGCCCAGCACTGGCTGCATAACTTCTCTCCAAGATTGGTCCGGTATCGACATACGATTTCAATTTGGCTCGGGGAGAGATTTCTTGATGGATAAAGGTTTCCAGTGCCTGTAGTTTTCCCAAGAGAACATCATGGTAATCATCCCCCCAGGCGTAACGGGAGATCCAGCCATGTCCCTCTTGGTGCAACTCTTGTGAATTAGGTTCGCCGTGGTAATAATTGAGTCCACAGCAGATAATCGTCTGAGCCCCAGACAGAAGCCGCTGTGGATCGGCTCGGTCTTCCCGACGGCGCGCGAGGTACTGCATCGTGCCAGCATAACCCTTCGCGAGCCAGTCTTCAAAAAAACCAAGATGATCATGTGGGCCGGCCGGGGCGACTCCAACCAACTCAAAGCCGATAGCGCGCGCCTGTTGCTTGATTTGCTCTGTTATTGACTCATTACCCATAACTCATTACCCATGACCAAGATCATGCCGAAGATTGAACACTATACGACGACGTTAGCAAAGATCTTTCATCTCACTCCTAGCGTACGGACCTTCCAGCTCGCCTTTCCGGATGGGAAAGGTTTTGCCTTTCAGCCCGGGCAATTTTGCATGGTCGAGGTGCCGACGGAGGGAAAGACGAAGAAAAAGGCCTACACCATCTGCTCTTCGCCGGACCAGAAAGAGTCACTTGAGCTCTGCGTCAAGTTGGTAGAAGGGGGCTTGGCGACCAATTGGTTCTGGACTCTACAGGAGGGGGATGCGGTTAATTTGGGAGGCCCCTACGGGGATTTTGTTTTGCCTGATCCCGTTGAAAGCGACCTGATCTTTGTGGCGACAGGAACGGGTCTGACCCCTTTTTGCAGTATGCTTGATTCTTTGGCGGCGCGTGATTTCGAAAATGAGGTTTGGCTTATCTTTGGTGTTCGCCACGAAGATGAAATTCTCTACCATGACAAATGGCTCGCCTTAGAGAAAAAATTTTCCAATTTTCATTATATTCCCACCATCAGTCGTCCCAAGTCCTGGGATGGCGAAGTGGGCTATGTCCAAGAAAAACTCAAAAAGCATATCACCGATCCGGCTGGCAAACAGCTGTATGCCTGTGGTCTCGTTCCAATGATCGAAGGGGTTGAACAGGCAGCGTTAGAGATCGGCTTCGATAAAAAACAGATCCACTACGAAAAATACGTTTAAGGTTTAAGCGACGGCGATGATGCGGGCAGTAAGCGGGCTTTTTTGTCCGGGCTGCAAGAGAATCTTGGCCGCCTGCAGTTGTGAGCGGGCTTGGGTCAACCAAGCGGAACGAATGATTGCTTCTCTGGTGGAAACATCATGGTACTTCGCTGTCCCTTGAGCGGGGGAGCGTTCCTGGAAATGGCGAATCAGCCCATCCGGCTTGTGTCCAATGAGATAGAGGAGCCGTCCGGCATAGGCATCGGCAAAACCCTCTTCTTCTTTGCGTAATTCATGGACCTCTTCCCAGGCAAGTTTGTTGGCATCGAGTCCTTGTAAAAAATCACTGGTGAGGTGTCCCCACTCATGAGAGAGAACGCCGGCGAGAAGATCGAGATCATCCGCTTTTTCCTGTGCAAACTCGACCCCCAAAAAAACGAGGTTCCCTTCCTGTTGTCCAGGGAGGTGGGGCATCGCCATGGCGGTAATGTCATGGGCCGGGATAATTTTGCCGTGGTGACGAGTCGCCTCGCGGATCTTTTTTTCGAGCCAACCGATCGGCCCCCGCTTACTGAACAGAAAGGAAAGATAGGGATCCTTCGAGATATCGGCCTGCTTCGGGGGTTTTTCCCCAAAGCTCTTTTGCTGGACAAACTCTTCCCCGACGGTCCGTCGCCCCGCGCTGCGGATCTTGCGTTTAAGCGAGGCTCCCAGGTCTCGGATATTTAATTCGACTTTGTCGATACGGCTCATAAAAAGGTCTCCTAGAGACAAGTCTCCATTATAAGTATCGGATTTTTCAGCGGAAAAGTTGTGTCTCCCCCCTCAAAAAGATGCTCGAGAGTTCGAAAATAAAGAATTATATAATAATATCAACTAGTTAGAGTGTTATAAATGCCCCTGTTGGCGGTACCAATCGACTGTTTTCCGGCTCCCGGCCAGCAGTCCCACCTGGGGGGCATGGCCGAGCTCGTGGCGTGCCTTCTTGACGTTGACGGTCCAGCGACGCTGCAGGAACTCTCGGGTCTTGTCCCAGGGGAGAAAGGGGATCCCTCCCGTTAGCCTAGCGATGATCTCGCTTGCGGCGCCGACCACATAGAAGGCTGGCATTGGGATCCAAAGGGGAAAGCTCCGCGGTTTTCCAACCGCTTCCGAGAAGGTGCGGGCCGCCCTGTTCAGGGTTGGGTTGTCTGCTCCGCCGGCATTGAAAATTTCTCCGACGGCAGCAGGTGATTCGCTGGCCGCCAAACAGCAGGCGACGACATCATCGACATAGACCATATTGACCTGGCGGGTTGTCAGGCCGAAACGGGGGCGGAGGCGGTAGGAGGCGGCTTGAAAGAAGGGGAGGAGTTGCAGGTCGCGAGGGCCGTAGATAATGGCGGGGCGGATAATCGTGCAGGGAAGGTCTTTTCCCTCTTCCATCAGGATCTTTTCGCCAACCAGCTTACTGCGACCATAGTGGCTGACCGGCTCGCAGGTTCCCGACTCCTCCATGCCGTTTCCTGCCGCTACCGGTCCATGCGCGGCGATGGAAGAAATGAGGACAAATCTTTTCAAGGATCGATTCTTCGTGAGACACCCCTGCACAATAGAGCGCGTTCCCTCTCCATTCACTCTGTAAAAATCCTCGCGACTCTTTGCCTTAATTGCTCCAGCACTATGAAAAACAATATTCTGTCCGACGAGTCCATCCCACCAAGAGGTATCACCTTGCGCGACATCCCCATAGACCAGCTGAATCGGTTTTTCTTCAAGCCAGCGAAGATCGCTCGTTCGCCGTACCAGGCAAGTGACTTCGTCGCCACGCGCCAACAGTGTATCGACCAGATGACTTCCCAAGAATCCATTGGCTCCGGTTACAAAGATGCGTTGTCCTGCCATGGTTACCACTTCAGTGCTTTCAGTCCCCTACTGTCAAGGAAATCAGACTCGATCGGTTAAAGATCAGAATGGGGGAGGCTTGACTTACCTTGCGGGGGTTACTAAGCGATTTCTTAGTGCATACTTCTCATGAGACGGCATCCGAGCGGCGCCGCCATGCCCGCCTCGATATCGCGCTGTCAGTCAGCTACATGATTCGCGATGAAACAGGTCAGATTACAGAAACGGCTGAGGCGATGAGTAGCGATATTAGCGCGGCCGGTCTGCGATTAATGACACCGACTCCGTTGGCTAACGGTTCCTGTCTTGATTTAGAAATTACAATCGAAGGGGAAGAGACCTTGCCGGTCCGTGCGAGCGGGGAGGTTGTCTGGCAACATAAGATTTCGGATACCTGTTTTGAAACCGGTGCGGTGATTCGCCATATGAATGAAGATGACAAAAAACGTTTCTTGGGTTTTGTCTTTAATCAGATGTCTCATCTAGTTGGCATGAAGCCAACACAATTACACTAAATAATATTTAAATTAAACGGGAATGGCATTCGGGGGAAGGGGACGGTCGTCATCGTCTTGATCGACGTCTGATGTCTCGATGTTGACGTCGCTTAACATGGCGTTCGCAACGACCGTTTCGGCAAAGGCGGCTTGCGTACGTGCCAGACTCTCTGAAAGAGCATCTAATTGAACATTGGGCTCAATGGCCTGACCGGTGTCGTTGCGGTAGTGAGATTTGACGGCGACGACATAATTCTGCGTTTCTTTGTAAGGGGGGATGCCGTTGTATTTATCGACAGCACCAGGACCGGCATTGTAGGCGGCAAGAGAGCGATCGATATTTCCATTATAGCGATCCATCATCTGGCGGATATATTTGGCTCCCCCATCGATATTCTGCTCGATGTTGTAGGCATCCTTGACCCCTAAATCACGTGCAGTTCCTGGCATTAATTGCATCAATCCTTGGGCACCACAGTGAGAGGTAGCCTTTGGATTGCCGCCACTTTCCTGCCGGATCACGGCACGAATCAGCCCCGCTGGGAGCTTGTATTTCTGGGCGGCATAGATCACCGCTCGATCGACTCGTGACTTAACGGCTCGTTTTCCAGAGCCGCGGCGCTCTTCTTTCTGAGCCCCATCCAGGGTCTTATCAAAGGAGGAACGCTCCGTTTTAGGGGCGTTTTTCTGGGCCTGGTTGGCCGCCTGCGTCCCTTGCTGAGAGACCTGCTGAGCCGAGACATTCTGGTGCGGATTCATCGCCATGACCATATTATTATGCAGGATTCGTACCAGAAGGTCAATTTAAAAACATTAGTAATATCAATATGTTACAACATATGCCCTCTCCTGATCCTGGTCCCCTGACTCCTCAATCTGGGGTCTGGAGACCCTTTTGACTTTCAGGGGGGTCCGTCTTAGAATAGAGGGTAATTGAAGCGCTTGTTGGTAATTTTCTCGCGAGGAGGAGTCGTTCATGGCGCAAGAAGTGGTGGGTTTGTCGCTAGAAGATCTCATAAAGAAACTCACCGACCTTCCCCTCTACTCAGAGCAAGACGTCCTCTCCATCTACCTGCAGACACATGGCCAAAACTTAGCACAGCGCAAACAGGTTCGGGTCTTCCTAGAACAGATGTGGCGTTCGCCAGAGCTACAACGTTTGGAAAGTGCCCACCGTGATTGGGCCAAGAAGATCAAGATCATTGCCAAGCAGGCCGATGCCTTTCTGAATGATAAAGAAAACAGCGCCCTCAATGGTGTTGCCTTTTTTGCCTGGGGACATGATCCCCAAGTAGTAACCTATGCGAGCTCTTTACCGTTTCCAAATGTCTATTATGTTCTCCCTTTTCCCGCTGTCGGTCCCTTGGTGAGTTTGCGCGATGACTACGAACCACTCTGCCTTTGTCAATTCAATCAGGAAGAAGCACGGATTGTTGAAATGACTGCTGGTATGATGATCGAACAATCGGAATTAGGGCAGGAAGTCTATCCGCACCACAAACAAGGAGGCTGGGCTCAGGCACGGTTTCAACGGAAACATATTGAAGAGGCCGATCATTTTTTTCGCGAAATTGCACACCAGCTTGAGCAACGCGCCGTCAAGAATCCGAAACTGAAGTTTGCCTTAGTTGGGCAGCGCAAAGAACTCCCGTTGCTTGTTCGCTTTCTTCCCGATCAAGTTGAACGACGATTGATTGCGCAAGAAATTGCTGAAATGACCCTCAAGAATGGTCATCTAGCGCGTAAAGGGTTGGAAATTTTGAGGGCATACAATAAAAAACGGGAACAGGATAAAACGGCGGAGCTTTCCCTGGGGCGGATTGCACAAGGATTCGGAAGTGTTAAGTCGGAAAAAGTGTATCGCGCCATCAATCAAGGGCAAGTCGAAACGCTTTTGTTGCGCAAGGGGCTTGATAGGTCTGGTTCCGTTTGTCTTGAGTGCCACACTATTTTAGAAGAGTACAAACAGGCCTGCCCTTATTGTGGACAGCATGTTGCCGTGGCCCCTTTAGATGAAATTTTGGTTTATGAAACGTTACGTCATCATGGAAAGGTGCAGTGGCTCTCCCCCACGCGGGCCGAGCAGGCCCCAGCCTATGGTGTCCTGTACCGCGAGCGGGCCCGCATCGATTATCGAGGAAATTAAGTAGCGCGCTACGTAACGACTTCTTTCTCTTCTCCATCTTGGCCGAAATAATCGCTATCCAATAACAAGCCGGCAACGCCACAAGAGATGGCAGCCCGCGCTACCGCCTTGGCGACCGCTTGATGAACGGTGACGTTGAGCGGATCGGGGATCAACTCATTATCAGGAGCCTTGTACGCGATGGCTTCTGCCGCAGCGATGTACATCTCTTCAGTGATGCAGTTGGCATGGCTGTCGATGGTTCCTTTCCAGAGTCCGGGAAAGCCGAGCAGGTTATTGACACGACTCCCATCACTGGCGAAAGCCGCCCCCGCTTGGAGCGCTTCTTCAATGGAAATTTCTGGTGCCGGATTGGAAAGGGCCAAGATGACCTGTCCTTTTCGGATCATCTCTGGCTTGATCAGGCCGGCGGTTCCGGTGGTGGCAATGACCACTTCCGATTCCGCCATGATCTCTTCCAGTGAAGCCGGGGTTCCTCCCGATTTTTTCAGGCGTTTGAGGGCATAGCTCCGCACATCGGTCCCTCGAATCCCTCGGCCCGTATAGGAGGAGATCAGGTGCGCAATTGCTGAACCAGCCGCTCCCAGTCCCACCTGACCGATCGCTGCCTTCTTGATATCGATTCCAACCAGACGACAGGCATTAATCGCTGCTGCCAGACTGACTACCGCGGTACCATGCTGATCGTCGTGCATGACCGGGATGGACAGTCGTTTCATCAAGGTTTCTTCAATCTCGTAGCAGTCGGGAGTTTGGATATCTTCAAGTTGAATGGCGCTGTAGCCCGGGGCGATTCGCTCGACGGTGGCAATAAACTCTTTGGGGTCGGTGGTATTGATCAAAACCGGAATCATCTGCAGGCCGGTCAATTGATTGAGAAGGGCCGCCTTTCCTTCCATGACTGGCATGGCGGCGACCGGTCCAATGTTGCCGAGCCCCAAAACGCGGGTGCCATTGGTGACGAGGGCAATCATCTGACCGATACCGGTATAGATGTAGGCCTTTTTAGGATCCTTCTGAATCAATTTTGAAACAGCGGCGACACCCGGAGTGTAGAGCTTGCGCAGGTCTTCAACTGAAGTGACCGGGTAGCGCGGTTCAATCTTGAGTTTTCCTTTCTGATGAAATTTCAGGACATCATCGATGACCTGCTCGATCGTCACCTCCGGCATCCGGTTTAAGGCATCCAGAATATGGTTCAACTGTTCTTCGTTATTGCAGACGATGGTGATATCGCGGATATTGTTGAGCTCTCCCAGGGTTACTGTTCGGATATCGCCGATGTCCCCACCGAGAGAAGAGATGGTCGTGGTGAGTTTGGCCAGGACCCCGATGACCTTTTTGTTCTTGCATCGCAGGGTCCGTATGATCTTTTGTTGATAGGCCATATGCCTTCCTGAATTTTAAGGGGTGGGTCTATTTAAAGTCAATGTGAAGCCTGTTGCGGAGGCAAAGGAGAGACCATGTTTAAAAAAATCGATCACCTAGGAATCGCGGTTGAAAACCTTGATGAAGCGATTGTCCTTTATACCCAATTGTTGGGAAAGGGGCCGGATCATCTTGAAACGGTGGAGGAGCAAAAGGCGAAGACCGCTTTTTTTAGTGTCGGCGAATCGAACCTGGAACTTTTAGAGTCGACTGCACCAGAAGGGCCGATCGGTAAATTCATCGCCAAGCAGGGACGGGGAGGGATCCATCATGTCTGCATCCAGGTGGATGATATTGAAGCGGCCTTGAAGGCCTACCGGGAGGCGGGCCTGAAGCTGATTGACGAAACCCCTCGCCTAGGAGCCCATGGCAAAAAAGTTGCCTTTGTCCATCCGAAGTCAACGGGGGGCGTTCTGCTGGAGTTATCTCAGGTGGTCTAACTCCCGCTTTCTTGACAATCTTCCAAGGCATTCGCTACAGAGAAGCCCGCAGAGAGAAGCCCAGCGTATAAGGAGAGATTATGTCCACGATCCACCCAAAAGAAGCCCTATTTGAAGGGGAGAAGTCGTTTCCGATCATCCCCTCCTGCGAACACTTCGCCGGTTCTGAAAAACTGATCCGGAAGGCCTTCGAGCTGCAGGCCAAGAGGGGGGGAGTCTTTGACATTACGATGGATTTGGAAGATGGCGCCCCGCAGGGGAAGGAAAAAGAGCACGCGGCGATGGTCGTGGAAATGGCCAATTCCGACCTGAACCAGTTCAAGATGGCGGGAATCCGGATCCACGATTACCGTAATCCCCATTGGAAGCAGGATGTCGATATTGTTGTCCCGGGTGCCGGGAAGACGACGGCTTACATCACAATTCCTAAGCCGACCAATGCTGGTCAGGTGAAAGAGATGATTGGCTACATCCAGCAGGTGGCCAAGGAAAACAATATCCATCGCGAAATCCCGATCCATGTCTTGGTCGAAACCCACGGGGCCTTGCGCGATGCCTTTGAAATTTCCTCGCTCCCCTGGATGCAGGTCTTGGATTTTGGTTTGATGGATTTTATTTCGGGTCACCATGGGGCGATCCCAGCCGAGTGTATGAAATCCCCCGGTCAGTTCGATCATGCCCTCGTCCATCGCGCCAAGGCGACGGTGGTGGCTGCGGCCCTGACCAACGGTATTGTTCCGGCCCATAATGTAACCCTCGACCTAAAGGATCGCTACAAGACCTATCAAGATGCCCGTCGGGCGCGCTGTGAATTTGGTTTTTTACGGATGTGGTCGATTTATCCGACACAGATCGATGCAATCGTTGACGCGATGATGCCCGATTACTCAGAGGTACAGAGTGGATGTGAGATTCTGCTGTTAGCGCAAGAGAACAATTGGGGCCCGGTGCAGTTTGAAGGGGACCTTCATGATCGTGCTACCTACCGCTACTACTGGGAGTTGATCCAGCAGGCTCATGTTTCCGGACAAAAACTAAACGAGAAGGTCGAGAAAGCCTTTTTCTCCTAAAAACATGTCCTCTATCCTTGATCAATCCGCTTCCATTTTAGAGCTAGCCGACGAGATCTTGCAGCGGGTTGGCCATCACCTTGCCAAACAGAGCGTTGAAGACGGTCGTATCTCAACCAAAAAGCTCGATGCTCATCAAGTGGTGGCCTATGACTAC
>CAZXZM010000054.1:0-9712 GCA_964645365.1 uncultured Pseudomonadota bacterium | reverse complement strand
TTCTTGTTAGGTGCCGCTTCTCTCACGGCCTTTGCCGCCGTTATTTTAGACGCGCTGTTGTTTATTCCGCACAATTCCGAAATCGCCCTTCACGCAGGCCTTGTTCCGCTGCATTTTGCAACCGCGAGCCTCATGCTAGGAGGGTACTTACTCGGCATGATTTTTGGACACTGGTACCTCCTCTATACCGACATGCCGAAGCGATTACTGGTCCGGATGGCCCTCTTGCTGGCAGGAACACTGGCCCTCAAGTGTTTGGCCGTTGTCGCTACCTGGCTTCAAATTCGCTACGGCACAGAAGATGGGGTAAAAATCTGGGAACTTCTCACTTCGTGGCAGGGATATGGCCTCTTTTTCTGGCAGCGAATCTTGATCGGACTCGGCATCCCGGCCATCGTCTCCTATATGATCTGGTCGACTTCGCGAATTGGCTCTAATCAATCGGCCACCGGCATCCTCTATACCGCCGTCGCCTTCATCTTTATCGGCGAGCTCATCGCGAAATTCCTCTTTCTTTTCTCAACTGTTCCACTATAAGGGGGCGCCGTGGACGAACGACTTATTCGCATTGCACACAGCCCCGACTCCGACGATGCCTTTATGTTCTGGGCGCTGGCGACCGGTCGATTGAAGCTCCCCGGCTACCGTCTGGAGCACACCCTGACCGATATCGAGACCCTCAACCAGGAGGCGAAGAAGGGGACCTATGAAATCACAGCGATTTCGTTCCATGCCTATCCCTACCTTCGCGATCGCTACCAGATCATGAGCTGCGGGGCGAGTTTTGGGGACCAATACGGACCGATGGTCGTTTCGCGTGAGCAGCTCACCACCGATGATATCCGCCACATGCAGATCGCGGTCCCGGGAGAGTGGACGACCGCCCTACTCGCCTTAAGGTTATTCGAACCGAATATCGATTACCGTGTCGTTCCGTTTGATCAGATTTTAGACAAAGTCAAAACCGGCGAATACCCTGCCGGTCTGATCATCCATGAGGGGCAATTGACTTACAAGGCGGAGGGTTTCCACAAAGTGCTCGATCTTGGAGAGTGGTGGCATTGGAAGACCGGCCTTCCCCTTCCTCTGGGTTGCAATGCCATCCGGAAGGATCTCGGAACCGAGCTAATCCACAAACTCGATGCCCTTCTCAAGGAAAGTATCCAAATCGGCCTCCAGCAAAAGGAGGAGTCGATTCCTTATGCTCGTCAGTTTGCGCGCGGCATGAACGCCCAGCAAACCGACCAATTTGTTTCAATGTATGTCAATCACTGGACCTTGGAATATGGCGACAAGGGCCACCAAGCGGTCCAGCTCCTCCTGGACGAAGGTTTCCGCAAGGGAATTCTCCCGGAACCGACACCAGCCGAATTCGTTGATTGATTAAATAGCTTTCTTAGAAGCTTGTTTTTTCTGCGCCATTTCACTCGCCACCGCCGTTTTCATCAGCTTACCACGAGTTTGAAAGAGAAAATCGACCACCCCACTATTGAGCTGTTGAAGTCGTTCTGTCATAAGGGTCTCGGCAGACAAAATTTCAGCCACCTGTCGCAGGTGTGCTGTCCAATAACTAGGATCTAACGCATAGATCCGGTCGATGATCTGAAAGGGAAGCAAAAATCCCTTTTGGTCACTTTCAATCAGGTGCTTTTTGACAATCAACCACTTGTCACTCGGGGCGAGCTTTCGTTCCCGCACATCAGCCACAAAACGATCCGTCAGACGCCGATGTAAATTTAGCGCATTCACGAGGCCATCGTTCACTGCACGCATAATGTGTGCCACCTCTTCGCGATATCCCTGCTCCCCCTTTCCGAGTGGCTGATCGGGTTGTGGCCGCACAAGGCCCTTCACCTCGTCCGGACGAACCGTTAAGATATCACCCACCTGAAAACTCACTTCACACTCCGTACGCAGCTTAAAAGAACCCTTCGGAACTAAATTGGCCGTCCCCTCAATGCCAATAAAGACTAAATGAACCAGAACCTTTTTTTCACGACGCTGTAATTCGAGTGCTGTGTCGAGAGCCAGGTAAGCAACCCCTTTCTTTAAATGTCCTAGTTCCTCTTTGAGTCGCTTGGCCGAACCAGTCGTATAAAAACCGGCATCGTGTCGCTCACGATTGAGGCCCAAATTTCCGTAGGCGCGCGTCCCTTGCGGGTACATCGCAATCTCGACATCTTTTTCAACCAAGACCTGAGCAGCTTGTGCAATTGCATCGGCCCCTTCCCCTTTTCGATCGACAAAGATCATATCGACGCTTTCGATCAGGTGCCCTACCCCGATACCATCGTAAATAATTTTATTATCCACAAAATGATCTTTGGCTGCCATATAGCGGGGACGGATGCGACGACCATTTCTTAAATGGGTTTTTGAAAGGGCAAAAAAGTTGAGGACAAAATCGAGATGAGATTTGTGGTTAAAGACCAGAATGACCTTACCGTCCAGCTCTTTGAATTTATCGGCTCCTGTCACCTTCAATCGCGAACGAAATAACTGGAGCATCCGCGATCCCCATAAGGAAGCCATCACATCAAAGACCTCACGCCCATAGGCCTCCCCGATCGTATCGAGCACTTTATAGGCACTGCGGGCAAAAATCGCCGTATCGTAAAAACCGTAGAGGAGCCGTTCATAGCCAGTCCGCGCTTCATGGTCGGTCAGGTAAGAGACATCTTCAGGGTTAATATTGGTCTCCGCCAGCTCCGGAATTGGCTCGGTCAAGGGACCCAAGCAGCGATAGTAATGATCAAAGAATTCCTGCGGATGAACCCACGGATTGACCCGCATAAATTCGGTCATTTTCAGACCGGTACTGACATGACGACGATAAGTCGCCAGTGACAAACCGGCAAAAATCCCACAGTAGAAGGCATCAAAAAAATAATTTGGAATATTTTCACGACTGACGAGTAAACACATCGTGAGATTAAATACCGCACCGGCCAGCATCAGAACGCCGAAGGTATAATCACGCAAGTGGCCAAACATATATTCGACGCGTCCCAGTTCGACATTGACGCGACGAACGCTCAACCGTCGTCCCAAGGCCTGCCGTCCCCACCAGGATCGAATGACATCGGACCATCGCTTGAGAGTACGCGAGACGGGATTATCTGGAAGGCGTTTCCGAATCCCGCGACCAAAGGACCAGGCCGAACGGGTACGACGCCCCATCAATACCAGAGTTCCAACAATCGGAATTAGATAAACGAGGACGATAAACCAGCGCGTGATCTGTACGGTAATCTCCATGAAGGTAATTTCCATTGAGTAAGCCTTTACGGGTCGATCCGCTCGACCCAAGGATATTTATCTTCGTTGGCCTTGACCCAAAAGGGGCGTCCCGCCTTACGCCAGCCATCGATAGCGATCCCCTCTTCAAACCGGCCTCCCGGAGGGGTAATAACCAGGGCATTGTTCTCCCGCATCCGTCCCTCAAAGGCAACTCCCCAATGAAGCTGAAAATGGTCGATCCCTAAGGGGGTCAGACGTCCCTGAAACAGTTCCACCCAGTGATAGCAAAAGCCGGTTTTCTCTTTCAGCCCCACATTGATAAAAAAATTGTGCAGGATCGCCGGCCGTATCATCTTCCACTTTTTCCGATATTCCGTCAGGGTCTCGGTGATTTTGTGGGCGATTTGATCCGCTTCGGCAACAATCTCCGCTTCGCGACGCCTCTCTTTGGGGTAAAGTGCGGTCAGGTCCTTCTTTAGATCGACCGCCTTGGTCCACTGCTCCTTTTGTTCCCGAAGAGAAAACCAAGTCTCATAGTTTTTTTGTTTGCTGGGCGAAAGCGACCAGTGTTGTTTCCAGCTATAGCGCGTTAATTCCATTCGTTCTTTAAGGGGGACTGTTTTTAGGAAAGTGGTCAGCTCTTGCTCTGTGTCCTGCAAGAGCTGTTCAACGGAAATAGGGCTGGAGGCGTTGACTGTCGGCTCCGCCTGTAGCCCGCAAGTAGCGAGGAAGGCGACCAGAAATCCCGCAATGGCCCAAGGCTTGATCAATGGGAATCTTTCCGTTACAACAAGCTTCTTCATGGCAAAATCCTCTTTATCGCCTAAGTGGCTGTTCGCAATGCTGGTCTCGGCAGTGCTCGGCATCATCGACACCATTTTACTGACCGCCCAACACTACCGTATTGCCAACGAAGGCCTCATGAAAAAAAGTTTTTGCACCCTCTCCGAGCATATCGATTGTGACATCGCCTTGACCAGCGCGGAAGCTTATTTTTTTAGTGCCGGTCGCTTTCGAATTCCGAATACCGAAGTGGGTCTCCTTTTTTACGCCCTGGTTCTAATCTTGGCCCTGTGGGCCTGGTCCTCGGCGGAACGACGTCAGTCCCTGTTTCGTTTTATCGTCCTCTCCTCAGGGCTGGCCGTTATCTTTTCAATCTACATGGCCTATATTCTTTTTGCGCTCGAAACGATCTGTCTTTTTTGTATCGCCTCGTACGTCTTCACCCTAGTGATTTTTGCTGCTGGACTCAAGTTGGCTGAAATCTCCTCTTGGAAGTTTCCGACGCTTCCTATGCGCCACTTCATTCAATACATAATTGTGACCCTGGTCCTGTACGGCCTGGGAATCTTCTTTTTCATCGGCCTGAATGAGAAAGCGCATGCCACTGAACCGAAATTTAATAAAGAGCAGCTCCTCACCCATTTTTATGCGCAAGAACCGGTCACGATTCCGGTTCTGGATCGACCCGGCCGAGGGCCAAAAGACGCCCCCATCACCATCCTTGATTTCAGCGATTTTCAGTGCCCCTTTTGTCGCCGCGCCGCCTTCACCTTGAAGCCCTATCTTGGCAAATACCGGAGCCAGGTCCGCTTGGTCTATCTGAACTTTCCTCTGAACTCCTCCTGTAACCCGAATATTAAACGGGCGATGCACTCCGCTGCCTGCCCCGCTGCCAAGGCGGCCCTCTGCGCTTACCAAAAGGATGGGAAGCTCTTCTGGGAGGCCCATGACCTGATCTTTGAAAACCAGAAGCGGTTGTCCCGACGTTTTTTCACTCACGAAGTGGCCGCAGCGGTTGGCCTGAAACCGGAAGAGATGAGCCAATGCCTGGTCTCCCCCGAAATTGAAGAACGGCTCGCACAGGATATCCAGCTCGGAATCGATTACGGGGTTCGAGGAACACCCTCCGTCTACATCAATGGCCGCTACCTGCGAGGCTGGGGACACAAAGGAGTTTTACAGGCTATTCTGGCTGCGGAATTGGAACGGATTCAGGCGAAACCCCTTCAAGGGGAAGATCAGCCACCCGCACCAAATAAATAGCCGGCTTCCCGTCAAAACGAACATAAACGTGGCGGCCCAGAGGGGTCCGATCTCCAACCTCCATGCTCTTTTCTTCACCGCCCTTCAAGAGCACTTTAACGACCTTTTTGGGTTTGAAGACAATGTCGGGCTCAATAGGGCCGGTGTAATGAAGATAGTGATTCTCTTCAGATCCTTGCTGTTGCCACAAAACGGTGATGAGAAGTCCTCCGCAGACGGCGAGACTGATCCCAGTTACCCAAAATCGCTTCATGAGCGTCGGCGACGGCGCCACCAATAGCCGAGGCCTCCCGCCAGAAAGAGAAAAGGATAGGCAAACTGCACAAGCCAGCCAACCCGTTGAGCCTGGTTGGGCGTTAAGATGAGAGGGCGAAAATCGGTCTTTTGGGGGCGGATCGCAATCTGCTGTTCGCTACCGACCAGCCACGCCACGGCATTCAGGAAGAGGTCAGCATTTCCCGGAATCTCGTAGAGACCATTGGTGATAAAATCAGAATCACCAAAAACAACGGCCACCGGTTCTTCCTCGCGCATAACAGCAACGCCCACGGTCAGAGGGCCAACTCGATCCTGGTTCGGATTGCGTTTGGGCTCCTGACCGGAAACCAGCTGAGTCTCCCCCCACGACTGCGCGCTTGTCTTGAGAAATTCCTGTGCGGCATAGACGGTCTCTTCGTTCGAATCCGCAGTGATCTCCAGAGGACGCGCCAGATAAAAGATCGGGGTCAGCTCCTCTGTCTGTATTTTCTTGGTAATTGGGTGTTCGGTCATCTCGGGAGCGGGGTAATGGGGCCCCAGTAAAAAATGGCGCTCGGGATCAAATACCACTCCCGAAGCAGGATCGACCTGAAGCATTGCAAAAGTTTGGCGCAAGCCAATCTCGGCCCGTGGATCGACCATCAGCAAAATCTTTTTTCCGCTCGCCACAAAGGCCTGCAAGGCTTGATCTTCGCGGCGATGCAATCCGAGCCGCGGCCCAGAAACCACCAAGAGATCGCATAGCTTGCTCCAGTCAGGATTCTGACTCAGGTCAATCGTCTTGATCTGGTAGTTTTCGCGAAGCAAGGCCTGTTTAAGGCGGACTAGCCCTTCGTTGCCTGCATCTTCCAAAGACCGCTCGCGATGGCCCGATAGAAAACAAATTGTCTGCGTCGCCCCTTGCGTCAACGCCAACAGGGCATTGGTAAAAAGAGACTCGCCGGCAAAGAGAGGAAGCGATCCCTCTTCAAGGCTCGGGTAATTGAAAAGTTGTGAGCTGTAGAGATCCTTACGCTGATCCCCAACCTGAAAAACAATCGTGCCATCAGTATGGATGCCATACTGCAGGGTCGTTTCGACAGAGAGGTCGGGATTCAGTAACTGGTAGTCGACCTGAGGGCTACGGTGTGCGTATTGACGTAAAACATCATCAACCTTGCGCCGGATATAGACCTGATCGACATCCCCTTGCGGGCGGAAAAAGGCCCGGATGATAACCGGTTTCTCCAAACCCTGAAGCACTTCTTCTGTTTGTGAAGATAAAGAAAAATCACGATTCGCGGTAAAATCAAATTGCCACCCAGCTTGATCGGTCAACACAAACAACAGCACCAGAGATCCCGCAACCCCAACCGTAAAGAGCAAGGCATTCACCCCATACTTAAGGCGTCGCTTCCGCTGGAATTTTTTGGCTGATTCTTTTTTTATTTCCATCGTTCTGCTTCCAACATGCGAATTGTCATAAATAAAAACGCGACTATGACACAGAGGTAATAGACAACATCCGAAATATTGAGCACCCCCATCGCAAAACCTTCAATATGCCGGATGATCGAGATCTCTTCTCCAATCCCCCCGCCCATCCCGCCGAGAAACCAGAGCAACAGTAGAAACGCAAAGGTGAGCAGTGCCGCCAACATGGGAGAACGAACCAAGGAGGAACAAAAGAGACCAATCGCCAAGAAAGCCCCACCGAGCAACCAAAGCCCCAGATACGAAAGCAAAAGGGGCCCGGTATCCGGCTCTCCATAGACAAGCAAAAGAATCGGGAAAATGAATGTCGCTATCAATAACAGGGAATAAAAGAGTCCGACCGCCAAAAATTTGGCAAGAACGATTTGGGTATCGGTAATCGGGGCTGTTTTTAACAGCTCCATCGTCTTGAGTTTTCTCTCTTCGGCAAAAGAGCGCATCGTCAAGAACGGAACGATAAAGAGGAAAATCACCGCCATAAAATAGAGCATCCCCCGCATCGAGGCCTCGGGCAGTTGTCCTGGAGTGAGTTGATGAAGTTGAGCACTAAAAGCAAAACCAGTCAGAATCAAAAAAAGCGCCAGCGCTACCGCCGCCAGCGGGGAAACAAAATATATTTTCAGATCTTTTCGAATCAGTGCTGTCATCAATTTTCCTGTGTTAACTTTAGGAAAATTTCTTCCAGGGTTGTTTTGGAAGGGCTGATCTCATAAGGAATCCAGTTCTTGTCGCGAAGCAATTCAAAGAGTGATTCACGACAATCTTCGCCTGGTCGGCTTTGGAGCTGGAGCGTAATCAGGCCGTTATTCGCCTCCGCCGTAACCGTCTCGATCTCTTTTAAGGAACGGAGCTGTTCTTGGGCCTCGGCCAGCGGCGGCCCTTTGAGTTGCACGCGGATCGACCCTCCCCCGACCCCCTTTTGCAACAAAGCCTCCTGTGTATCTTGGGCGACAATCTTCCCTTGATGGATGATAATCACTCGCTCGCAGGTTGCGCTCACCTCTTGCAAGATGTGACTCGACAAGACAACCGTGTAGTCCCCTTTAAGCTCCTGAATCAGTTGGCGGATCTCGATGATCTGTTTGGGATCGAGCGCGACAGTCGGCTCATCGAGGATCAAGATCGGCGGTTGGATGACCAAGACTTGGGCTAGTCCGACCCGCTGCTGGTAGCCTCGTGACAGTTGCCCAATCGGACGACGGCAGACCGGCCCCAGTCGAAGTCGTTCGAGAACCGTCTTGATGTGGGGGCGCTGTTCGCTACGGGGGATTCGATGCAACCGAACCACGAAGTCTAGATACTCTTCGACCGTTAGCTCCGGATACAGCGGAGGGTGTTCTGGAAGATAGCCGATCTGTCGTTTGGCCAAAAGTGGCTCTTCAAAAAGATCGTGCCCCGCAATGGTCACCGAACCTGCCGTCGGGGGCATGTAACCAGTCAGGAGCCGCAGGGTCGTGGTCTTACCTGCCCCATTGGGACCGAGCAGGCCAACCGTTTCGCCTTTACGGATATGAAATGAAATGGCGTCGACCGCCTTGAGAGACCCGTAATGTTTGCTGAGACCAGCGACTTCAATCATTTGAACACAGTAGGACTAAGGAGTTCCCTTGGACGCTTGCTGGATCAATTTATCGACATGCACGAGTTTTTCTTTGGCCTGTAACGCCTCTGGTGTTTTGGGATAAGTGCGAATCACTTTCTCCAAAAAGGCCTTTGCATCAGCATACGACTTTAATTCAACAAATGAAAAACCCTGCTTTAAAAGAGCGGCCGGCGTTTTGTTTCCGTTGGGATATTTCTTAAGAACTGTCTGGAATTCTAAAATCGCCTTCTGAAAATCTCCCATCGCAAAATAACATTCCCCAACCCAATACTGCGCGTTATCCGCCAAGTTGCTCTTTGGATACTTTTGGACAAACCGCTTAAAGGTTCTAACGGCTGCCTGGTAATTCCGATGGGTCAGTTCGCTAAAGGCTTGTTGGTAGAGCAGCTCCTGGGCGGCCGTTTTGTCTTTTTTATTGGTCTTGACCGCAGCCACTTCTCTCAGCGTGGAACTCACTGTGGCAAAGCGTTCTTCCATTCGGGTGAGGCGATAATCGAGTTCCGTTAAGTCCTTCTGACGCTGCGACATATCACTCGTAGAGTGGTGAGCGATCTTACCGATCGTGCCACGGAAAGCGGCCATCTCTTCTCGCACCTGCTCAAAGGTCGCGAGCGCTTCGGCCAGACGTTGATTATTATGAGACGCCGTCGCCTGCATCACCTTGAGTTGCTGCTCGAGCTTCTTCACGCGCGACTCAACTGAGGCGGCCGGCAACTCCCGAACAATGAAGGTTGCCCCCAAAAGAACGCACAAAAAAACCGTAGAACGGTAAATAAAAGTATTCATGATCTCCCCCTCTTCCCTACTAAAGAATTTGATCGCTCGTAAATAAAAAACCACAGCGCCCGAGCCATTTCGGCTCGGACCTGTGGTTTTTTGATCTCTATCGAAAGAGCGTTTTATCGCTTCAGGAATTCAGCGCGACGGTTCTTCCACCAACAGCCTTCATGAGACTCCCGGCAGAGGGGGCGTTCTTCCCCATAACTCTTGACCTTCATCCGGCCGGAGCTAACTCCCAGTGAAGCTATATAGTTCTTGGCCGAACGGGCCCGACGCCAACCGAGCGCAATATTGTACTCGGTGCTGCCACGT
>CAZXZM010000053.1:0-9769 GCA_964645365.1 uncultured Pseudomonadota bacterium | reverse complement strand
GGGAATCGAAGTTTTATCTTTCCCTGGAAGATAACCTCTTGCGAATTTTTGGCTCGGAGCGAATCAGCGGAATGATGGATCGTCTTGGAATCGAAGAGTATGAACCGATTACCCATCCCTGGATTTCGAAAGCGATTGAAAATGCTCAGAAGAAAGTTGAAGGGCACAATTTTGAAATTCGTAAAAACCTGCTCGACTATGACAATGTGATGAACCAACAGCGGGCGACTGTTTACCAGATTCGTCGCGAGGTATTAGAGGGAAAAAATATCAACGATCATCTCATCGATTCAGTCGATGCGGTCGTGACTGAGACGATCGATACCTGCTTACCCGCAAAGATCGAGCGCGAAGATTTTGAGAGTGCTTCCTTTGATGAGCGCTGCCTATCACTCTTTGGGTGGTGTCCCGATTTAAATCAACTGTCTCAGGAGCAATGGAATCCAGAAGGGATCGGGCAATATCTTTACAGCGAAGCGGTCAAGCGTTTTGAAATGCGCGAACAAGAAATTGGCCCTGAGATTTTTCAGCAAGTGGCGCGCGTTTTGATGCTTTCAACGATGGATAACCTGTGGAAGGATCATTTGTTGGCGATGGACCACTTGCGGGAGGGAATTGGACTGCGCGGTTATGGTCAAAAGGATCCCTTGCTTGAATATAAACGAGAAGGGTTACAATATTTTCAGGCGATGATGGGACGCTTCCATGTCGATGTGACGGAAAAAATCTATCATGTTCAGATTCAACAGGACGAGTCGGCCGGAATAGAAATGCCACAAGAAAAGCAGTCGATGACGATGGGGAAGGGGGCGCTTCCCGGTGCTCCCGGTCAGCGGGCCGAGGCGATTCCCCCAACCGGTGGTGGCACAGTCGTGCGCAAAGAAAAGAAGGTGGGGCGCAATGAACCGTGTCCCTGTGGTAGTGGTAAAAAATATAAGAAATGTCATGGCAGCAACTAAACTACAGCGTCGCGTGATGAAAGTTCCCGGTTTTCAGTTGGCGGGGGTGGCTTGTGGACTCAAAAAAAGTCCCTTGAAGGATGTGGCCTTGATCTATTCTGAGGCACCGGCCGTTGTCGCCGGTACTTTTACCGATCATCCGGCTGCTGCGGCACCGGTGCAATTGTCACGGCGGGTAGTGCACAATGGAAAGGCACGGGCCGTTGTCATCAATAGCGGCAATGCCAATGCCTGTACCGGCCGACGGGGCTTAAAAGATGCTCAAGCTATGGTGCGGGAAACCGCTCAAGCACTGCAGGTCCCGATGGGTCAGGTCCTTGTCTGTTCGACCGGGACGATTGGTGTCCCCCTTCCTATTTCCAAAATAAAAAGGGGAATTCGACAGGGAGCGCGCCAGCTCGATTCTCGCGGTGGCAAGAAAGCTGCGGAGGCAATCCTGACCACCGATCAGGGAATCAAGGTCGCAGCGGTCCAAGGAAAGATTGGGGGGAAACCCTACCGTCTCTGGGGAATGGCCAAAGGGGCGGGGATGATTGAGCCCCACATGAAGCCCCCACACGCGACGATGCTCACTTTTATCCTGACCGATGCAGCCCTCGATTATCGCTGGGCTCGATTGGTTCTGCAGGAAGCAGTCGAACAGAGTTTTAACCGCATTTCGGTGGATGGCGATACCTCCACCAATGACACTTGCCTTCTGCTGGCCAATGGTCTGGTTGGGAATGCTTCGTTACGGCGTGGTCAACCGGGTGCGCGATCCTTTGCGCAGGCCTTGACCGCGGTCTGTTCCCAATTGGCGTTCGACATGGTGGCCGACGGGGAGGGGGCGACGAAGGTGGTTACGATTCGAGTGCAGGGGGTCAAGACTCCGACAGAAGCAAAGCGGCTTGCCTATGGGATCGCTAATTCTCAGTTGGTTCGAACCTCTTTTTACGGGGCCGATCCAAACTGGGGGCGGGTGGTCGCGGCCCTCGGCAACAGTGGCGCAACTTGTTCGCCTTCTAAGGTCGATGTCTCCTACGGAGGCGTCTGCGTCTGCCGGAAGGGGGTGGCGGTTGGATCTCGAGCCGAGCGCCAGGCCCAGCGGAAGATGCGCGGTCGACAATTTGATGTCACCGTTGACTGTCACGCCGGTTCCGCTAGCCACGACATCCTCTCTAGCGACTTAAGCCTCGACTATGTTACATTAAATAGTCACTACCGTAGCTAGGTAGACCTAAAAGCATGCCGGAAGATTTTACAGAAGCTTTGAGTGGCATCAATAAGCTTATTGCCAAATACAGTGATCTAGTCATCGCTGGTGTGGTAGTGGCGGTTTTGGCGCTGATCGTCATTCCCCTACCGGTGTGGCTGATCGACATCCTGATCACGGTCAACCTGACCATTGCGATCATTATTCTCCTAACCGCCCTCTACATTAATAATGCCTTAAAGATCACCAGTTTCCCGACCATCCTCTTGCTGTCCACCCTCTACCGGTTGGCGATCAATATTTCGACAACACGTCAGATTTTATCCATCGGCGAGGGGGGTGAGGTCATTGCAGCCTTCGGTAACTTTGTCGTCGCCGGCAACTATGTCGTCGGGGCTATTTTATTTGCGATCATCACCTTGGTGAACTTTTTGGTTATCGCCAAAGGGGCCGAGCGTGTTTCGGAAGTAGGCGCACGCTTTACCTTGGATGCTATGCCCGGAAAACAGATGTCAATCGATGCCGATCTGCGGGCTGGGATCATCAATCAGGAAGAGGCGATGGAACGGCGCTCGACCCTCCAGCGCGAATCACAGATGTACGGGGCGATGGACGGTGCCATGAAGTTTGTCAAAGGGGATGCAATCGCCGGCATCGTTATTACCGTCATCAATGTAGTGGGTGGGTTAATTATTGGGGTCGCCCAACAAGGACTTAGTTTTGGTGAGGCGGCCAAGCACTACACCCTGCTTTCGATTGGTGACGGTATCGTGGCTCAAATCCCCGCACTGATTATCTCCGTTGCCTCCGGTATTGTCGTGACACGTGTTGCTTCTGAATCAGAAGATTCCAATTTAGGAAGCGACATCATTGGACAGATGACCGCCTACCCAAAGGCGATCCTGATTGGCGCTGGGGTGATGGGGATGTTGGGTCTTGTGCCCGGCATGCCGGCGGCCCCCTTTCTAATCCTGGCGGCCGCAATGGGGGGACTGGCCTTCTTCTTGATTCGCGGGAAGGTGAAGGCGGTCCAAGATGTGATGGAGACTCCCAAAGAGGAGGTGGTCAAAAAGGCAGTTGCCAAACATGGGGACCAACTTCCCTTTATCATGCCTTCGCCGATTTCACTGGAGGTGGGACAGGGCCTGATCCCCTTCGTTGACGATACCCAAGATGGAGGGCGCTTCATTAATGAGCTGATCCCTCTGCTTCGCCACGGCCTTTATTATGAACTCGGGGTCAATTTTCCTGGAATCCAGGTCCGCGGCCAGAACGTCGACATGGAACCCTCCACTTACGCCATCAATATCAACGAAGTTCCGGTGGCCCAAGGCTCTGTGGAAGAGGGGTGCATTTTAGTCGGTGAACCACTCGAACAGCTCTCCCTTTTTAATATTACCGGAAAAGAGACGATCCACCCAATCGATGGTTCTATCGTCACCTGGATTTCAGAACAGTACCGCGAGGTGGCGGTCCAGGCCGGTTTCCGCATGTGGGATACCGCCGAATTTTTGATTCTCCATCTCTCTCACTTGTTGCGCCGGCATGCACACGAATTTTTAGGGATCCAGGAAATTCAGACATTACTCAATGAACTGGAAAAGACCCATCCAGCGTTAGTGAAAGAACTTGTTCCAAAGGTCATTACCCTGATGCAGCTTGCAGAAATTTTCCAACGACTGGTCCAGGAAGATATTTCTATTCGCGATCTGAAAAATATCTTCTCGACTCTGTCACAGTGGGGAGAAATCGAACGGGATACAGTGGCGCTGACCGAACATATTCGAGCAGGACTCAAACGCTATATTACTTATAAATATGCGGGACAGAGTGGAACTTTGGCGGTGTATTTGCTCGATCCCGATATTGAAGAGATGATCAAGGCGTCGATTCGTCGTACAGACAAAGGAAATTATTTGGCCTTGGAGCCAGAAGTTACGCAGGAATTAGTCGAGGCCGTGGGAAAAGAGATTGCGTCTCATCCGATGCCTCCTGCTGCCAAGGCCCCTGTTATCCTGACGGTAGCAGAGATCCGGCGCTATTTTCGCAAGATTATTGAACTCGAGTTTCCCCAGCTTTCAGTACTTTCCTACCAGGAGCTTTCCGAAAATCTGCGCATCCAGCCGATTGCGCGGATTTCTATTTCAAAAAAAATGGCGGCTTAGACCTTTAGGGACAGGCTCTTAAAGTAGTTTCATTAGGAACCAGATCGAGCCAATGAGTATAGTGATACCGATTCCTCCTGCGACCAATTCAACAACGCTGATTCGGTGCCAAAATGGAATCTGCGGTTCACCCGCCGCTCCTTCGGGCGAAGGTTGCGCGGGTGGGGGCTGATTGGCGTTTGCCTCGGCCGAGGGTGCCGCTTCCGGGCGTGGCTCTTCGTCGCGACGTGAGGTCCGTGCACCACTTTCCGCCTCACTTTCGAGCAGCGACGATTCCGCTTCCACCGTTTCGGAGACGGGTGGCCGCTCGGCTTCCGGCGGGGGTTGACTGGCGAGGAAATCAAATTCTTGCTCAGCGGGATTGCGGTACAGGAGAGGCAGAGTTCCGAGCAGGATGCGGTCCCCATCGGAAAGAACCGCTTCGCTCACTCGGGCGTCGTTGATGTAGACCCCATTTTTACTCGCCAAGTCGATCAGGGTTACGGTGTCCCATTTTTTGACCACCCGAACGTGTTTCCTAGAGATGACATCGGCGTCGATTTGAAATTCACAAGCGGGATCCCGACCGATGACGATCTCTTGCGTTTTTCCTTCGAGGACAAAACGTTTTCCCACCTCTTTTCCGCCGGCCACTTCTAAAATCGGTGCATTTTCTTTGTCGACCGCTTTCAACAACTTCTTGATCATTTTAACTTCGAGGATATTAGGGTCCGTGACATCTCCAAAGTCACGATGAAGGCCCCCTTCGGTGTGAAAGGTAATCTCGTAGGATTCAATTTGAATGTTGTCGTTGGGACGGAGTAGGTTTTTTTCGTTCGGATTCAAGCTTTGATTATTGAGACTTGTTCCGTTACCGCTTTCTAGATCAATGACGAAAAAGGCACCGTCTTCAAAACGAACCTCGGCGTGGTGGCGTGAAACCCGTTTTGAGTCGAGGATAATATAATTACTGCGATCGCGTCCGATGACGATCGATTCTTGGTCCATTTGGTATGTCTGTTTTTCACCACTGCTGCGGTCTTTGATGGAGAGGGTGGGTCGAACGTCCATCAACAACCCCCGTTGCTCTTCGCGACTTGGCGCGCGATCTTAACCTCCTGTGGAAAGCGTTTCTTTTCCTTCTCTGCCTTAATGAAGCGACAGAGATAACGGTTGGCGGACGAACCTTGTCCTTGGTCGTTGTGGAGTATGCCCAAATTGTAGAGGGCCTGGGGGTGGTTCGGTTCAATCTCGAGCGCTTCTTGGAGGGCGGAGATTCCTTCGCCAGAACGCCCTTCCCGCACATAGGTCATTGCACGGTTAAAGGCGGCATTGGCATAAGTGGGACGCAAATTGAGCGCTTGCCCAAAAGAGGCCCGAGCACTTTCATAGCGGCCTTGTACAAAGAGGGCATAACCCAAGTAATAGTGGACCTCTGGATCGTCTGAATCGATTCCCAGGGCATGTCGAAGCGCTGCTTCGGCGTCTCCAAACATCTTGAGCTGAATGTAGGCGCGTCCCAACTGTGTAAAGGCTTTAGGATCGGCGGGGTTCAATCGGAGCGCGTGGCTTAAGCTCGCTTTGGCCCGTTCCGGATCTCCTTGATCGAGATAGAGCTCTCCCAATTTGGTCCAGGGCGTGGGATCGCTCGGCTTGGTTTCGGTCGCCAGTCGGTAGCGGATGGTTGCATCCTCCCATTTTCCAAGATCGCGGTAGATATCCCCCAAATCGAGATGGGCATAGTGAAGTTGCGGGTCCAAGCTCGTCGCCCTTTTTAAATGTTTGGCCGCTGTTTTCAGGTCAGAGATGGGATCTTCTTTTCCGCGCGCCCGCCGCAGCGCAATGAGGCCCCGGTTGTAATGGGCATCGGCAAATTTTTCATCGAGACTGAGCGCTTTTTTAAAAGCGCTGTCTGCAGCACCCCATTTTCGTTGCGCCAGATAAACGGTGCCGAGGTGATTGTGTGGGGTTGCCCAATCTTTGTTGGCGCGGATCGCCTTATTAAAAAATTCAATCGCTTTGCCGTATTCCCCCTTTAATTTATAGACGAGTCCCAGGTTGCTCAAGGCTTCGTGATAATCGGTGCTCGCTTCGACAGCGGTTTTAAATTCAATTTCAGCATGATCGACTTGATTGGATTGCAAGAATTTAACGCCGCGGTTGTTGTGGTAGACTGCGATATTCGAGGGAATATTTTTGCGTTGCGGCTGAACGGTCCCCGGCCCTCCCATCCCAAAACAGGCGGTGAGCCAACAAGAAACAATGAGAATGCTGAGTAGTGTACCGGCCGAACGCATCAAAATCATTTTACCTTTTTATCGACATCGCGCAAGCGAGCTGAGGGTGGCTGTTTGTTTTTGAGCCGCCTCGGAACGCCCCCGGTGGCGGTAGGCTTGCGCCAGTCCACGACGTGCCAGGACGTCTCCCGGGAGCAAAGCCACCCCCTTTTCCAGTTGTTCAATGGCCTTCCCCCATTCTCCCTTCCGGGCCCGATCTTGGCCGGTCGTTTGAAAGACATCGGCCTGCAGGTATTGCGTCGCCCTCTTTTGCCATGCCTTGGCAACCTCTGGGCAGAGCAGTGCGCCCTTGGTCAACTCCCGTTGCGCTTTTTGATAAGAGTCCTTGTAAGGCTTGCCGCGCAATTTTGCGATAAAGCCGAGTTCAGCCCACGCCTGTGCCACCCCGAGGTAGCCGTAGCAGTAATTGAAGTCGTTATTGACCGCTTCTTGATAATGCTTGCGGGCCTCGCCAATATTGCGGACGGTCGCTTTTTCCTGGGCGAGCCAACCGAGTGTCCAATGTTCAAAGGCGGCCAGTGAGCGGGGCTCATTTTTGAGGTATGCCAATTTCTTTTTGTCGACTTTGATACGATCAAAGGCCTTGCTCGCGCGTCGGGCGAGATAGACTAGTAGATCAGTGAACTTTTGCGGGTTCGGCCATTCGATTCCCTCTTCATTCAATTCCAGCGAGCCCCCCTTTGCGACATCGACAAGGTGGGTGAAGACCTTTAGTTCGCCGGCCCCTCCTCTGTATTGTCCTGCGATCACGTAGTCGGCGCCAACCGCTTGCCCTAGCTGGGCCGCCTCTTCAGGGATAAAGGTTGTTTGTGGGCTGCGCATTTCAATGACATTGCTGTGATTAGCGGTCTCGAGGAGCTGAAACAGGCCGAGCCGAAAGGCCTCGCCCAACCACTGGAGGCGAGGGGTGCCGGTTTCGTTGATAAAGGGGAGGATCAATAACTTTTTTTCGTTCGACTGTGGAGTAAAGAGGCTGCGATTTTCATTAAAGATCGCTGGCCAATCAAAGCAACTCCGTGCCTCGGCGACGGGAGTCAAACAAAAAGTGAACAACAAAAAAAGGCAAACGAAAATCCGACCCAAAAACATGGGGGCACCATAGCACGAACCAGTGCGGTGGTCTACATCCTAACTATTTGATAAGACTGAAGAAACATGTTACATCCTAAGCAATGTCCCCCGAAGACGAAGGGTCACCCGAAACAGACGAATCGACCGATATTTTTCCGACCGATACCAAGGCACCGGAGGAGTATCCCTGTTTGCAGCAAATCTCCAGTCCGGGGCGCGGAAGTCATCATCGCCTTTTTCCGGGTAAGAATATCATTGGGCGAAGTGAAGAGGCGGATGTCTCTCTCGACGACTCGAGTGTGTCGCGGGAACATGTAGAGCTGGATGTGCGCGAAGGGGGGGCGATTGTCCGCGATCTTGGTAGCCGCAACGGGACTCTGGTCGAGGGGCAACGGATCAGCGGTGAAGAACCGATCACCCACAATCAGCGACTGAAGGTCGGGAGCTATGATTTCCAATTCCTGACGCAGGCTGAACCCTTGGCCGAAGAGATCGAAGAGCCACCGGACGAACCTCCCGAAACGCCGTCCGAACAACCCTCCGAAACACCACCAGGCGAATCTCCTGAAACTCCACCGGACGAACCTCCCGAAACGCCTCCGAAAGGACCACCGCCAGAGCCGGGCCTGCCGGCCGAGATTCCACCCGAACAATCGGGGTTGCCGGCAACGATTCCGGAAGAGGGAGCACCTCCTCCGTCCGGGCGCCTCGCTTTCTTAAGGCAGGTTCCGACACGAGTCTGGTTGATCGGTGGTGGAGTGGTCGGGGCACTCTTTTTGGCGATTCTGACCTATAATCTGATTTCTTCCTGGCTTGGAGAACCGGATGAAAAGGTTCCCCCCGTTGCCGATATGGGGACGATCCCTCTCAGTGATCCCAAGGCGATTCCAGAGACCGCACCGGTCGAGCAACCAGAATACATTCCGGTTTTTCTAGAATTTTCCTCAACCCCGATTTCGGGAAAGGTTTTTTTTAGTGAAGAGAACGTCGGGACGACCCCCTTTCGGATGAGTGCTCATCTGCAGTATGGGAAGATCTACGAGGTTCGCGCTTCCTTCACCTTGGATGAGCTCGGGGAGACGATTGAAGAGAAACTCCGTTTTTCGCTGGGGGCCGACCAGCAGGTCATTCCGTTAAACTTTGCGGCGCCAATCGGGCACCTCAAAGTCGGGGCGCTCCCCCGCGGCGTGGAACTTTATTTGGAAGGGGTCTTTGCCCACGATCCGCATCGAGCCAAGCCAATCAAATTTAACGAGATCGTCTTTGGCAAACCGATCTACCTCCCCTTTGGCGATTATACCATCGAGCTGAAGCGGTCGCGGCGTTTGCAGGCCTCGAAGACCTTTATCAGTCAGGTGATCTACCGTCGTGAATTTAAGATCAATCAAGAGAGCACCGAATATGAAATTACGGTGCAGGACAAAGACCTGAAGACCTTTCCGCTCAAGATTGTCACGGAGCCGGAGGGGGCCGATTGTTTGATCGATGGAGAAAGTATTGGCCTGACCCCTTTCGAGGGAACCCTTCCCTTGGGCGAACATACTCTGGTGTTACGCAAAGAGGGGTACTTTGAACACACGCAACCGCTTCGCGTTGAGCTGAACACGCCGTATCTGGCGGAGATCATCCTTAAGACCTCAGAGGCGGGACGCCTCATCAATGAGGCGCGCGTACGGATCAAACAAAAACGTTACAAGGAGGCGATTGATCTATTGGTCAATGCGCTCCGTGAGAAACCGATCCCCCAGGAGAGTGCTGAAGGCCACTACCTAATCGGCCAGTCCTTTTTGCTGATGGGAGAATATGGCGATGCACGGGATCATTTTCTGCAGGGGATGAAACATGAGCTTTTCCGCTACTCCTCTCGGCTGGGGATTGCGCAGATTTATTTTAGTCAAGGGGAGCGGATTCGGGCACTTCAGGTCTTAATCGAGGTCTTGATCTCCGCCAAGCAGGGTCACGTCAAGAGTGAGGCGGCGACCCTCTTCCAGCAAATCTCCCCCTTCAAATCGGTCCTGTATGTGACGACCGAGCCAGAGGGGGCGCAACTCACAGTCAATGGCAAGGAGGTAGCGCAGGCGACCCCCTTGATCCTCCACGACCTGA
>CAZXZM010000052.1:0-9957 GCA_964645365.1 uncultured Pseudomonadota bacterium | reverse complement strand
TCTTTGCCTTGGCGCTGCAAGGTCATTTTTAGGGGAGGAAAATCAGGATGAAAAGAGGGGGTGTATTGCAATTCGGTAACAATCGGAATCTCTGGAATAGGCTGCGAGGCAGGATCGACCCACTCTCGCCCTTCATAGGCAGCAACCACCCGTTCCCGCCGCTCTCCCCCAATCAAAAGCGATTCAGCGATATCCAGCAACTCGGTCCGCCCCATCCCTGCGGCCAATCCCTTTTGTAGAATATCGAAAGCGACTTCTGGGCCTAGATTTTTGAGACCGAGCGTGCCGAGCACCAAGGTGGTGGCCCGCAAGTCTTCATGGCAAAGATCGATCAGGTCCACCATCGCACCGTGCTGCTCCGGCTCTGCCAACAAGCGTTCGCAGTAGGTCAATCCCCGCCCAGCCCGTAGCCGATAGACGATTCGTGGCTCTGCGGCAACACGCTCTGCCAACTCAGCGATCAATGAATCGGAGGAGGCCGTGGCGCTCGCCAAAAGAGGGGCCACGACCGAAAAGCCAGTGAGGGAAGCACAAATCACGCCCCCTTATCGGCTCAAAAAGCAAAATGTTGTGTTGACAGAGGGGCGCTTCTCTTTGCTATGAAAAAGGTGTGCGAACTCTCACTTCTTTCCTCATCATTTTAGGAATGAGCCTAAGCGTAGCCCCGTCGGTCATCGCACGGCAAAAATCGGCGCTGGGCACCGAAGTCTATATCATCTCCCCGCAAGATGGGGAAACGGTCACCAGTCCGGTTACGATCCGTTTTGGCCTTAAAGGAATGGGGATCGCGCCCGCCGGAATCGTGAAAGAAAATACGGGGCACCATCATCTTTTAATCGATCTGGCTTATCCCCCTGCCATGCACCAACCACTACCCAAAGATAAGCGCCATAAGCATTTTGGCGGCGGCCAAACGGAAACTGAACTAACCCTCAAGCCGGGCAAACACACCTTTCAGTTATTGCTGGGGGATCATGTTCACATCCCCCACAAACCACCGATCATTTCGAAAAAAATCGCGATTACTGTGATTGAAGGCGACTCAGTTCCGGAAGAAAAACCCGCTGAATAAAAATCGGTAACGAGAAGAGGCTTTGACGTAAGAGGAGTGGGAGTTGCGGCTCCTCTTGGATCGGGTCGGGTGCAAGATAGGGCCCCACGTAATCAAAGAGCTCTCCCATTTCACTATCCAAGACGAGGGCCTGCTTATCACGGCCATCAATCAAGTAATCCCGCACAACAACAGGAATCTGTTCTTTGTCCAGACGATCAGAAAGATGGGTCACCAACCGTCTTGAACCGTCAAAAAAATTCTCTCCTCCAATAATCTGCGCCTCAAAAGAGATTGGATCCAACCCGATGGCCCGTAGATCCTGAAGGATACGATCCAAAGAATTGTCGAGATCGGCCAAGACATTGATATGGGCCATCACCGAAGTTCCGGTCGTCGGATCATGCAGGGTCAGGGTGACGCAGCTCGACACATCAAAGGTGGCGACATAACGAAAATGCCCCGGAACCGTAATTGCGTAACCGTTCATTGGGACAACGATCACTTGGTTCGATTCTATGCTTGAAATCTGATTGCGGATTATAGGGGCCGCTGGTGGAATCGCCTCCAGCTCAATTTCATGATCGGAGAAAAACCACTCTTCTATTTGGGCGTCACACAGGTCCCCTGCCGAACCGGTCAGGTGTTCCTGAATCGCCAAGACATAGCCCGGGTCAAAGATCGCCAAGAGACCTAAGAAAGAATCCCGTTCGGGCCAGTGCAGGACCTGCAGGAGATCCGCTCCCGCCTTGCCCAAACAAACCCCCGGCTCTAATGAAGATTCCCGAGCCTGTTGTAAGATTTGAAGGGTCGCTACTGTATCGGTCAAAAAGAGACGCAAGAAGAGACGATCGGCCCCTTCGGTAATCGAAGTAAGAGTACGGTAGGCCTTATTCGGGCTTAAATGGCGTATGTGATCAACAACATCTTGCTCGGATAAAACTTAATGATGCAAACCACTAGATAAGAGCGAAGCAATTTCCGCATCGATCATGGGGGCGATTTCTTCTGGTTCGAAGAAACCGGACTCATCCCAGTCATAGCGAGTCAAGTTACCATGAGAGAGTGTGCTCGGGATAGCGGGGAGAGACATGATGGCCTCTACGAAACGGTCCCTTTCCGGCTGGCTTTTCTAAAAAAAATCGGCACTCCCTCGGTAAAGGTACGCCGTAACTCCGCCTGGGCATGTGGCGTATCAACTTTAAAGACCGAGAGGTCAAGTTGATCGACGCCGATAAATTGATCGCAATAAGCAATTTCTGTAATTTCAGGAAGGCCTCTTAGTAAAGAAAGCGAATATGGTAGAGCATTGTCTTCATGAACATTAAGCGGCGCCAACAAGATAAAACCCATTCCTCCCGGTTCAAGCGCCTCAATGGCAGTTCGAAATTGAAAATCAAATTTGTTGGTGGGTTTTCCTTGTAGTAATCGGAGGAGTCGGGAGGGACGTTTTCCAGGGTCCGGAAAGAGCAGGGAAACCACATGAGACTGTTCAGGTCCAACGGCCTGGAGTGTCATCTCCTGGATTCGCTCATCGGTTGTTTGCTCTCTCTGAAACCTTCCTAGATACACATGCTCTAGACGCTCATGCTCTGTGACGAGTGGCTCGGGATTAAAGCCAAGCACTTTATAAACAACATTAGGAGGTAAGGACACCACGTGCTCTCCCCCGGCAGCTAATTCAAAATGCAAAGGAGAGGATGATTCCAAATCGATTCCAACAACAGAACCGCGATTGCGTTGCCCAATGCGTCCCAAGGAAGCACCATTTCCACTCCCGATGTCAGTCCATTGCTCCCCCTCGCCAACCGACAAATTTTCCCAGCGCGCAACCGCTTCGGCAGGCGTCAACCGCGTCACTGGAATACGGTTCTGTAAAATAGCCAAGCTTCGTCCAAGTCGTGCGGACAGTTCCGCCTCAAATTCTCGCGCCGCTACCCGAATCACTGTCCCCGCGATCATGCTCCCCAAGGTAAAAACCAAAGCCGGTCCCGACATTGAAGAGGCTCGGTTGTCATGAACTTCCCTGCGAATACCGCTCACTGTCTCTAGCAATTCAGTCCGATACTGGTGAGGATCCCCCGATTCAAACAGCAATGTCTCAAGACGATCGAGTCGTTCGAGGGCTACATCGTGCGGACGAAGTCGGTCGATCAACTGCCTTGCGGAATCTTGCACTCCAACCACGTTAAAATCAGCGGTGCTGAGCTGAGACTCCAGTGACTGGATCTCCGCAAGGATTGTCGAATAGGGAATAGTCGTTGCCGCCAAGATTGGGGACACCGCCACTGAAGAGAGCGCTCCAAGCATGCCTGATTATCGGTAATAATTTCAAAAGGTTGCAAATTTCGCCTGGTGAAAATTTACGAAAGGGGGCAATCGCGCTATGATCCAATAGCGATGTCATATCAAGGAGTTATCAAGGACCTTGCCCGTCTTAAACCGATCTGGCTCCTCTTGCTCGGCCTGGCAATCGGCTTGGGCGGTGGCTGGGCGGCCCACCAACAATGGAACCGTTACCAGTTGACCAAGATCGTTCATCATGAAGGAAGATCTATCGGACTGTGGACGAAGCTAGCGATCGCCGAATCGGCCCTCCATGCTGGAAGTCGCTACAACATCGATCCCCGCCTCTTGCTTGCCATCGTCAAAGTGGAAAGTTCCTTTAAGCCACAGGCAATCTCGCAGCGAGATGCACTCGGCCTGATGCAGATACGATTGATCGCCCTGAAGGAAGTGGGGCGTCACCCTGGCAGTGCCGAGAAGGCCCGGCAACAATTACTTCAAAATATCTCTTTTAATATCGAGGCGGGGGCTCGTTACTTCGATTGGCTACTCAAACGCTACGGCGGCAATATAGTGAAGGCGTTGCTTGCCTACAATCGTGGTCCAACGGTGGTAAGGCTCAACGGGCGCGTTCCGATCATCGTCGGTGATAATTACGTCTACAAGGTCTTGCGCGCCTACGTCGACTACTCTGCGATTTAACTCGCCGCTCACTGCGGAGAGGGAGGGATTCGAACCCTCGATACCTATAAAGGTATATCGGTTTTCGAGACCGACGCCTTCAACCACTCGGCCACCTCTCCAAATTATCATCTTCCTATCAGATTTTATTGAGCTAAATCAACGAGCTGACTAAAGCTTTGGATGTCGACCCCTTCGCCGATGAGGGCTGATTCAAGCTGCTCGGCCATGGAAAGCATTGCCGCGGCATCATCCCAGGTCTGACATTCGTTATCAGAGCCAATGATTTCAGCAACATTGAGACCGACCCAGACCTCACCGGAAAAGTTTTCTATTTCCCAATCGACTCCCGATTCGATCGAGGCGAGCGTCTCCCGGCAGTAGGCCATCAGACTGATCCCGGTCAGTGATTCATCCAGCGATGCAAACCAGGCATCCCGTTCCGTCTCCGAATCCCATGAAAAACTTTGGCCCCCAGCGTTGTCGTACCAAACTGGGAGGGCGGCATAGAGCGTGATCCCTTCCAATCCATTTTCATCTAACAAATCACGGGTATCGGCTAAAAGATCGCGCAGGTTTTCAAGGAGCTCCTGTTTTTCGGCAATGGACAATACGCTCCAATCGTAAGGACAACTAGAGCGGGTACCATCCAGGGCATGCGGTTCAATATCGAGATGTAGGCCGACAAAGCGTTCTGTTGGATCATTACGAGACTGATTAAAATCAATAAATCGTTCCTGTACCTTTTCTAAAAAACCGGACCAATCACAGACCCAGACCGTTTCACTCATCAAATAATAGGAATCGATTCCGGCAGCCGCCAGTTGTTGGTTCCAGGTGGCGATTGCATCGGCCTCCGTCACCGGACGTTCTTGGTAGGCTCCATAGGCACGACCGATCTGATAGTCTGTAAAGGAATCAATAAAATTGCTGGAATCTTGCTCGGCACCGGCCCAAAACCAGGTCCCGCGAGTCAAGGAGACGGCGTCATTTTCCTCCTGCTCCTCTTGGTTGTTGGACGGATCCGGGTCCGGAGGGGTGTCGGTCCCGTCGCTTCCGCAACCAATCGGCAACAGGAACACCAAACCCAACAGAATTTTAAGGGTAAATAGCCTCATTGTTCCTTCTCCCCTATATCGGCTTGATGTCTTTGAGGTTGCTAGGTTGGTCTAAAAAAGCAAGGAGGCGATAGAGTGTTTCGTTGATTGGCACTGGAACCTTTAAGCGTTTCCCTTCCCGAAGAATAAAACCGGCAATGGTTTCATGTTCGAGACGTTTCCCCTTCTCTAGATCCTGCAGCATTGAAGGGCGAACTGGCCGTAGCTCTTTTTCTGAAAAAGCGAGATGCTTTTCGACATCGGCCGCTGTCAGGTCGATTCCATTTTGTTGAGCAATGCATACAACCTCTCGACCGGTTGTCTGTAAGAGTTCGCGCATCGCAGCAGAATCAAGAATCTCACCAACCGAAGCTCGGGCAATAGCACAGAGTTGATTGAAGGGGACATTCCAAAGCAACTTTCCCCATGAGGCCTTTCTAATATTTTTGGAAAGGGAGACATCGATCCCAGCCTTCTTCATCATTTCATAAAGATCTTGAAGTCGGGCTGTCTCGGATCCATCCAGCTCACCGATCGCTACCTGTCCATCGGCACTGTGTTGTACGATCCCTGGTTCAGTCATCTCGGCACCAATGTAGCAAACTGCTCCCAGGACCTTTTCAGCCCCAAAACAAGCTGCCATCTTTGTTTCGCTTTCCACTCCATTCTGCAGGGACAACAAAATAGTTTCTTTACCAACGGCGGGTGCAATCTGTTCCAAAACGGTGTCTGTATCGTAAGTTTTGACGCAAATTATAATAACGTCAGGCGGTGAAAAATCTCTTACATCAAAATTGCCTTGATAGCTTTGAATCGACAACGACCCTTTCTGTAGAACAGAAAGGGTTTGGCCTCGCGCCAAAAAGGTAACCTCTTCTCCGGCGGCAGCGAGCTTGGCGCCGTAAAAACCACCAACTGCGCCAGCCCCGACGATTAAGATCTTCATGTTGTCATTTTTTTATCCTCTGACCGATCCAAATAAGACCACCGATCAATAAATAGGGGGAAATCAGCGCCAACAAAACAAATTTCACCGTGGCAAAACAGGACATAACGAAAGGCCAAGGATCAGTCGGTGGGCCATACAGCAACCGAAGACCCGCCAGATTTTCAAAGGCGTCACAACCGGCCGCAATCCAGGCCAGCCAGGCAAACCAACGACCCATTGTCTTGTGGACCCACAAGGCCGCCGCTGCCAGGAGAGTGCCGTAGCTGACCAGATAAACAAAATCGAGCCAAGTAATCTCAATTGTTCGAGCGATAATAGCGGGCGTCCAGGGGTCCATGACGCGCGCCAGCCCTTCGAGCGTCCAAACTAATTCGAAGGAAACGATTCCCCAAGAGGCCTCTGGATGGATCAGGGGTTCTCCACAGATCAAAACCAGGATACTCAATCCTAAAACGACCAGCAAGAGGGCGCCAAATAAGGCCTTAAGGGAACGTGGGGAAAGTTTTTCTAGGGGGTGGGGTGAAATCAGAATTCTATGGGACTATCGAAACGCCAGGTAAAGCGCAAGTCCCCTTCACCGGTCATCCCAAAGAGCATTCCGGCAAAGACACGAACGCCCCCTCCGAGTACGGACTCAAAATCGCCGCTCCGAAATTCAATCAAATTGACACGAGTGGTCCCGGTCGCAAAAGCATGCCAGGTCTTAGAGTGCTCAACATCGGTGGCAGAGCTTGTCCCCCCATCTGCATCGCCGTCCTCAACCGTCGCCCCCTGAATCAACTGTGTATTGTAATAGGCAACACCACCCCCGAGGCCAAAGCGCGGGTGGATTAAAGTCCAGTGTCGACTTTGATAAGCCGCGGCATTCGAAGGCCAACGCCATTCGATAAAAGCAAAGTGACTGTTCGCTTCACGATTGGAGCTAAATTGAAGCAAATCACTCGCGGTGATCGCTTCGCCATCCTCAACGCCTAGAAGAGCCTGCAGCTCCGGTAAAATCGGTTCATCGCTGAGCGGGAGATTGCTTTCATCAAATTCTTCTTGAGCATAACCCCAAAAATAGACCAGGGCGAGTTCACCGTTGCGACCCGCCGCAACTCCGTTGACTAACCGATCAAAATCAAAGGTAATCTCGCCACCAATCAGTCGAGTCAGGCCGTGCGGAAAAGAAGAGTTAAAGTCGAGAAGGGCTCCGTCAGTGATAAAGCCGAAACCCATTTTTGGAGCAATCGACAGGCCACTAAAACTAGAAGCGAGACTAGCGCGTGATTCATCCAATAAACGGGGAACGGGAAAGAGCCATACTTGTGCAGGAGTCATCCCCTCGAGGCGAGTCTCCAGGTCGTGACAAAAAAGACCGCGGTGATTGCCGGTTGTCTCGGGGGCCTCGTTGTAAGCCGTGACAAATTCTTCAGAGAGGTCCCCGATGGCGGTCACTTGGCTGTCCTCAGAAATCACCAAGGCACGCGGCTCGACAGTGTCGTCTTCGGCGTTGAGGTCGATGATGGCCTGGTGCTGGTTCCCCTCTTCGTCTTCCACAACGGCAAAGCTGTAGCCATCGCCACAATCGGCGAGCTTACTGACCAGAGAGATCGGATCGGGCATGCTCCCTCTTCGACACCACCCCCTATAACGTTGCGCAAAAATGGCTAACATGCTTATTTTTCTGCGTGTTTATCGACTCCCATGCCCATCTAGAGCTTGATCCAGCCGGTCCGGAGGCAGCCGTTCAGCTGGAACAGGCCCAGAAAGCGGGGGTGGGCTGCCTGCTCTCGGTCGGAACGGATGTCGCCATCAGTCGGCAGATGGTCCGACTTGCGGAAAAATATCCGTCAGTCTTTGCCACCGTGGGAATCCATCCTCATGAGGTGGCCCAGGCAACCGAAGCGGATCTTGCCACCCTCCAAGAGTTGTCCCAGCACGAACGGGTGATGGCGATCGGTGAAGTCGGACTCGACTACCACTACGAACATTCCCCGCGTGAGACCCAGCTAGACTGGTTTCGCAAACAAATTCGGTTGGCCCAGACGGTCAAACTTCCGCTAGTTATCCATTGTCGTGACGCCTTTGAAGATTGTTTTCAAATTTTAGATGAAGAGGGGGGGTGGAAATGTGGCGGCGTCTTTCACTGCTATACCGGTAATCTTGCAACCGCCCAAAAAATTATGCGGAAAGGCTTCTACGTCTCTTTTTCGGGAATCCTCACATTTAGAAAGGCAACGGAGTTGCACGAAGTCGCACGCCAAGTTCCGCGCGATCGCTACCTGATCGAAACCGATTCTCCCTATCTGGCTCCGGAACCATATCGGGGCAAAAAGAATGAACCGGCCCATGTCATTGAAGTGGCCAAAAAACTGGCAGAACTAAAAGGGCTCGAATTGGAGGATATCGAACGAATCACCGCCCGCAATACAAAAGAACTCTTTGGGCTTCCGATCGATCTCCCGGATGATCAAGCCAAGATCGCCTACCGGATCCGCAACTCTTTGTATCTCAACATCACCAATCAATGCACGCTCGCCTGCACCTTCTGCCCGAAATTCGATGACTGGATGGTCAAGGGTCACTACTTGAAACTTGATCACGAACCCTCAGAATCGGAAATCCTGGAGGTCATTGGGGACCCGACACGTTATGAAGAGGTTGTCTTTTGTGGTTTTGGCGAGTCGACACTGCGTCTGGACCTTCTCCTGTCGATCGCAAAAAAACTAAAGGACAAAGGGATCAAAAAAATTCGGCTGGATACCGAGGGGCTGGGGAATCTCATCCATGGTCGTAACATCGTCCCAGAGCTGGCGGGGGGGATCAATTCAATCTCTGTTTCTCTCAATGCCCCTGATGCAAAGGCCTATGCCAAGCTTTGTCCTTCTCGTTTTGGCGAAGCCGCCTATCCCGCTGTCAAAGAATTCATCCATGAAGCGAAACGACACATTCCCAATGTCACCGTTTCAGCAGTTGGCGTTCCTAACTTAGACATTAAAGCTTGTCGCCAAATTGCAGAAAAAGAGCTAGGGGTTCCGTTCCGCCTGCGCCCTTATAATGAAGTTGGGTAATGAAGGAAGCTTAACCTGAAACGGCTCCCATGTTCTTTGTCGCGTTCCCTTTTGCTCTGACCTGACCACCAGCAATAATCTTCCCTTTTTCGTCAATGACGAAGGAACTGCGGATGATACCTTTCAGTACCTTGCCGTACAGCATTTTTTTACCATAGGCCCCATAGGCTTTGTGAACTTCTAAGTCAGGGTCGGAAAGGAGGGGAAAATTGAGGGAATATTTCTTCTTAAACTTTTTGTGACTCTCGATCGAGTCTTTGCTGATACCTAAAACAACAGCGCCCCGCCGTGAAATTTTCGCTTTCAGGTCGCGATGCTCACAGGCCTGCACCGTACAACCGGGAGTGTCGTCTTTGGGGTAAAAATATAAAATGACTTTCTTGTCTCGGAAATCCTTAAGCGACACTACTTTCCCATTGTCCGCTAATAGTTTGAAATCGGGGGCTTTGTCCCCCTCCTTTAATTTGGCCATAAGTTCCTTACACTCCTTGAAGTGGGCAACGACCCTAGCGGCTACCCGGTAACCTGTCAATATCACGAGCCTTTTTGGTCCGCCTGCTGTCCGCTTGTCACTTGCCATCCACAAAAGACTGTGATTGGGTGTCCTCCGCCATGAAGCAAAAATGCGGCCATCCCGACTGTACGACCTGCGACTCCCGTTTTCTGGGGGTTTTCTGCCATCTGGAAGGAGAGGCGCTCGAGGAATTTAACAGCCACAAAACCAGCAACACGTACAAAAAGGGGCAGATCACTTTTTATGAGGGGAACAATGCCTTTGGCCTCTACTGTGTTTTCTCAGGAAAAATTAAGGTCTACAAAACAGGTCTTGAGGGACGTCAG
>CAZXZM010000051.1:1438-10264 GCA_964645365.1 uncultured Pseudomonadota bacterium | reverse complement strand
GATCGCAATCAGGAGGCCTGCGGTACGCAGGATCGGATAAGAAGTCAGCAGAAAGGTACCAAAGCTAGCGACCGTCGTCAGGGTTGTCACCAGAATCGCCCGCCCCACCCGCTCAGTAAGTAGAGGCACCCCCACACCCCCTTCCCGGTATCGTGTCAGAAGATGAATGCCATCATCGATCCCCAGCCCCAAGATCATCGGAATCCAAAGCATATTGATAAAGTCGTGCGACCTGCCCGTTAGGGCAAAGATCCCGAGCATCGCACCTCCCCCTCCAAGGAGAGGCAATAAGCTGATAAAGGTCAGGCTCAAGCGACGCAGACAGAGCCAGGCAAATAGGAAAACTCCAATCAATCCGATCCAGGCAATGCGCACCGCATCTCGTTGAACGATTTCTTCTAAGTAGGACATGAGACCGACACCGGATAGAACACGAACCTTTCCTCCTTGGTAAAGCGGTTCTTCCTTAAAATGATCCAAAAAGACCCGCTGGCGATCGATTTCATTGTCGGAATAAGGAAGATAGACGAAAGTGCGAAGATGGAGTGTGTCGATCTTTTCTCGATAGTGAACTGCTAGCAAACTCCCGAGCCCCGCCTTTTTCAGATCCTCCTTATCGATCAGGCGGCGACTATTCAGGGCACGGTAAATCAAGCGTGGATAAGTTTCTTCGAGGTGTCGGGATGAAATCCCTTCACGCCAAAAGACCTTAAAATAGTTCTCCCAAAAACTTTGTGGCTGAAAGGAAGGCGCGACAGCGACATGTTCCAAGTTTTTTATCTGGTGGGCCCGACTGGGGAGCCATTGACTGAGCGATGTATAGGCAGAAATCACCTTCTTTTCGCGTAGACGGTCCAGCCGTTGCCGCAAGAGCTCCTCGGTTTGAAGGGCGGCTTCTAGGTCCGATGCTTCCACAATCAGCGGCAATGTAACGAGCGAAGTCCCAAGCTCGGTTTCGAATGTCTTAAGGTCGCTCCAGGCGGCGGAGCGACTGGAATGAATAGAAGTTTCAGAAAAACGAAACTGCAAGGAGCGTGCTGTCCAGACAGACCCGGCTACCACGACCGCCCCAATCACAAGAGTGATCGCTGGACGCGCGGTGATCACTCTTGTGAATTTCCCTAACAATGGAAGGCGGGTAACATCATGAAATTGATAGTCGGAACGAGCCACTCGACTGACCGTCAACAGAGCGGGCAACAACAGGAGTGCGGATAGACAAGTAAGGAGAACGCCGGTCCCAAGTAAAAACCCGAGTTGGCGAAAACCAGCCAACTCTGAAAACTGCATCAGGTAAAAGAGCGTGGCACTCGTCAAGGCCCCAAAGACTACAGCCCGCCCTGTTTGTTGCCACGCCGCCTGAACCGCTACTTGATGAGATTGTCCGGCACGTCGCTCCTGTCCATAACGAGATAAAAGATGGACGGCAAAATCGATTCCTAGTCCTAACGTCACCGCCGCCACACTCACAGTCGCCAAGTTGAGACGACCCACCGTCAAAACGGCAAAGGCGATGGTCCAGGTCGCCGCACAGACAATGGCCAGACAGGCAAAGAACATCAATCGTAGTTCGCGAAAAAACAGGAAAAAAAGGAGTGCAATAGCGATCAGGGCAAGCAAAGAAATCAACCAGAATTCTTGTAGAACGTGGTTCCGGTCTTGCAGGTAGATCATGTGAGAGCCGGTAACAGCCAATGTGACCGGTTCCAGGTTGCTCGCAAATTTATGCTGATCCACAAAGGCCTGCCACGCTTCTTGTTGGATCCGTTGTAATTCGCGATACAATTGCTTGCTGTAAGCAAAATCATCGGCTGGCCGACTCAAGCCAAAGGCTAAAAAAGCGGTCTTGCCATTTGGGGTCATTAAATACTCCCCATGGGACGGAATCCGGACAATGCCAGAAAGAGGAAGGTGTTGGCGGATCAGTTTGACGATTGAAAATGGATCGTAGTCACGGTCATAGGTTCCGCTAAATAAACCGAAAAAGCCCCGTCCCGATTTCCGCACCCTTTCCAAGGCATACTGCATACGGGGTGAAGATAGTTTTTGTTCCAACTCTTCTAAAAGAGGGCGCTCCGCCAACAACAATCCATGATTAACAAAGAATTCCTCGGCCGGTTTGCGCGGGAGCATGATATCGCGCATCCCCGATCCCTTAATAAGCTGTAATGCTTCCACCCGCTGCCGTATTTCCTGTAAATACGGTTCATAATTGCGAACGAGAGTTTTCTCCGGCGCCTTAAAGATTAAAAAGAGGTAGCGGCGATCGGCCCAGGCCCCGGTTTCTTCTAGGTAGGGCTGAGTAATTTCAGGGGGGGCGAGTGAATTGACATCGGTTACGATCTCTAACTGAGTGGCGAGAGCAATCGATAGGCCGGTCAAAACCAATACAACCCCGAGGAGCACTCTCGGGCGCTGGCAACCCAGCAATGCAAACTTGTCGAGGAGGGTTCTGATGCGCCGTATCGTAACATGAATCGTTACCAAGCAAAATAGGGTTGCGGTGGACTAGGGGCTTTGTTAGTGTCCGGCCCGCTTATGTATCCCCTTCCCGTTGGAATCCTACTCTTTGTCGGATTGCTTGCCTTTGCCTATACCTCTTACCGTTGGTTAGCCCTCTTTAAAAGATTGCGCGCTGATACAGAGCGAACCCAAAATCTAGGAACGCGTCTCAAGGCAGTCCTGACCCACTTTTTGGGACAGGCCAAACTTTTCAAGCAAGATTTTTGGCCAGGTCTCATGCATGCGGTGATCTTCTGGGGCTTTTGCGTCATCGCAATTCGCACCATTACTCTTTTTGGGATTGGTTTTGATGCAAATTTTGTTTTTCCTCTGCTCGGGGGAATGTTGGGCAACATCTACGCGTTGACTCTGAGCATCCTTGAGGTTTTGGTTGTGGTCGCTATCGTCTATGCCACCTATCGCCGATTAATCGTCAAACCAAAACGACTCACCCTAGAAGCAGAGGGGCTCGGTATCCTTCTAGCGATCTTCCTGTTGATGATCACCGATTTTTTGGCAGAGGGAGCCCATATTGCCCTGCATCAACCCGTTGATGCGGCCTGGAACCCCGCCGGCCTTCTAACCGGTCGCGGTCTGCTTGCCGCCGGCGTCGCCCCGGCTGGACTACAGGCAATCTTTAATGTTTCCTATTTCACTCATATTGTCATTGTTTTGGCCTTTTTAAACTATCTCCCCTACGGCAAACACTTTCACGTTATCACCGCGCTCTTTAATGTTTTTTTCATCCGCAAAACCGCTTATGGCCGCCTTTCCAAAATGAACTTAGAGGACGAAGAGGCGACCTCCTTTGGAACTGGAACGCTGGAAGACATGACCTGGAAACAGGCCCTCGATGTTGTCACCTGTACCCAATGTGGGCGCTGTTCGGATGTCTGCCCTGCGTGGGCGACCGACAAGCCCCTCTCCCCCAAACAGATCAATGTCGATCTAGCCGAATTTATCCGGGAGAAAGAAAATCTAGGGCTACCTTTTCTAGAACATGAGACGGCCAAACATGGGACTGGCGAGTTTGGTACCGAAGAAAAGCCACTCACCCCCTTTGTCATCGATCCAGAAATCCTTTGGTCCTGCACCACTTGTCGTGCTTGCGAAAATGCCTGCCCGGTCGATATTGAATTCGTCGACCGTATCGTTGATATGCGACGCCACCTTGTTTTGACGCAAGGAACTTTCCCCGAAGAAATCCAGCCCACCTTTAAAAATATGGAAACCCAATCCAACCCTTGGGGAATCAGTGCAGAGGATCGAGGCAATTGGTGTAGCGATCTCGGGGTCAAAATGCTCGCGGAACATCCCGACGCCGAATATCTTTATTTTGTTGGTTGCGCGGGATCCTTTGATGACCGGAATAAAAAGATCGCCCGCGCCTTTGTGAAAATCCTTCAGAAAGCGGGAATCGATTTTGCCATCTTAGGAAAAGAAGAGTGCTGTACCGGAGACCCGGCGCGACGAATCGGCAATGAATATCTCTACCAGATCTTGGCGCAAAAAAATGTGGAAACGTTTAACGGCTACAAAGTGAAGAAGGTCCTGACCGCCTGCCCCCACTGTTTTAATACGATCCAAAATGAATACCCTGACTTTGGCGGACAGTATGAAGTGCTCCATCATACGCAGTTTATCGATCAACTCTTGCAGGCGGGTAAGATCAAACCGACCAAATCACTGCAGGAAACAATCACCTATCACGATTCCTGTTATATGGGGCGCTACGAAGGGGCCTACAACGCTCCCCGAAATATCCTCGAGTCGATTCCAGAGGTGAAGATTGTTGAGATGGCCCTTTCGAAGGAAGCCGGACGGTGTTGTGGTGCTGGCGGGGGACGCATGTGGATGGAAGAGCAAGTCGGTACCAAGGTCAACCACAAGCGAATGGAAGATGCCCTTGAAACGGAAGCGACGACCGTCGCTTCGGCCTGCCCTTTTTGTGTCACGATGATACGGGATGCGGCCAATGACAAAGAGGTCGCTGAGAAGGTCCAGACCAAAGATGTCGTCGAGCTCCTCGCCGACTCAATCGAGTAAACCCTAAAATAAGCAACTTATCCCTTCTGGGGCCGAAAACTGGGGTCGATGATCCCTTCTGTCCTCAGCATGAGCCCGGCCTTTGCCGCTATGGCCGCCACAATCACGGCAATTGAACCCCAGCTGCACATGACACTAGGCCGGAATTCAATCCCGGTCCCGGCCGATGGTCAGTTTTGGCCCAGGACAAAACCGGTCAATGCCTGCCTCATGAACTCACCTGTTATGATGGAAGGCTTCTTCGAAGTGATTGACTGGAACGACAGCACCGTTTCCGTTAGAGTCTTACAGGGACGGGCGATCGGTGGAAGTTCTCATGGAATGGGAATCAAAGAAGGGGAAACCCTTACCCTTCCGCGCGCCTGGATTACGACAGAATATTTCAGTGCTGGTTGAGGTATTTCTTGAGAAACATCCACACCCGCTTCGTTGACCCGTCTCCCTTTGTGCCCAGCTCCACGTTCAGAGAACGATGGTTTTTTCCGGCAGCCCGGTAGACGAACGCCGGTATGCCGGCACTTTTTAGATCTCTTGCAAATACCTCTGATTGGATTTTCGTTATTTCGCGGTCTGTATGGATAAGCAGAAATGGGGGAATCCCCTTTCCCGGCGCAACATGATATCTAGGGGAAGCGTCTTTCCATTCTTGTTCTGTTTGACCGAACACGGTTGCGGTCGAATGCATGCCCTGACGATGCATTTTAAAGCGTTGGGGAATATCATAAAACCCGACGTCGAGACAGATCACCCCGTCAAGAATAGAGGGCGCCACACCGACGCTCTTTAGATAGCGACTATCCGTAGCAACGAGAGCGGCCAGATGTGCTCCCGCCGAGTGACCCAACAGAAAGAGCCGGCCTGGATCTCCACCCATGCCCCGAATATTTTTATAAGTGTAGGCTATCGCACTCGCCACGTCTTGAACGTGGACCGGATGTTTGACGGCTGGAGACAGGCGGTAATTCGCACTCACGAATACAAAGCCTCTTTGGGTAAAATACTGTGCCTTGGAATGAATCCGTGACTTGTCCCCTGTCTGCCACCCACCCCCATGAAGATAGATGATGACGGGGTGATCCGAACCTGTTCGGGGAGTGTAAACATCGAGACTATTGAGCTGAGAGCTTGTTCCCCGCCCCTGCACATAGCGAAGAGTTGATTTTACCGGCAGAGAATGCCGAGAGCCCTTGTCCTTGGCAATCAGCGGAAGGTCCCCGGAGACCAGAAAAAAAGAAAGGGCGAGAACCCAGATGATTAGGCTGCGGATTTTAATTTTTTGAGTTCCTCGGTCAGTAACGGAACGATTTCGAAAAGATCTCCGACAATCCCATAATCTGCCTTCTGGAAGATAGGAGCTTCGGCATCTTTATTGATCGCAACGATTACCTTCGAGGTGCGCATTCCAGCCAGGTGCTGAATGGCCCCGGAAATACCACAGGCAATATAGAGATTCGGGTTCACGACCTTCCCTGTCTGACCCACCTGCATGGCATGTTGTGCATAACCGGAATCGACCGCTGCGCGAGAAGCCCCGACAGTCGCTCCAATCACGGCGGCGCATTCACGCAAGAGCGTAAAGTTGTCGACCTCTTTCATGGCCCGACCCCCAGAGATAATGATCTCCGCCTCGGTCAAGTCGGCCTCTTTCGATTCACTCTTTTTAATCTCGACGACCTTGGCGCGGAGTTCGCCGGGATCTTTGTTCACGGCCTCCACCGATGCGTCGGCTGAACCACCCTCTTCGACGGTAAAAGAATTAGGACGTGTCGTGGCCAAAACGGGCGTGCTTTCTTTGAAAATTACATCGACGGTGGCCTTCCCTGAATAAACCGGTCGCGTAGGAATCAGCTGACCATTGTCTACCCGCAGACCAACGCAATCGCTCGCCAGACCTACATCGAGCTTCACTGCCATCCGTGGAAAAAAATCTTTTCCTTGTGGAGAGGCCGAACCCAAAACAACATCGGGGCTGGTCTCCTTGATGAGCTCGGCCAAAACTTTGGCATAGGCTTCGCCGTTATAAATTTTTAGGTTTTTATGCTCTATGACGGTGATCTTGGTAATGCCATTCTTGCCCAAAGAGGCCGCATCCGCAGGGGTCTCTCCAATAAAGACTGCCTGAGCCTCTCCCCCTAGCTCCTTGGCAAGAGTGGTTGCTTTGGAAGCGAGTTCGCGCGAAATCTTTTTGACCTGTCCATCTTGTTGTTCGGCATAGACTAAAATATTTCCCATGATGTTCTCCTTAAATAGCTTTTGCTTCTTCGTGCAATAACTTGACCAGTTCGGCAACCATCTTTGCCGGCTCCTCACCCTGCAGGATTTTATGTTCGGTCCGTTCGGGAGGGAGTTGATAGTTTGCAAAGGCAACTTTTGGCGTCGCCCCATCCAGGTAATCGCTGGCCTTCACTTCCTCTAAAGGTTTTTTCTTTGCCTTCATAATCCCCGGTAAAGAAGCATAGCGCGGCGTATTGAGGCCCTTCTCGCAACCAACAACGGCTGGAAATTTGAGATCAATAATTTCAACGGCACCGCCGCCAATCGCTCGTCCCACCTTGGCGCTCTTTTGATCTTCCCCCAACTCAAAGCGCTCGACAACCATCGCATGAGCGATGTCCAAATACTCCGCAACCATCTGCGGTACCTGAGCGCAGTCTCCATCGATCGCTTGCTTACCGGTAAAAATCAGATCAAAGCTCTGCGCCTGACATACCTTTGCCAGCGCTTTGGCTGCTGTCAGGGAATCGAGTGCCTGACCCTCATCATCGATGCGAATCGCCTTATCGGCCCCCATGGCGAGCGCCGTGCGCAAAGCTTCTGTAGCCCGTTGTGGCCCCAAGGTAATGGCCACGACTTCACCCTCGCCAACTTTTTCCTTCACCTGGATGGCTGCCTCGATGGCAAATTCATCGTAGGGACTCACCACATACTTGATGCCATCGGTTTCGATACCACTGGCATCGGCCGTCGGTTTAATTTTGGTTTCAGTATCGGGTGCTTGCTTGAGTAGTATTCCTATTTTCATAATGCCTCCACTTACTCCATAAGTCCGTGTAAAAATAAATCTGCTAACTGACTCGCGCACTGCTCTAAGGGTTCCTTCTTTTTTCCCAGGACCCATTTCAAGCTCACTTCATCCAAAGCGCCAAATAAAGACCGCCGAATAAAACGGGCGTCGGCGTCGGCACGAAAAATACCTGTCCCTTGTCCTTCTTCAATTAAAGCTTGAATGCGCTTTAAATAGTTGATGAATTTTTCTCCCTGATACTCTCGCATGAATTTTTCCGATTGCCGCAATTCAACATGCAGGACCTGTGCGAGTTCTTTATTCTTTTCGACCAAACCCAGATGCAAACGAATGAGAGAGCGCAAGCGCTCGGCGGGATCATCGATCCCATTGAGGGCGGTCTCTAGCTCGCGATTGAACATGTCCATACTGTCTTCAAAGATCGAGATCAGCAGGTCGTCTTTGTTTTTAAAGTAGAGGTAGATGGTCCCTTCGGCGACGTCGGCAGCGCGCGCGACATCGGAAACCGTGGATTTAAAAAAACCCTTTCCAGAAAAGACTTTGGTCGCTGCCTCGATGATGCGACCGTATTTATCGCTTTCGGAGCGTTTTGGAGCGGCGGTAGCCATAGTGAATGAGTGCTCAGTCGGATAACACTACGCGTCAAAGCCGTCAAGCCGATAGGCTAAGTCCTTGATATTCCATCTATTTTATGGTGTATCGGAATGCCGAGCTGTTGGCAAATGGTAGGGAAAATATCGACGGAACGAACCGGTCCCCGCAAGGAAACGCTACTGATCAGGGGGACCAGCATGTGGTCACGATGAAGCGAGCCGTGGGTCCCTTTGTGCTCCGGCACCTCATGACGCTCTCTTAAATCATGTCCGGGACGAGCGGATAAAATAACATCCCCCGCCCGTGGGGAACGAAAGATCTGCATCAATTGAACGGGGGCGTCGGGATAGTCGGTCTCGTTGGTCACCGTTAGCCACTCTTCCGGCGTCAGCGCCTCCGGTGCCCCATCATAGGCGAGCGGATCCCCTACGAGTCGCTCGTAACGGATCTTTGATCCCTCCTGAATTAGCCGTGCCTTCATCCCATCTCGACGGAGCCAAACCGTTCCCTTCTCTCCGCGCGTCGCCATCAAATCGATCGCCGGCTCGGCAAGTAGTTCTTGCAAAAGGGCGTGATGCGCCTCCGAGAGGGTTTCTTCCGTATCGAAGCCATCCCAATCAGAGCGACGAACCCGTTCGCCAACTTTCGTTTTTGAAAAA
>CAZXZM010000051.1:0-1428 GCA_964645365.1 uncultured Pseudomonadota bacterium | reverse complement strand
ACATCCCGTTACCGGATACCATACTGGCCGCTGAAAAATTGCGCCTGAAAATCCTTGGATAATAAAAGGTTTTCAGGCCTCGCTTTTCTAAAAACTGATTCACCCCAAAGTGGTTTTGAGTCGGACTCAGGCCATGGTCGCTTACAATCATCAAAATAGTATCGTCTAGCCATCCCTTTTTCTCTAAGAGGTCGCCCAGTTCACCAATCGTCTGATCGATCTCTTCATAGGCAGCCAAGGTAGCCGGGGCTTCTATGTGGCCAACATGAGAGAATTCATCGATCCCCGGAAAAACGGAAAAGACAAACTGCGGATCTTGATGGGTCAGACGAATCAGTTTACGACGAGCATTCCGATCGACCACAGACCAGTGATCGGTAAGATGGCCATAATACCAATTCCAAACGCGCATAAATTGAGTTTTATTGTGTCGAGAAATGACTCCGCGATTGATGCTACTGAAAATATTAAAAGAACGGGGGAGTAACTCAAACAGCGTCGGAAGCTCTGGATCCATGTCGTGATTCATCAAATAAGATTCAAAACCGACATAAGAGCGAAATTTCTGATGAGATAGTCGGCGGCGAGCATAAACAGACTTATCAAACCAACGAATGCCGGGAACGTTGCAGGTGCCTGGATAGCAACCCGTTAGATACGGCATGTAGGCGGGACCCGTCGTGGAGGGAAAGGCACTCACGCCATGGTGCAAACTCCCTCTTTGAATAAGATAACGATCAATGTTGGGAAGACGACCTTCGGCCAGCAGGGCCTCAAAAACATCCGGCCTGGCACCATCCGCCAGGAAAACAAAACACCGTTTGTAGCGTGACATCACCCAGTCGTACCGGCGCCGCCAAGCTCTTCCTTTTCTTTCTCTTTCGTCTTTTTGAGCCTGGCTTCCATCCGGCGAATTAGATCTTCGTAACCATTTTTGCGGATGATGCTATCGAATTGATATTTATAATTGTCGAGCAGGCTGGCCCCGTCGACGATGACATCATAAATCTTCCACTCCATCAGCGCCGTTTGTCCCGACGCCAAGGGAAGATTGTGGCGGCGAATGGGATCTTTTAACTGCAACTCCCCCGCCTTAATCTGATGCAACTTATAATTGAGAGCAATTTTCAGGTTTTCGCTCGGGATATGAACCCAAGTGCGAACGAGTGCTTTTTGTTTTGGGTCATCGATAAATTCATGGCCACTGTAACTCACTCGATAAGTTGTCCCCGTTTTTTTCTTTCCCTTCTCTTTGTCCCCTCCCTGTTCTTTTGCAAAAACCGCCTTCCGTTCTAGCAATTGGCTCAAGACGCTGACGAAGCGATCCTGTTGCTTGCTGTTGATTTCATCCCAATGTTTCGCAAGCGCCAACCGGGCGAGACGCCGAATATCAAAAGTCCCGTGCAGGGCTTCTTTCTTCAGCTTGCG
>CAZXZM010000050.1:0-10322 GCA_964645365.1 uncultured Pseudomonadota bacterium | reverse complement strand
CGGGGGATTGAATTTCCATCTGCCAGAAGGCTTTCAACTCCGCCTGGAAGGGCGTCACGACCACAGTCTCAACGATGTCAATCCTTTCAATGGCCAGGCGGGATGGACGACGATTGGGGCCCAGGCGGTCTGGCGCTTCGATTCCACGACCCTATGATCGCCTCCTTGGCCTTTTCAAGCTCTACCTGCCTACTCGCTGCCGGCTCTGAAATCCCCGTCCTCGTCAGTGCCTGGAATGGGATGATTGTTCAGATCGAAGCAGCCGGCCGACAAGGGATTGTTTTGGCCCAAGTTCAGCAGATCCCCGGTCTCGAAACTCTCACCTCGCTTCGCAACCTCATTGAACCGAGCGATTCCGAATGGCCCCGTGCACTGGTGGAAGAAGTAATCGTCCGTCGCGTTGATACCCTTTTGAAACAAGAACTGGCCGATGAATCGATTTACGAACCAACTACCGATCCTGACGGGCGAGACCTTACCCAGCTCGCGAGGGGTCGTCCCCACGGCACAATTCAACGACAAGCAGCTTATATTGGGGCAGCCGACCCAAGAGACGAGAAGATTGCCATTCCGGTCTTAAGTAAACCTGTTCTCTACGACCAAACGGGCAAAGGAATAGGAAACGCTTGGATCTGCGCTGGCGGGCAAACCTGCGACAGCCAAACACTGGCCTTTGGAGATCGGTCCCATATGTCTGGAAGCACCAGCATTGGAGGACGCGACTACCAACAGGATGGCATTTATATGGCCGCTTATCTACTTTCAGACGGAACCTGTGTTAAGGTTATAGCCGGTTCTGACGGAGCCGGCGGTCATTTTGGAGGAGCGGTGGTCTCCAGCGCCTTCTTGCAAGGGGTCCATGCAGGCCTCGCCGATGCCGCTTTTCTCGGAGATATTCCCAATGCCGATACTCTCTTTGCGCACGGGAGCCAAGCAGCCGAAAAACAACGTTCGTTTGATGTGGAAATGCGTAACGCAATTGCCACGGGAGCAGTCATCATCATTGTCGGCAACCAGGCCACGGTTGCAACAGCCGGTGATTCGATGGCGACTCACCTCACTTGGAATGAGGCGGGGTTCTATCAGACCGCCGGTTATTCCGAAGTAGAGATCTTCGATCAAACCCGACTTGGAAATGATATTACGAGCGGCCATCCCAAACTCTACCGTATCCCTCACCTAAAACCGGAGGATCGTCTAATTATCGGAAGTGATGGGCTCTGGGAAAATTTACTCGGAGTCGATTATAAAGAACGGGGCGCTCCTTTCATACGAGACATTATTAAGGAGGCAGAGAGGTTGGAACGCCCAAATCAGGCCCTGTTTCACAACTTAAATATCCTGGCGGCCGTTAACCGAGATGTCCCGGAAAGAGCGCACGCCTTAGTAGCTTGGGCCCTGGAGAACATGGCCCGTCCCGGCGGACGCTATCAGCTTGGGGAGCATGCCCTTCGACTCCCAGCCCAGGCTGATCCCGATAATGTCTTTGCGCTCGACTACCGACACGGCCTGGTCACGGCACAAACAACTATCGGGGTACCATCAGAATTCTACCGACTCCTCGAACAGGTTGGCACCTAGTCTCTTTTCCTTGAATCCTCCCAACTGGTTCGTTTAATCTCCGCCCCATGTCGCGGCAAAAACTGATCCAACTCGCCGGCACCTATGACGCCACTCGCGCCATTCAGGTCGCGGTAACGATTGGCTGCTTTGAGGCGCTCGCCAAGGGTCCGCGTCGCGTCGAAGCGGTTGCCAAGACGATCCAGGCAAGCCTGCGGGGAACCACCCTCCTCCTGAATGCGATGGTGGCGCTCGACTTTCTTAGCAAAACGGGAGAACGCTACGCGCTTACCCCGCTCGCCCGCAAATACCTCCTGAAAAAGAGCCCCACCTCCTACGCGACGATGATCGCCTTCATGGAACAAAACTTTGTCCGCTACACAAAACTGGAAGAGGCAGTCCGAACCGGCAAGGCAACCGACCGGCGGAATATGTTTCAGGATGACCCAAAGGCACTCGATGATTTTATCGGGGCCATGCACGACATCGCAGTGGTGCGCGGTGATGCGAAGGTGATGGCCCGGAAACTGAATCTAAAACCCTATCGCTTTTTGCTCGATATTGGTGGCGGACCGGGGACCTATGCAATTGAGTTCTGCAAGAAAAACCCAAAACTAAAGGCAACAGTCTTTGATCTTCCCGCTACCTGTAGAGTGGCTCGGCGAATGCTAAAGAAAAACGATCCGACGAAAAGAGTTTCCGTGAAAGTCGGCGACTACAATAAAGATCCCTTCCCTAAAGGGATCGACTGCGCCCTCCTCTCCAATGTCATCCATTCCGAAAATGAGCGAGACAATCAAAAGCTCTTTAAAAAACTCTACCGGGCCTTGGGGCCGGATGGACAAGTTCTGATCAAAGATCACTTCCTCAATCAACAGCTGACCGCTCCAGTCGACGGGGCGGTGTTCTCGCTCACAATGCTGTTATTTACTCGTGGCCGCAGCTACGGAACCCATGAAGTCAAGGATTGGCTGAAACAGGCGGGTTTTAGGAAAGTAAGTTACCAAAAGATGCCGGCTCCGATGACCTCCGACATCATCACCGCAATAAAATAACTACTGACGACAGAGCAAAAAGTATTGCCCCATCTTTTTCCCCTTCTTGGTCGCCTCTCCGATAAAGACATTCCTGGAAACGTGTCGGAGGTAATCTTTCATTCCAGCATAGACCAAGCGAGAGATCCCTTTTCCATTCGGCTTATAGGAAGGCCAATCTTCGGGAGGTGAGCCGGGGGTCTTGGTGTAATCGATCATCACCTCCCCCGAACGATCCGAATCATTGGCAACCACAAAATAGCCGGGACCGGTTAGCCAGCGAAGCGATTGGTAATTGTAGCCCCAAAGAACAGAGCCATCACGCGAACGACACATCCTCTTTTGGAAGATATTTTGGAATGGGAGAGAATTACGGCCATAAAAAATAACCTGTTGCAGGGGGGTCCCGTCCGGGGGAATCAGATCGGAGACCGTCACGTCATTTTTGGCGAGCGCATACAGCTTTGGCTGTACCTTCCCTGAAATCGATTCAACCTCTTTTAAGCGAGCTTCGTGATCGAGTGAATCGAGATAGGCGGCAATTTCTTCTTGCATTGCCCCCTCTTGAATCATCTGTAAAAATTTTCCCATGATATTTTCCTCCCGTCAGAGACTCTAAGCACATTGCAAGTGGTGGGGCAAGAAGCGGTTAGGCTGGCATGATGTAAAGACCATCCGTGCCGGCAATTGGATAAGGCCGATAATTATCGGGGTCGACCCGCCAACCATCGTGGCGACGTGCATTGCCGTCACGATCAACCTTGTATTCCTCGAGCAGCCGTTCCCGATTGGCCACAATCCACCGGACCGCTTTGATCAGGCGCTGGACATCGGCATCGGTCGTATAGAGCCCGAGGCTGGCGCGGACCATGCCGGGTGACTCGCTGTGATCACCACGTGTGACCGCCTCATCAAGACGGGCAAGCTCCTCCTCGGTCAGGCCGAGCAAACTTTTAATATAAGGCTGGGCACAGAAACATTCATTGCGGGTCGCAATATTGAAATAGTCGGATAGCGCTTGACTGACGATCGGGTGGGGAATCCCCTCAATATTGAAAGAGACGACGCCAGCACGGGGGGTTCGACTAAAAAGAGCGTCTCCATAAACCGTCACCCCGTCCAATCGGTTCAACCCATCGAGCAGCTCTTCGGTCAACGCCTTTTCATGGGCCCAGACCCAGTTCATGTCGATCCATTGCAGGGTCTTCAGTGCCGAGGCCAAGAGATGGGCGCCAACAATATTCGGTGTCCCCGCCTCTTCACGGTCTGGAAATTTCGCCGACAAGAGATAGTGGTCGAGTGAAACCGACAGGATAATCCCTCCCCCCATCTCGTCTGGATTTTCTGGGGAGGCTTTTTTGGGCATCACCAAAATACCCGGAGCCCCCGGCGCATAGACCTTATGACCTGAGGCGACAAAGTAGTCGATTCCCCACTGTTGCATGTCGACCGGCATGTGCGCCAACATCTGTGCCCCATCAATCAAGATTTCCGCTCCAACGGCATGGGCAAGATCAGCCAGGCTTGCAATCTCATTGGTAATCCCGGTCACATTGGAAACACCAGCGGCGGCAACGAGACGAACCCGCCCTTTATTTTGCCACAGGACATCGGCCAAATGATCGATGGGAAGCTTGCCGCTTCTTGGATCGACTGGAATGCCGATCGAACGGGGGGCGTATTTGTTCCAGGGGAGTTGATTGGCGTGATGCTCCATGCCAGTGTAGACAACAGTATCGCGTTTGTCTCCCGGCTTAAAAATCCGCCCCCAGAGACGCCAATAAGCCTGCATAATCGTCGAGGTTCGTCCCTCCCAAAAGAGGGAGCGCGCTACCCGATTGATTCCACCGGTCGCCCCATGACCGACAAAAACAGCAGTGTGGGTATCGCGATCGGCACGGACAAAATCGAGGACCGTTTCATGCGCCTCATGATACCACTGCGTGGAAATAGCCGCCGGGACATGGGTACGTGAATGGGAATTGGCATAGTGTTTTAAAACCCGATCCAAGGTGGCCCGGACCGGACCGATCATCTTGGTCGAAGCGGTACTGTCTAAGTAGGTCAGGGGGAGGACACTCGTTCCCTCCCAGTCACCCGCCAAAAGACGGGTCTGCTCTCCAAAGGCGGCAGAGACCACACCCGGATCGATAATGGGGTAACGGGTCTCCAGTCCAACGGTCGTCGCCCTGAGATCCTCCCAGATATGTTCCGAACGAAGGAGTAATTCCGGCTGTGCGACGGCGGTCGCAGCTAAAAAAGGGGTGGCTCCCCCAAGATGAACGAGTGACCCAAAGACCATACCCAAACCGCAAATCGGCCGGAACCATTGGAAGTTGCTAAGAAAATCGCCCTTCGTTAAGCTCTCGATTCTCTTGATAAAATTTTTGCTAAAATCCTTTCTAATTCTCACTCTCCTCGGCCTACTGGGACTGGCGGGGCTCTGGTTCTGGCTCCCCGACCCGAGCGGTCTGCAACGAGAGACCCCGAAGGTCACCGCCTTTATCGAGCAAAAGTGTCGCGGGAAGTACTGCCGCTACCGCTGGGTTCCCCTGTCCGAGATATCGCGCTTTGTCAGCCAAGCGGTGATCGTTGCCGAAGACTACCGCTTTCATGTTCATAAAGGCCTTGATTGGGCGAGCCTCAAGGATGCCCTGAAGCAAAACTTAAAAGAAGGGCGCATTGTGTGGGGAGCGAGTTCTATCACGATGCAGCTGGCCAAAAATCTCTACCTGACACCGGAAAAAACATTTTGGCGAAAATTCAAGGAAATGATCCTCGCCCTGAAACTGGAAAGAGCCTTGACCAAGAACCGCATTTTGGAACTTTACTTAAATTTTGCGGAATGGGGGCCGAATCTCTTTGGAATCACCGCCGCGAGCGAACATTATTTCAATAAGTCCCCATCGGAAATCGACGCCAACGAAGCGGCCTTCTTGGCCGCCCTCCTCCCAAACCCGCAACAGGTCGGAACTCCAAAGTGGTTTGAACGGGTGGCACAGAGGGGGCAACTCATTTTTGCCCTCCTGCTCGATCACTATCTCCCCCCGTACCGCAAGCTTCCTCCGCGCGCTGCCTGTAAAATGCGCCTCAACCAATCGGAGTCCGTGCAGGTTGGGCAGATCGTCAATAAGCTGTTTCTGAATTTAGCCCCCCAGATCTTAGTCGGTGAGGCGGACGCGCTCAGTCGGAAAGGATTGCAAGCGCTCCTTTCCGACAGTGAAATAGAAACAGTCAACCGACTATCGAACCAAGTGGCCTCTTTAAAACAAACCTCTTCTCATGCCTGTCAGCGATCAGCGGCTACGAACCAAGCGAAGCTAAGGCCTCTGCCGCAAGCCATTCCAGTTTTGGGAAAAAAGACTGTCTTGGTCCCTAGATCAACGCACGCCCCCCTAACCAACCTGTTACAACAGGCAGCGAAGGCAGGAATCGACCTTCATGTCCGTTCTGCCTATCGAAACGACGGCTTCCAAATTTTTCTGTTATTGGCGATGCTTCGGCAAAATCGTTTCTGCGTCTCCAGTCTCGTCGATCAAGTAGCACTACCCGACGAAAACGAACACAGTTGTCTGGACCATCCCGCCTTTGACCTCTGGTCTTCGCAAATGGAAGAGGTAACCTTTGAACGTTCTCAGGCCTTTGAGTGGCTTCAGGATAATGGCCCCGCTTTCGGTTTTCGTCAGACCTATCCCGAGAAAAACCGGCGGGGATTTCTTCCGAAGCCCTGGCACTGGCAGTATGCTGGGATACCGTTAAATTAACTGCTTAAGAGGTGGTCGCCGTCGATCGCGGCAATCTTTTTCTTGAGGTCATCCGGAATCGGACAACTCTTACCGGCATGGTAGTCATACATCACCTGGACGCTCTGCCCGACAGCAACCAAGCGACCGGTTTTTTCTTCATGAATCTCACATCCATAGACAAAGCTTTTATTGCCAATTTCCGTTGCACCCAGACTGACCACTAGAGTCTCACCGATAAAGGCAGGGCTTTTGAAGGCACATTGAATGTCGGCCAGAATAAAAGGAAAGTCGCGCAGGTCATTGGTCATCGTCATATCGGGAAAAAGTTTTTGGACATGGGCCACTCGTCCCTCTTCCATATAACTGAAAAAGCGGGCATTGTTCACATGCCCCATCGCATCGGTATCGGAAAAACGAACTTTGACTTTGGTCTGTGTATTAAAACAGCCCTTCATCGCTGACAAGAATTAGAACGAAAAGCTCTGTGGGTCAAGAAAAGGCCCGGTGGGAGCGCGTTGATCGCGCCCCCACCGGGTTGAGGGGATTGAAGCGGGGTTTTTAGATATTGGATGGTGAATCGGGAATTTCGAAATCAACATCGCTCAAATCTAGCAGTTCATTCGCTACAGCGTCCGCTGGATCGGTATCGGCCGACCCATCCATCGTGGAGTCGTAGGTGAAGTCACCGGTTCCGTCATATTCACAGTCTACAGTCGGTGCATAGACGATGTCGGAAACGTCGGCAGTGAACTTACCGGAAGTCCCATTAAAGGTGACCTGTTGGTACTGGGAATAGTCCAATAGGGTATGGTCATTATTGGGGCCAGCCCAGTTACAGATGAAGCCACCGATACTTCCATCGGTATCTTCGATGTCATCTCCGTAACCGAAAAAGGCATCACCCACCTGATCACCGCTATCGGTATCTTCGTCGACATGAACATTGAAGATACGGGCATTGGCATCGTTCGGACCCGCCTGCCATGAATAAGAAAAGTCGCCATTCATGGTGGTCGGATCAAACTCTGCGGTCAGGATGTTGAAGTTATTCGCCCAACCGGTTGGGTTGCTGCCAGAGTCATACTTGTTGCTCGGGTCAACCAGTCCATCGGTCAGACCATCCGAATCATGCTCACAGAGCTGACCGGTCCGGACATCGACTTTGAGATCGTCGGCACCAGCCCGTTCGTAGAGCAATGATCCATTGTCAGTCACATCCGATGTCGGGCAATTCCCACCGGTCATCTGATCGTTCACCCGGTAAGGGAGGCGTCCCTGATATTCCAGTGCCGTCCCACTTGGGATATGGGTCATATCGACAACAATGCGATGGCTGTCGGAACCGGGCGTATATTCAAGGCCGAGCTCGTAAGACCATTCATCGTCACCCGAAGAATCGTCGTGCGTAATCGAGGCGCTCGTAAACGAGACATCGGAAATGCCCAAGGCATTCATTTCGCTCGTGAGGTCCTCACTATCGTTGTTCGGTTCGGTGATGCTATTGATCCGCATCACACAGACAAGGCTCGCCAATCCCATCAGGGCGCTCATCGATTTATCACGAACCCCTTCCATGCGGGCATTGAGCTCTGCTGCGGCACAGGCATGGCCACGAGCACTATCGGTCTCCGCCCAAAGTCCGACATCCTTACTCGGGAGCTCTCCGTCATAGTCGGCATCGGTCGGGGCGGCATCGGGATGTGCCTCGTAGGTGACAGTCGGCCCAAAACATTCGGCATCGGTATCGGTCGCCAGAAAGAGCTCCGGATCAAAACGGCACAGGGTTGCGGTCGTACCGTTTAAAATCTGATCAATCCGGGCGGTCGCCCAGGCATAACGAGTAACAAAGGCTCCACTAGAGGCCAGGATTACTGCACTCAGGCTGGAGTCTTCCGATTCGTCGGTATCATTGTCGGTCACATCGAAGGGAGAGGTAACCGCAAGCGAGGAGGGGAAGGAAGAACTATCTTCCGTCTCCTCATTGTTGGTATCCCCTTCACTTCCAAGGCAGCCAGAGAGCAAATGGGCTACCATCAGGGTTCCTGAAATCAGGGCCCGTGCCTTAAGCTTGATCTGTTTTTTCTGCATGAATAGTGTTTTCATTTTATCCTCCTATTATATATTTTGTGAACATCACTGAAGAGGATTCTGGGCTATAACAAGGCTTATATCAAGATATATAGGGCTTCTCATTCCTATTTTCGTTCTCTTTTGTGAACATTTTATGGACGTTTTTACTTGCTCTCTAGAGGAGGGGGTGGCACACTATCCCCATGAGTGAGCAGGAATCAGCCAGTCCCATCGAGATGCCGGACCTCTTCCGCTCTATGGATTATCGGGCCTACCTGAAGGACCGCTATGCGGCGGAAAAGGCAAAAAAACGGCACTTTTCCCACCGGTATTTTGCCCGGATCGCTGGGCTCTCCTCGTCCGGCTACCTGAAGATGGTGATGGATGGAAACCGAAACCTCTCCCCTACTTCGATCGCCCAGTTCGCCCGGGCCCTGAAGCTCTCCAAGAGGGAGGCGGGCTACTTCGAGGCCCTGGTCCTCTTCAATCAGGCCAAGTCAGACCCGGAGCGGGAGCTCTACTTCGAGCGACTTTCTGCCCTGAAGCCGGCCGTCAAGCTGACCGGGATCGAAAAGGACCAATACGAATACTTCACTCAAAAACACTTTGTCGTAATCCGAGAAATGGTCGCCCTCTCCGGCTTCCAGGAAGACCCCGCCTGGATTGCAAAACGGGTCAAGCCGGCAATCAAGGCGAAAGAGGTGGAACATGCCCTGGAGGTTTTGCTCCGCTTAGGGCTGATTCGCCGCAATAAAGATGATAAACTTGTCCATTCGGAGGCGAGCCTCACAACGCCGGCAGAAGTCGACTCTGTTGAGGTGTATAATTTTCATCAGTCGATGCTGAATGAGGCCAAGGAAGCAATGCTGACTGTTTCACCAGAATTAAGAGACATTACTTCGCTGACGATCCCAATCCCGAAGAAATCGCTGCCGAAGATCAAGGAACGGATCAAGGCCTTTCGCGAAGAGATGATCGATCTGATCAATCAAGGGGATCGTGATTACCACGGAGTCTATCAATTAAACTGTCAACTTTTTCCGGTGACCTCCACCCATAAAGAAGGAAAAAAGCCATGAAGAAAATCGTGACAAAGTTTTTATTCCTTATCTGTGTCGCCACTTTTTCAGCCTGCGGTGGTGGCGATGGAAATGTCGGCACCAGTGCCGGAAATCCAGCTTATTTTCCATCGGGCCTGGCGGTCGCCTCCCCTTTCGATACGACGGAAGATGATGGTGACACCTCTGACTTAAGTTCCGTTACCTTGGCGCAATCGGGGGCCTTTATCAGTCGCTACGCGGCTGCAACGGCACGCATCAACCAAATTTTAAACGGTACGACCCCTTCAATCTGTCGTTTTGACCCAAGCCTCTTCTTGGCAGTCGACACCAATGCAGAATGTTACGGACCGACTGTCAATTATGAGGGTCATCCTGACTACAATGGAGAGCTGCCCCCTGCTCCGCAAGAAGATGACCAGCTCCCGAGTGGTGACGTCGGACTCTGGGTAGAAACCGACACAACGACCGGCCATGCCTGTGCCGCCGCTCAACTCAATGCACGACTCGAATCGTTGCGGGGGCGCTCGCTTGCGGCCTTGATGGGACTCGCGAGCCTCAGCTGTACCGCCAATGCGAATAGCATCTCGCTTCCCTCCGGTGCGACGGAAGACCTGACGACTGAGATGAATGCACTCGGCATTTCTGGCGTGACTCTTAATGAGGCAACGCTGACTCACTCCAGTTCGGGTGGAAGTGACACCTGGTCCTATCATCTCGATATTCTCTATGAACCAGGGAGCGAAACCTATGACATTGTCGTCGATCTCACCCACATTCCCGACTCGACAACGATCGCCTACCAGGGACGCCTCTCCTACCGGGTCAATGACACCTTTGATCCTCGTGGCAAT
>CAZXZM010000049.1:2964-10422 GCA_964645365.1 uncultured Pseudomonadota bacterium | reverse complement strand
AGGAGGTCGTTTAATGTCTAAAGAACAACCCTCTCCCACGCCGCGGGTTTGGCTCTCCGGTTTTTTTGGCACCATTGCCGTCGGTCATATTGCGCGCGCCTTAACGGGATGGACCGTCGTTATAGCGGGACGAGAAATCCCACTCTCGTGGAGCGGAATCATTGGAGGGGCCGCTTTAGTTATTTCTTTAGGGCTACTCTTCCTGGGGCGCCGACAGCGCACTTCGCCTCCTAATCTTCCTTAGGCGAATGATCCCGTGGCCAGACTAAGACTTTACACGGAAGTTCTCCCGTCTGATTTTAAGGTTGCTCAAGCTTTTTCGGCACTCGCAGACCATCCCCAAACCGTTTTTCTCGATTCTTCAGATGCATCGACGGCTCGAGGTCGGTATTCAATATTGGCAACCGATCCGCTTAGCTCTCTGGAACCTCCAGGCAGCTGGAATGCACTGAAGACCTTATGGAAGCCCTGTCCCGTTGTCAGCGAATACCCCTGGCCCTTTCGTGGGGGCTGGATCGGTTATCTCGCCTACGAAGCCTATCAATATTTTATCCCAAAGGTACCAAAGCGTAAAACATCTTACCCTGTTTTCTATTTTCCTTTTTACGATACTTTTATCATGACCGATCACCAGACAGGGAAGAGTTATTTGGCGAGTCTCGGCCTTGATGGTCTCAAGGGTTCCTCTGATAAAGGAAGGGCCGAACAAAAAATGGCTCACCTCTATGAACGCATCCGTTACATGCAACAGGACAAAGAGATTGGTGCAACAAAACTATTTCCAACCATTACAAAACAACAATATTGCGATAAGGTACAAAAGATTAAAGAATTGATCGCTGCTGGCGATTGTTACCAGGTAAACTATGCACAATGCTTCGAGGGCAAAACGACCGCGTCCCCAGCGTCACTTTATCGACGCTTGCGGTGTTTTAACCCGGCAACGCACGCCGCCTTTTTAAACTGTGGCTCTTTCCAAATTTTAAGTTCCTCACCCGAATCTTTTTTAGAAATCGCTGGGAACCAGATCACGACTCAACCAATTAAGGGAACACGCCCACGAAACATCGATGATAAAATCGATAAACGATTTCGAAAAGAGCTCTGGAGCAGCAAAAAAGATCGGGCGGAACTGCTCATGATCACTGATCTAGAGAGAAATGATCTTGGGCGGGTTTGTCTTCCGGGGAGTGTGACGACAAAGGAGCTGACTGGCCTCCTGCAACTCCCTCATCTCTATCACCTCTATAGTGTGATCTCGGGGCGATTGGAGCCCGACAAGACAGTAGGAGACGTGCTGAATGCCTGCTTCCCAGGGGGCTCTATTACCGGTGCCCCAAAGATCCGCGCCATGCAAATCATTCGTGAATTGGAAGATCATCCACGCGAGATCTATACCGGCTCCATTGGTTCCATCAGTATCGACGGTTCTGTCCAAATGAATATTGCCATCCGCACCATGACCCATGAAGCGGGGGAAATAAAAATTTATGCCGGCGGGGGTATTGTTACCGATTCAGACCCTGAACAAGAATACGAAGAATGTCTTGTAAAACTAAAAGGGATGCAAGCGGCACTACATGCGACGGGTCCTGTCACGGCGAAGACCTTCCGTCAGGGGCTACCCCACAAGGGGGCAGCCCGCCGAAAGGCATCGCCGCGCCACCCGTCGCAAATTATAGCAAAATGAGCTATCTTGTTTACATCAATGGCAACCTGGTTCCTGCCGAACAGGCGAAAATTTCTGTCTTTGATGCCGCCTATCTCTATGGAGAAGGTCTATTTGAAACTTTATCTGCCATCGACAGTCACGTCCTATTTTTAAAGGATCATTTGCAACGCCTCTACCGTGGAGCGCGGGCCCTGAAAATCCCGATCCCGCTCACTCAACAAAAACTAGAAATTGCTGTGCACGAAACACTGCGTGCCAATCAGCTCCGGGATGCCTATCTTCGAATTAATATCAGTGCAGAAGAAAGTGATGTCGGTAAACGGCATCGGTGCGCTTCTGAGGCCCATGTTGTGATCTTTGCTAAACCTCCCGATCCTTACCCTCAACGCCTGTACCAAAAGGGGTGTCGCTTGATCCTGATCCGTTCGGTGACTAATGATTCGGCCCAAATCGCCACCCTGAAGACAACGAATTATTTGGCAAAGGTAGTCGCGCGCCGCGAGATTGCGACGCGGGGAGCAGACGAGGGAATCCTGTTAAATGCCAAGGGTTTTGTCACAGAGTGTGCGGGAAGCAATCTTTTTCTAGTAAAACGAAACACCTTAATCACTCCCGCCCTAGAGGAAGGAGTGATGCCAGGGGTAACGCGAAAAAAACTACTACAATTAATCCGTCGCAAAAAAATTCCCTGCCAAGAAAAGAGAGTTTCACCGAAGCAATTAGAGCGGGCTGACGAAATCTTTATCACCAGTACTCTCAAGGGGGTGATGCCAGTCGCCCAATTAGAAAGAGGTCGAATCGGTCAACAAGTTCCAGGACCGATAACGCAGCAAATGATGGAAGCTTATCAGAAATTAATAGGAAAGCCTTAAGAAGCAATAAACGAGAGTTGTTCTTCGTCCTCTTTTTCTTCATGTCCCCCGACAGTACGGTCGAGAAAGGCCTTGGCAGCCCAGACCGCCTCCGTCAGACCATAGCCTTGTGCCAAAAAAGCGGCCAAGGCTGAAGAAAGAATACAGCCGGTGCCACGGATTTTTTCAGGATAGACTTTCGCAGCAGGAAATTCGTGAAGCTGCTGACCGTCATAGAGGATATCGACTCGTGAATCGGCCAAATGTCCCCCCTTTACCAAAACGGCTCCCACTCCTTTACAAAGATCATAGATCTTACGAGCCGCCTCTTTCATCTGTTCCTGCGTGCGAACCGTCATCCCGGCCAGTGTTTCTGCTTCATCTAAATTTGGAGTGACGACACGGGATAGAGGAAGAATAAAACTAGTCAGGATCGGAAGCGCAGCGCTCTCTAATAAAACCGCCTTGGAGCTAGAGCGAAGCACTGGATCGACGACGATATTTTTGAAGTGTTCTTCGTTCAAGATACGATAGACTTGATAGGCAATCTGTTTGGTTCCGAGTAAACCGATCTTGACTGCATCGATCTGATAATGACTTAAAACCGCCCGCAGTTGATCGGACAGGACGGTCGTATCCACAGGATTGACTGAATAGACCCGAACATCATTTTGCGCTGTTACGGTGGTGATAACACTGAAGCCGCGGTGGCCCAGGGCTCGCATCGTTTGCAGATCGCCTTGGATCCCGGCCTCCCCGGAAGGATCGGAGCCAGCAATGGTCAGAATATTGGCCATAGCATTGGAGGTCAGCTTAGGGCGATTTCACCCGCGGATGCAAGTACTGCCTGACCTGCCGCACCATCTGGCAGGTCGCCCCGGTCACATCAACACTTCCCGTCAAGGCCGATATCATCGCTACCGCCGCGACCCCCGTTTTTAGGACCGACGCGACATTTTCATCCGTAATTCCCCCAATCGCTACGACCGGAATCTGAACCGAACGAACGACCTTCTTAAGGTGCCCCACCCCCTGCACCGGATGACCTGGCCCCTTAAGAGGGGAAGGGAAAATCGCTCCAAAGGCGACATAATCAGCGCCCGCTACTTCCGCAGCCTGCACCTCCGCCAAGGTGTGAGCGGAGTAACCGATATATTTGAGAGGGCCTAAAAAACGACGACAGGCATCAACCGGCAGGTCATCGGCACCGACATGAACCCCATCCGCCCCCACCTCACGAACGAGCTCCAAATCGTCATTAATTAAAAAACAAAAAGAGAACCTCTGTTTGAGCTGCAGGATCTGTTGGGCAACCTCACGGCGCTCAACGGATGTCGCCCCTTTCATCCGTAATTGCAGGATGCGTGCCCCCCCTTGCAATAAGACCTGTGCCAGTTCTGCAGGAGACCGATTCGGACAAGGGGCGTTGTCGCAAATGGAATAGAGACCGGCGATGGAAATCGAACCCTTCATTTTTTTCCTGGCATTCCGTACTTGAGGAACGCCATCAGGACAATCCCCCCTAGGAAGGCAACAAAGGCAAAGCTTCGTTGATAACGACTCCGATGAACTTCTGGAATGATGTCGGAAAGAGAAATGTGAAGGAAGGTCCCGGCGGAGAAACCAAGCGTCGCGCCTAAAAGTGCTTTACCGCTCAAGACAAAAAGAAAATGAACTCCCAGTGCCCCTAGCGGCACCATGAGGAAAAAAATTCCCTGTAATAATGCGATCGTTCGTTGGCGATATCGTTCATGGAGTAAAATAGAACTGAGGGCAAAGGCGGCCGGCAGTTTGTGTAAAAAGATTGATAAAAAAACAACCCAGCCTACTCCTGCTGTCAACATTCCAGTTCCTAGGGCCACTCCTTCGGTCAACGCATGAATCGCCAACCCAATAAAGGCGGAGATTCCCACTGAGTGAACTTCACAAGAAAGCGCCTCACAAATATGGACCGTAAAAAATTTTTCAAAAGCATACAAAAAGACAAAACCGGCCAGGATCCAGATACCTGCACTGGCTCCGGCTGCTGCAAAGGCCTCCGGAAGCAAATGGAGAAGGGCCGCCCCCAACATAATCCCCCCGGCAAAACTGAGCAGTGCCGGCAAATGCGCCCGTGTCCAATGTAAAAGGAGGGGGATAAAACCACCGGCGATCACCGCGACAGCGATCGCTGCCGAATAAAGAGCGAGATGAAAATAAAAAGGGGACATTTAAGAGAGGTCCTGACCGATCCCCAACTGTTGTATTTTCTTGCGAAGGGTATTCCGATTGATTCCGAGCATCCTGGCCGTCCGAAGTTGGTTGCCCTGATTCTTTTTGAGGACGAGTTCGATGAGTGGTTTTTCAATCTCGCGAATCACGACACCATATAGATCGCGCAACTCATAATCTTCGGCGTTCTTAAGAAACTGCACCAATTTGCGACGGACAACCGTGCTGAGTCCCTCTTCCATGAAGGTCGGTCGTAACCCCTGCCTAAAAAATAGGCAAGTTGTATTTTGACCGCTTGACCCCCGTGCACGCTCCGTCTAGCCTGCCGGACAATGCTCAAACTTTTCTTTGGTCGCCATAGTCTTTTCGTCCGCCTTGTCGAGGTCATTGCCCTCGGTTTGGCGGTTGCCAGCATCCAGAACATCTTCTCCAGAAACGACGGCTCCTGGAATGATACGCTCTACTGGCTACTACTCGGACAGTGGCTCCTTGTATTGGGTTGTTATTTCTTTCCTTGGTACCTCGGTCACCGTAAAAAATACCCGACCCCGCGAGGAGAACTGGGCATTGAGGTACATTTTTTGAAATCACGGGTCCCGGCCAGTTATATTGTTGCTCTCGCTTCCTTACTTTTTTTTCTGGAAATAGGATCGATTGCAGTAATCATCGCGAATGTTTTTTTTATGCCGATCGTCGCCGTCAATTTCATTTTAATCGGTTTTCATCTGTGTGATCGGGATCCTCTGCCTACCAACTACTACACCCACAACTGGCATCAAAAGGAAACGGGCCATGAGTGAAGAGGTCCTCCTTAAAAAAGAAGGGGGCATTGTGACGATTGCTCTCAATCGACCGGAGGTGATGAACGCTTTCTCGCTTTCGATGGCCACGCAATTAAAGAAAAAGCTGGGATCACTGCAGGGCGAAAAGGATTTGAGGGTCGTTGTCATCCAGGGAACGGGACGTGCCTTTTCGGCCGGCGGAGACATCAAGCAAATGGCGCAGACTAAAGATTTTCCCCGTTTCTTTGACCAAATTTCCCAAGAAGTTCATGAAGCGGTACTCACAATACGGAAGCTGCCGCAAGCGGTGATCGCCCTTTGTAACGGTCCCGTCAGCGGCGTTGCCTTTGGACTCGTCACCGCCTGTGATTTGCGAATCGCCAGCACGGAAGCGACCTTCAATGCTGGCACGACCGGCCTGGGGCTTGCTCCCAATGGGGGACTGACCTATTTTCTTCCTCGCCTGATTGGCCAAGGGCGCGCGACACAGATGCTGCTGACGGCAGAAAAAATCTCGGCACAGATTGCGCTCGAATGGGGACTTGTCAATGATCTCGCTGCACCGGAACAGTTACCAGGCAAAATAGAGGGGTGGACCGAAAAGTTAGCGACGAAGGCCCCGTTCGCTCACAAAAAAGTCAAAGAGCTCTTTACCCCCGACGAGGATGGCTTAGCCGCTCATCTGGATCGCGAGCGCAGGGCAATCAGTACCAGTGCTGACACGCAAGATTTCAAAGAAGGGGTTGCCGCCTTCTTAGAAAAACGCCCGCCACAGTTTCATGGAAAATAATCGAGAGTTTACAGTACTCGGAATTGAAACTTCCTGTGACGAGACAGCCGTTTGCGCATTGCAACTCTCAAAAGAAGGCCAACCCAACATTCTTGCCGAACAAGTCGCCTCTCAACATGAGACCCACGCTCCGCACGGAGGAGTCGTCCCGGAACTCGCCTCTCGCCGTCACAGTGAAACGCTGGCCCCGATGGTCACGGAGGTCATCGAGTCATCCGGTCTTTCACTGGAACAACTTAATGGCATTGCCGTCACCCACCGACCTGGCCTGCTTGGTTCCTTACTAGTCGGTCTTTCCTTTGCCAAGTCACTCGCCTGGAGGCTGGAGATTCCCTTTCTTGGCGTCAGCCACTTGGAGGCACACTTGAACGCCCCTTTTTTAGAATTTGGTGCGATTCCATACCCCCATACCGGTCTGTTGGTATCGGGAGGACACACCGCTAACTATCATTGTCGTGATTTTGGAACATACGAACTGATCGGAGCCACTCGAGATGACGCCGCTGGAGAGGCCTACGATAAGGTCGCTAAGATGCTGAAATTGGGTTACCCCGGTGGGCCGATCATTGATCGGCTGGCCAAAGAAGGAAACCCGGAAGCGATTTCTTTTCCACACGGTGAGGTACGGGGGCGTCCGCACGACTTTAGTTTTAGTGGCCTCAAGACCGCAGTCGCACGTCACATACAAACATATGCGGCGGGTGGCGCGTCGACAGAACTCGCCGTTCTCCCGGATATTTGCGCATCATTTCAAGAGGCGGTGGTGCAAACTTTAGTTACGAAAACTATGCGGGCCGCTACCGAATTTGAAAGCAAAGCGATCCTCCTCACCGGCGGAGTAGCCTGCAATAGTCGCCTGCGTACCGTCCTAAAGGAAGCGGCGGAAGAAGAGGGGTTCCTCTTTTTTGTATCGTCACCAAAATACTGCACCGACAATGCAGCTATGGTCGCGTATTTAGGGGCCCGGAAACTAGCACGGGGAGAATCGTCGGCACCGGATCTCAATGCAATCGCAACCGAGATTGTAAAAGGATCCGCTTCATGAGCACCCGCCGCCAACGGCTCGGGCAACATTTTCTGGCCCATCCTCAATTAGCCGAGAAAATCGTCCGGCTCGCCCAGATCGATAACGCCGATGTCGTTTTAGAAATC
>CAZXZM010000049.1:0-2954 GCA_964645365.1 uncultured Pseudomonadota bacterium | reverse complement strand
GGCCACGGAATCTTGACTCAGCCTCTTGCCGAACGTTGTCGCAAACTTATTGTCGTGGAATACGACAAGAAATTAGCCAATGAATTAAGAAACAAATTTCCAATCGCAAGTGGAATCGATATCTACAATGAAGATATCTTGCGGTTTGATTTTGAGGCCCACTTAGCCCGCTATAAACCGTCTCAAATCAAAGTCGTCTCGAACCTTCCTTACAGCATTGCAACCGAAATTATCTTTCGTCTGATCGAGCAACGTCCCCTTTTTTCAGAACTTTGGCTGATGGTTCAAAAAGAGGTAGCGGACCGTCTGCAGGCCGGACCGGGAGGAAAGGACTATGGACTCCTTTCGATCTTTACTCAACTGTACAGTAAAACAGATTCCGTACTGAAAGTCCCGGCAGGTGCCTTTAAGCCCCCTCCAAAGGTCGAATCGGCGGTCGTGGCGATGCACCTTTCCGAAAAACCACGAGTCGCGATTACAGACAAAACCGTCTTCGATAAACTGGTGCGTCAGGCCTTTAGCGGGCGACGAAAAATGTTGCGCAATACTTTAAAGGAATACACCAAGGCAATAGAAGCAGTCGGAATTGATCCAAAGGCACGACCCGAAACAATCACCCTCAAACAATATGCGAAATTGGCCAATTATATTAGTGCGACGGGTGGCGTGGCGATGCCTTTCGGCGGGCTGCCCCCTTGTGGGGTAGCCCCTGACGGAAGGTCTTCGCCGCGACAGGACCCGTCGCAATGAGCAAAATAAACTCGCTATTATTTCTGTCGGCGACCGAACTCGCCGCCCTCATTCGCAAACGCAAAGTCACTTCGCGCGAAGCGGTTGAAGCCTACATCGCACAGATTGAGAAGGTGAACCCCATACTCAATGCGGTGGTCAAGGACCGCTTTCAGCAAGCACGAACGGCAGCTGATAGTGCCGATCAAAAAATCAAGCGCACCGCTCCGGAAAAACTTCCACTGTTTCACGGCGTTCCCTGCACTACCAAAGAGAGCATCCAGCTCACGGGCATGCCTCATACCGCCGGACTGCTGGCCCGCAAAAAACGGAAGGCGCGAAAGGACGCTCCAACCGTGGAACGCCTACGGGCTGCCGGGGCGATCCCCTTGGGGGTCACCAACACTTCAGAACTTTGCATGTGGATGGAATCGTACAATCACGTCTATGGCCGAACAAACAATCCCTACAATCCTAAATGTACGGTTGGTGGCAGCTCCGGTGGAGAAGCAGCGATCGTCGCAGCTGGGGGCTCCCCCTTTGGACTCGGCTCGGACATTGGTGGCTCAATCCGGATGCCCGCCTTTTTTAATGGTGTATTTGGCCACAAACCGACCGGGGGCCTGGTGCCGGAAGGGGGACAATTCCCACCCCCGGAAAACGAAGCCAATCTCTATCAAGCAACGGGTCCCCTCACCCGCAAGGCCGAAGATCTTATGCCGCTCTTAAAGATTCTGGCAGGACCGGTTCCTAATGATAAGTGGTGCCGAAAAATGAAGCTCGGCAACCCCGCGCAAGTCAACATGAACAACGTAACCGTTTATGACGTTGCAGATAACGGCCGACTCAATGTCAGTACCGATCTAAAAAGAGCTCAACGTCGTGCAGCCCGTGCCCTGTCCCGTCGCGGGGCAAAAGTCAAAAAATTTGCCATCGAAGACTTTAAATATTCTTTCGACATCTGGGCTTCGATGTTATCCGCTGCTAGCCAGACTTCCTTTCGTGCCATGATGGGAGACGGTACACCGGTCAATCCATTCCGCCACCTTTTGCAATGGTTTGTGCGGCTCTCTCCCCACACATTGCCAGCAATCATCTTGGGGGTGCTCGAAGTTACTTATGAAGCGATGTCTGGCCTGACCGGACGAGTGGATCGCTTTGTTGCATTGGGACAAAAAATAAAACGGGAGTTAATCGAAGAGCTCGGCCCCAACGGAGTTATTCTCTATCCCCCCTACGTCACTCCAGCGCCACGCCACTACCGCGCCATGCTCCCTCCTTTTAATTGGGTTTACACCGCAATATTCAATGTCCTGGAGTTTCCAGTCACGCAAGTTCCGCTTGGCTTAAATCGGGAAGGGCTGCCACTCGGGGTTCAGGTCGCCGCGGCTCCCGGCAACGACCATTTGACGATCGCCGTCGCACAGGAACTGGAACGCGCCTTCGGCGGCTGGGTGCCTCCCGAGGCCCTTCTCCCATCTTCTTGACGACAAAAGGCTTCACTTCATAGCCGGTATCCGTTAGCCTATCCGTGAACATGAAGGGGCTAAAAAACAAGACAATCGTTGTCGGGGTCTGTGGAGGCATTGCGGCCTATAAGACGTGTGAGTTGGTGCGGCTATTGGTTGAGGAAGGGGTTGACGTCCACGTTATTATGACGAAGGAGGGACAAGAATTCGTCACGCCGCTCACTTTTCAAGCCTTGAGTGGTCACCCCTGCCATACCGATCTTTTTAGTCTCGGCAAAGAACAGGAGATCAATCATATCACCTTGGCCGATGAAGCCGACTTAGTGGCTGTTCTTCCTTGCACCGCCCATACCTTGGCACGACTCGTCAATGGCCTTTGTGATGACTTGGTCACGACAGTTGTCTTGGCCACACAGGCCCCAGTGCTGCTCGCCCCCTCGATGAATGTCAATATGTGGAACCACGCTGCGACCCAAAACAATCTACAAAAGGCTCAAGAGCTTGGTTATCAGATTCTGGATCCAGAAGCGGGTTATTTGGCTTGCGGTTGGGATGGAAAAGGACGACTTCCCGATCCGACAAAAATCCTTCAAATGATCCAGGAAGCCTTGACAAAGAAACAACCGAAGCTTGTCTCTACTTAAACAATGCCTTCCCCGAAAAAAGATCTGCGCGGTCTGCGGGTCTTAGTAACCGCCGGTCCGACACGTGAATACATCGATCCGGTCCGCTTTCTTTCGAATCCTTCGACTGGTC
>CAZXZM010000048.1:0-10429 GCA_964645365.1 uncultured Pseudomonadota bacterium | reverse complement strand
GATGCGGAGGAAACAGCTCGACGCCAGGCACTGGCCGAAGAGATCTTCGACGGTGTGCTCGAGGTGCGTATGCAGGGCGTGCTGCCGTTCTTTGCCGCCTGGGATCGCCTCGTGACACTGCGCTCACCCGAAGGCGTTCTGCTCGACATCATCGATCGCCCCGACTTCACCCACAAACTGATGGCGCCAGTAATCAGAACATTTAATAGGGCCAATTCAATCAAGACCTTCCAACCAAAACTCATCAGTTGATCGTAGCGGATACGTGGCAGGCTCCCCCGTACCCAGATGAAAAAGAAGATGAGCCCCATAACTTTCAAGGCAAACCAAGCAAATGGCGGGAGCCAGGGGCCATGCCACCCCCCCAAGTACAAGACGGTAATCATGCTGCTGACGAGTAGGATTCCTAGGTACTCTCCAAGAAAAAAGAGAGCGAACTTCATGCTGGAGTATTCGGTGTGAAAACCGGAGACCAGTTCATTTTCCGATTCGGGGAGATCAAAGGGGAGTCGTTTGGTTTCGGCGATGCCAGCAATCAAGAAGATAAGAAAACCGAGTGGCTGGTAAACAATAAAAGGAACCTCTTGAGCGGCAACGATCTCCCGTAAGTTGTACGAACCGGCGAGCAAGATCACCCCGACGACCGCCAGTCCCATTGCCAGTTCATAACTAATCATCTGGGCCGTGGCGCGCAGCCCCCCCAGCAAAGCGTATTTATTATTCGAAGACCAAGCACCAAGCACGACGCTATAGACGCCGAGCGAAGAGAGTCCCAGAAAGGCCAGGAGGCCAACGTTGAGATCAATGATCCAAAATGAATCGGTGAAGGGGACCAATGCGAAGGCCAACAATGCGGTGACCAAGAGAATCAAGGGAGCCAAGGTAAAGAGAATGCGATTGGTAAAGGGGGGCGTGACCTCTTCCTTGAAGAAAAGCTTGATCCCGTCAGCAGCCGACTGCAGGATGCCAAAGGGACCGACCCGATTAGGGCCGTAGCGGTCTTGCATGCCGGCCAGCAGCCGTCGTTCGGCCCACACCAAGAGTGGGGCGAACGAAAGCAAGGCGCCGAGCAAAACGACGACTTGGATCAATTCGATCAGCATCAGTTTTTTGCTCCGGTGAGGGGGGTTAATTTGGCTCCAGTCGGATGTTGAAGGTAGCCGGTTTCTGCAAAACCGGCCGGCACTGCACCGACATCGGGGGCCAGTGATTCATTCATACACACCGTCAAAGTTGCGTCTGCATGATCCCAGGAAACTTTACAGAGTTGACCTGCCGTCAGTTTAAAACGTTTCGCCGTTTGGGGGTGCAGTTCTAAATAGGGGTTCGGAGTCAATTCGGCAATCGTGGGGCTTAAACGTGAAAAGCGTTCGCTTCCAAAGATTTCAGCGACGGGAACGAGAAGAAGTTGGTCGCTGCCGCGGCGGGTGGCGCAAGGAATCCTTTCGGCGACGGGGGCCCTTGCGGTCCCCTCACGAAAGGATTTCGCGTCGACAGGACCCGCTGCATTGGTTTTTAGCGTCCCAATCAAACACACCCCACTCGATCCGGTTTGATATTTATTGATCGCTTCTTGTGAATTCCAATTCGGGGCCCAGAATCGTGGAATTAAATCGGAAGAGATGCCGCGACTGTACCCCTCCATCGAAAAACTAAAGGGGGTTTCGGTGTCTTGTGGGGGGCGCGGGTGTTGGCGGATATCCTTCCAGACTGGCAGGGCAGTACGGCCACTGGCGCGCGCAGAAAGCCGTGGAATCTTTTGTCCCGCTTCTTTCCACTCTTTTGCATGGGCTAGATTGAGGACCGGCTGGAAGAGGGTCACCCCTTGAGCGAGTTGAAAGAGCAGGTCATCGGGAGTCGTTTCCGCCTCTGTCTCGCTTTCTGTCTTGGTGCTTCCCAATTCGCCCAAGACTTGCCAGGCGGCGGGGATCCACGGTTCTGGACGGTAGACCGCGTAGGCGCGAGCTGCGCGTCCCGTTGCGCTTACCCAGAGACCGGTTGCTTCCACCTGTGTGGCCACCGGAATGGCCAAATCGGAATGAGCGATAGTTTCCGATTCGGTGTGATCGAGTACGATCAGTGTCTCCAATTTTTCAAGCGCTTGCAGTAGGCGGCGGCGATCAAGCGCACGAACAAAAAGATCATTTTCCGCGACGATCAGTTTTTGGATTTCTCCCGCCTCAATCCGCTCCAGGATCGCTTCGATCGTTTCACCCCCGAGTAGGCCCACTCCGACACTATTGGCTTCTGCAAAGGCAAAGAGGAAAGAGGGAACGCCTTCCGTTGTCTGAAGAGAATCAATGAGTTCTGCGACCGACGCACCCAATGCAGAACCGGCCTGGAGGGGTCCGGTGATGAAGAGGGGACGCTTGGCCTGTTGCAGAGCGGCTGCAATTTGGGGGGCTAGCGAATCCTTGGTTTCTTTGCTGGTCTGTTTTTGTCGGCAGGCTGTTACTAACTCAAGCAGGGATGCGGGATCACAAGAAGCACGTGCGGTCGCTATCTCATCCAGTGCCGTCAAACGCACCGAAGCGATGAAGAGCTTGGCTCCATTACGAACCGCCTGCCGGACTGCTAAATCGGCTCGAGGGAGTTCTGCCGTAACGTCGCAGCCGAAGACCACGATAACGTCGGCCGCTTCGATATCGGTCAGTTCGGGGACCTGCAGACCTTTCTGTTGGTAGATTTTCAGTCCAGCCTGCACCGTTGTTTGTTCAAGGTGCGCCAGTCCCGTCGAGAAATTTTTTGTTCCCACTAGCTTGCGTAAAGCGTAGTTAGTTTCCAAGGAGGCGCGGGGAGAACCGATTCCTGCAATCCCCGTATCGGTCAGCGCGATCTGTTTGAGTTCTTGCCAGGCCTGCTGACGCGTTAACGACTGACGTTCGGTATCAGTCCGACGCATCGGTTCTCGCAGTCGCGTCGGACCCGAATGATAGCTGTAACCAAACCGTCCTCGATCGCAGATAAAGTAACCATTGACCGCTTCATTATAGTGGGGAGTGACTCGTCGCAGTTCATTATACCGAGCTGCCGGCAAAACATGACAGCCATAGCTGCACTGGGTGCAGACCGAAGGAGCAGTTTCAAGGTCCCACTTACGGGTAAAATGTTTCTTGAAGGTTTTATCGGTAAAAACGCCAGTTGGGCAGATGTCGACCAAGTTTCCTGCAAAAGGACTTTCTAAAATCCCTTCTTCGTGGCGTCCAAAGTAAACACGGTTTCGTTGTGCGAGTGCGACCAAATCATGACCCCCTGCATAATCCTGGTAGTAACGGGTACAGCGATAACATTGGATGCAGCGATTCATTTCGTGTTGGATCAAGGGTCCCAAGTCTTGATTCTGGTGGGTTCGCTTCTGCCCACGACAGCGCCGGGACCGATGACCGGTCATCACCGTCATGTCTTGCAGGTGACATTCCCCTCCTTCATCACACACTGGACAATCGTGCGGATGATTAATCATCAACAATTCCAGCACCCACTTACGAAAGGTGGCCGCCTCGGGATCGACGATCGAAAAACGAGTTCCTTCTTGCACCGGTGTCATGCAAGACATCACCAGACGACCGGTTTGGTCTGCTTCATTTTTATAAACTTTAACGGCACAGAGCCGGCAGGCCCCGACTGAACCGAGTGCCGGGTGGTAGCAGAAATAGGGGAGGTCTAGGTTCTTTTCGAGTGCTGCCTCCAGGCAATTTTGCCCTTCACTCACTTCGTATTCAATATTGTCGATCTTAATCTTTGGCATAACTAAAACTAGTTTTTGTAGGGACAACCCCCTTGCATGACATGTTCATCAAAGACAGGGCGGAATTTCTTCACCGCACTTAAGAGGGGACCGATTGCTCCCAAAGCAAGGGCACAAAAGGAATTTTTGCCGATTGGCCCGGCTTGTTCCAGCAAAATCCCGAGCTCTTCCGGGCTTCCATTCCCCTCTTCAAAGGCCTGGATGATATCGTGCATCCAGGGAAGTCCCTCCCGACAAGGGGTGCACCAGCCGCACGATTCCTGCGCAAAAAATTGTTGGAGGTTTGCGGCAAAACCGACCAGGCACGTTTTGTCATCAACAATCATCACCCCCGCAGTTCCCAATCGATTGCCAATTGTTTCCAGCGAGGTGAAGTCGAGTTTGATATTGAGTTCATCGGCGGCCAGAAAATCGGTCGAGGCCCCACCCGGAATAACGGCCTGTATCTGATAGCCAGGTTGCATGCCACCACATTGCTCCGCAATCAATTCCGGCAAGGGAACACCGATCGGGAGTTCGTAACATCCCGGTCGCTTGACGCGCCCACTCACTCCGTAGATTTTGGTACCGGCGTCTTCACTGGAACTCAAATTTTGGAACCAGCGCGCTCCGTTTAAAATAATGTGGGGGATCGTACAGAACGTTTCGACATTATTCACAATCGTTGGTTTTCCCCACAATCCCTTGATGGGCGGGAAGGGGGGCTTGCTGCGCGGATTTCCCCGTTTTCCTTCAAGGGCATTCAGAAGGGCGGTTTCTTCACCAATGATGTAGCGTCCCGCGCTTCCGTGGACATGGATGTCAAAATTCAAACCGGAACCGAGGATATCCTGACCCAGATATCCCTTGTCGCGTGCCTGGGCGATCGCTTGATTTAGATGTTGCTGACCTTTCTTGTAGGCCCATCGGACCAGGATGGTCCCTTCATCCATTTCCATGGCGTAAGCAGCGATGATCATTGCCTCAATCAATTGATGGGGGTCCCGTTCAATCAGTAAGCGATCCTTAAAAGTTCCCGGTTCCATTTCGTCACAGTTGCAAACTAAAAATTTAGGACGTGGCGCGTCCGGACCAGTCGGGACAAAGCCCCACTTGAGCCCCGTTGAAAAACCGGCCCCTCCACGACCGCGCAAGCCGGAATCCTTCACGATTTCCTTGATCTGGTCGGGAGTGTACTCCTTCATCGCCTTGCGAAGCGCCGCATATCCCCCCGCCTTTTCGTAGACCTTAATGTCCAGCAGCGGCTCTTTGTGCGCGCGAATATTTTTCAGTAAGACGAGTTGCTCTTCCATTTTTGTTACTCTTTTTCCGATTTCAAAAGTTTTTTGGTTTTTTCGGGGGTCAGATTGCCGTGCAATTCTTTTCCCTTCATGAGTGACGGGGCATGATCACAGTTGCCCAGGCAGACGATTGGCAAAAGGGTATAGCTTTCATCGGCGGTTGTTTCCCCCGTTTTAATGTTTAAGGTTTCTTCAATGGTCTGACGAATCTGCGGTTCCCCCATCATCCAGCAAGCAGCGCTATTGCAAAGGTGAATCACTTTACGGCCGACTGGTTTGCGGTAGATCAGGTTGTAAAAGCTGGCGACCGAATCGAGTTCCGCCGGTGAAATCCCTAAAAAGTCAGCGGCATCTTCAAGCGTCTCGTCCGAAATCCAACCGCGCACTTCCTGTAAATAATTCAGTACGGTGATTTTGGCCGCATGACGGTACCGGTAATGAGCTACCTTTTCTTCGAGTTCTGTTTTTTCTTGTTCTGTCAGCATTATTTAAACGGCCTAACGATCAATATCTGCCAATACATAGTCGAGGCTGCCAATGATCGCCAACAGGTCAGCGATTTGGTGGCCGCGACTGATTAAGGGGAGCGTTTGCATGTGCGCAAAAGAGGGAGCCCGAATCCGCAGTCGGTAAGGGATCGAACTCCCATCGCTCACCACAAAATAACCATTGTTTCCCTTCGGGGCCTCAATGCTGGCATGCGCCCCCCCCGTTTCGAGGCCAAAACCCCAACTCACTCCCAAAAAATGATGAATGAGGCTTTCGATATCCTTCATCGTGCGCGCCTTTTGTCCCGGAATCGCCAGCGGGTGATCGGCGATAATGTCCCCTGGCTCAATTTGCTTTAGAACCTGTCGAATAATCCGGACTGACTGGCGCATTTCTTCAATTCGCACGACACAGCGGGCATAGCAATCACCGCCAGTCGCGGTTGGGATGTCGAAGTCGTAGTTTTCATATCCGCTGTAGGGTCTTTTTTTGCGGAAGTCCCAGTCCATTCCGCAAGAGCGCAAATTCGGACCGGTCACGCCCCACTTAATGGCTTCTTCAAGGGCGTATACTCCAATTCCTTCCGTGCGTCGCCGAAACAAACCATTTTTATTAAGTAGGGCCTCGTAGTCGGGGATATTTTTTTCAAATTGGTCCAAAAACTGGGGGATCATCTCCGACCACCCCTCCGGCAAATCTTGCGCGACACCACCGACCCGAAACCAATTAGGGTGCATGCGGTCCCCGGTGATCGCGGCTACAATGTCGAAGATTCGTTCTCGATCATTAAACGTCCAAAAGACCGGGGTCATCGCTCCGACATCATGCCCGTAAGTTCCCAACCAAACTAAATGAGACGCGATTCGATAAAACTCACACATCAAAACACGAATCTGTTGTGCACGGGTCGGAACTGTCACCTTGGCCAAGGTCTCTATCGCCAACAGATAAGCGAGGTTATTTTGAACGCCGGCGAGATAGTCGATTCGGTCGGTGTAAGGGATAAAGGTATGATAGGTCTGTCGTTCCGCCATCTTTTCTGCCCCGCGGTGATGAAAGCCGATATCAGGGATGACTTCTCTGACCTCCTCTCCGTGCAATTTGAGGATCAGGCGCAAGATCCCATGAGTTCCCGGATGGTTCGGGCCAAGATTCAGATACATATACTCTGACTCTTCATTGGGGTCTTCTGCTGGGAGTCCCCATTCTTCTGGACGAAAGATGAGTGCCTCTTCGTGTTGCTGGTATTCTTTTTCTGACTGCATGTAGGGTTCCAGTTCTGAAGCGCGGGCCGGATGATCTTTGCGCAGAGGATGGCCGACCCAATCAGGAGGATTGAGAATACGACGCAGATTTGGATGTCCGGTAAATTGGATGCCGAACTGATCCCATACTTCCCGTTCATACCAATTGGCCGCCGGACACAAGGAGACGATCGATTCTATTTTTGGTTCCTCGGCGGGCAACGGAACGATCAACCGAATGTCGTTATTTCGTTCAAAGGACAAGAGATGATAAACGACACTAAAACCGTTACCGGCCAGTCCCCCGTGACGATGGGTTCGTTCGTCGATCGCGGTCAGATCATAAAGAGTTTTAAAAGGACGGGGGATTTCCCGTTGCAGATAACCTAGCAGGGAAGGGAGGTGTTCGGCCGCCACCTTGACGGTGGGGAGTTGGTCTTGCAGCGACAAGACTTCCAAGGATGTTTCTGAAAAACGCTGCTCGAGTTCTCCGATGACCGACGCATCGTACGGCATGAATGATCTCTCCTTATCGTTTATCGCTCCGAAACCAGAAAGATGATTTCGGACGACTATTGGGTTCGCTTAAGGCCCCGCGGGCCTGGCGAATTTTCTGTTTTTCATCCCGTTGTACCGGTCGCTCTCCGCGCCACCGGGTTCCTTGGGCTCGAATTCCTTCCGGATCGACGACCCAAGAGAGGGGTCTCTTTTCTGTTCCAATCGCATCGCGTAACAACAACAGCCCTTCCAGAAAGGCCTCCGGACGGGGCGGGCAACCGGGGACGTAAACATCGACCGGCAGAAAGGTGTCCACCCCTTGCACGACACTATAGATGTCGTACATTCCACCAGAATTGGCACAGGAACCCATCGAGATGACCCATCGGGGTTCCATCATTTGGGAATAGAGGCGCTTGATAATTGGCGCCATCTTTTTAAAAACCGTCCCCGCAATTACCATCAGGTCCGCTTGTCGGGGAGATCCTCGCAAGACCTCGGCCCCAAACCGGGCGACATCATGGCGTGAGGTATAAGCGGTCATCATTTCGACGTAACAGCACGAGAGTCCGAAATTAAAAGGCCAGATCGAGTTCTTCCGTCCCCACGCCACCAAGCTTTCCAGCGTCGATAATACCAGGCTCTGTTTCACATTCATCGCAGCAGCTGATGGGAGTTCATCACCTGGGTAGATGCGTTGTGCGTTTGTCTGCGGAAGGAGTGGATTCATTTCGTTCCTTCTGACCGAGCGGGCGAAGTGACTAGGTCGAGTGCTCCCTTGGCCCAGGGATAGAGTAGGGCGATCAGCAGGATGGTGATGAACAGAGTGATCTGCCAAAAACCACTCCAGCCGAGTGCCTCATGGTGGACCGCCCACAGAAAGAGAAAAGCGACCTCCAGGTCAAAGATCAGAAAAAAGAGTGCGATGCGGTAATACTTAATAGGAATGCGGAGGCGGGCTCCACCGGTCGGGATCAGGCCCGATTCATAGACCTCGTCTCGAGCTCCTCCGCTGTGGCGTTGCCCCACCCACCAAGAAATCAGGGGGATGAGAGCGGCCAGTCCGATCACCAGGGAGGCATAGATAAAAAAGGGGCCAAATGGGCTTTGCACGGTGAAGAAATATCGTTGCGTTGTTAGCGATGTCAAGGTCTCAAGGATGGGATAAAGCATTAAAAAGGTTTGACAAATTGCCCCCCCCTTCTTAAGAGGGGGGGCTCTTTAAGGGTCACTGCGCTCAGGTAGTACCGGCGAGTGGCCTTTAAGCGTTTATGGATACAGATCAACGGACTGACTTAGGAAGAAACGAGCGGATTTGCGAGGGGCCTCCATGCAGGAATTGGGTCACCATTTTATCGCTGAGCTTTGGGAGTGCCCAGAAGGGCTCCTGGATGATCCCGAGCGTTTGCAACAAATCTCTTTAGAGTCAGCCGAAACCGCCCGCGTCACAGTCATCAGCAGTCAATTCCATCGCTTTAGCCCGCAGGGGGTGACCGGCATTCTCCTGTTGGCGGAGTCTCATCTCTCTCTTCATACCTGGCCGGAACATGGTTATTGCGCCATGGATCTTTTTACCTGCGGTGATTTTCAGGCGGCCCGTGAGGCAATTCATCAGCTCTCCAGAAAACTGCAGGCGGGCCGTGTCGTTTTGTCGGAAATGAAACGGGGCCTACTGGAAGAGAGCCCGATGGCGATGCCGCGGTTGAAGCTTGTGGCGTCCTCCCATGGCAACAACCGATAAGTCCGCATTATTCCATTCCGGTCTCGCCGGTGAGCAGGCAGGCCTTTATTTTAAAATAGAGGAGAGTCTGTATCAGGCGAGGTCTTCCTACCAGGAAATCGAGGTGGTACAGACCACCGATTTTGGGCGGGCCCTTCTGCTTGATCGGGAGGTGATGACGACCGAGTGGGATGGTTTTATTTATCCGGAAATGTTGATCCATCCGGCGATGATGAGTCATCCTGCTCCTCAGAAACTAGCGATCATCGGCGGGGGCGATGGAGGGGCGGCGACCGAGGCCTGTCGCTACAACGCATTGAAACAGATCGCCGTCTGCGAGCTCGACTCCGAAGTGGTGACGGCGGCGCGGGAATTTTTCCCCAAGCTGGCGGCCGGTTTTGACGATCCCCGAACAGAGTGCATCTATCGAGAGGGGGGCGACTGGCTCGCGGAACAAAAGGAAGAGTTCGATGTATTGGCGATCGATGGGACCGATCCGGTGGGACCGGGGACCCTGCTCTTCGAGAAGGCCTTCTACGAACAGGCGGCACGTGCCCTGAAGCAAGAGGGTATCTTGGTCCAACAGATCGAAAGCCCTCTTTATTCTCTGGGCCTGTCGAGTCTCGGCTTTGAGCTTCGTTTTGAAGAGATTGTGGCGCGGGCGCGCCAGGTTTTTCCAAAGGTGTTTGTCTATTGGAGTGTCATCCCGACTTATTTTGGTAGCCTGTGGGGATTTTTGTACGCGGGTGGAGAAACGCTTTCGACCGAACCGATCTTGGCGCGCTGGAAACAATTGGCAGGACAAACCCGTTTTTATTCTCCGGAAATTCAGGCGGGAGCCTTTGCCCTGCCTCCGTTCGTGAAGGCGCTGTTATCATGACATCATCCTTTAACGGGTCGCAAGAGAAGTCAGCGGGCGGGGTTATTTACCGGCGCAATGGTTCGGAGGTAGAGGTTTGTCTCATTCGACCCAAGGAAACAAAGAGGTGGCAACTCCCCAAAGGTCATATTGAAGCGGGTGAAGAAACTGCGGACGCCGCCTTGCGTGAAACCGAAGAAGAGACCGGCTTGAATGGAGAACTGGGTTCTTTTATCGATGCGATTGAGTATGCTTTTACCGATCGTTATGGGCAGGAGGGCAAGGGCCTGATTCATAAGCAGGTTTCTTTTTATTTGGTGCGAGCGGTGGGTGGTTCTCTGACGGAAGTCGACGCAACGGAAATTCAATGCGCCCAATGGATGGAGGCGAATGAAGCACTCACGCAGCTCAGCTTTGAAAACGAGCGCAGGATCTTGCGTCACGCCCTCAAGCTCCTTGGCCCCGAGCAGGATGTTTAAAACAGTTGCCAGAGGGATGATCTCCGAATAATGTTATCAGAGTTATCGATGGCCAGAGGGCGAGTAGCTCAGTGGGAGAGCACCTGGTTTACACCCAGGGGGTCGTAGGTTC
>CAZXZM010000047.1:5954-10653 GCA_964645365.1 uncultured Pseudomonadota bacterium | reverse complement strand
GATGGTGAGATTCTTCGGTCGTTTCACTCCCTCAGAATGACAAATAGGGGGAAGGCTTGTTCCCCGGTACGGAGTTAAGGAAATCTGGTCTGTTGTCTTAGCCGGTCGTGGAGTTTACGAGTCGACTTGGCCAGGGATTCCAGACGGCACTCGCCACCATCGTTCGATAGACGGTACGCCGCTTAACTTTGTGAACACGCTGCGGGTTCAGCCAAGTATCTGATTGTTCGAGTAGGTCGAGCGTCTGGTAACCGAGCCGCATTGGAACCAATACCACCCAACGGAGGCGCATTGCGTACCGGGGAAGGTAGCGCACATAAAGCAGGCCGCAATTCAACTGCTGGCGTGTTTGCCGTAACAGGTCTTGGAGATAGGGGCGCAGTGCCGTTAGTGACTGTGGGTCGAGTAGGTCGGCTGGTTTGAGTTGCAGGGGGGTGAGGCGATCGGTTGGGAGGTAACACCGCCCTTGTTGAAGATCCTGTGATAGATCTCGCAAAATATTAACCCTCTGCAAACCCTTCCCAAATTGTTCACCGATCTCTGCCGGTTCGCTATCGGTCCAGCGCTCTGTGAAGCGGTAATGTTCTTGTAGTATTTTTGTCCAGAAACGTCCGACACAGCCGGCAACGTAATAAGTGTATTGATCCAGCTCCGCTTCCGTCGTTAAGGCGGTCAGTCCTTCGCTTGTTTCACCCGGGAATCGTTCGAGATCAAAGATCATGCCTTGAGTGAGTTCCATCACTAATTCACGGATCAATCGCTGGTCGGTCGTCGGTTGTTGTTGCAGACTGATCCAGAGGACCGGCAGGGTGAGCAACAATTTTTGTTCAAAGATATTGTCAGCCTGTGGACTCACCTCTTGTTTTAAAAGAGCAAATAAATCGGGATCGGTCGCTTTGGCAAAAATCTGTCGATAACGCTCTAGGATTTCTAGACGGCGTGGGCGGGGGAGGAGTCGTGTGTCGGCAATTGTATCGGCTGCTTTACAGGCCAAGAAGGCGAGCATCATCGATCGTCGCACTCGCTTGGGGAGAAAGCGGAGACTCAAGTAAAACGAGCGCGAAACTCCCTTGAGGATCTCCTGCAAGTCCATCATGAGAAGGCCTGGCGCCCGAAGGGAGAATAGAGTCGGGTGATCGCCTTTCGGGTGATGTTCAGTTTTTCCAGGGTTGAGACGGGGATTCGTTCGTCGAAAACCTTGAGAGGTTGGCGGGTAATTTTTTCCAAGAGGGTTTCATAAATTTTACCCATGAGGGTGGCAGCAAAAAGCTTCTTTTTAGCGGAGGCTTCTTGTGGAAATCCACTCCAGGCGGCGGCATAAAAAGCTTTGGCCTGCTTTCCGATGAAGAGGATCAATTCCGCCAGTCGATGATTATCTGCTGGATGTTTTTTCAGTGTGTCGGCACTGATTTCAAATCGTTTCAGGTATTCCTGTGGAAGGTAGATGCGGCCTTGTTCCAAATCGGGAGAGATATCACGCAAGATATTGGTCAACTGAACCGCCTTGCCGAGAGCGATGGCGGCCTCTTGGGTGCTTTGAGTTAGTTCGACGCCAAAGAGGTGAAGCGAAACCAGACCGACACAGCAGGCGACACGATAGCAGTAGGTCTCCAGATCAGCGAAAGTCTTGTATTGTTGCTGGGTCAGATCCATCTTGCAGCCCGCAATAATTTCTTCAAAATATTTTTGGGGAATCTTGTGTTGCTGAACGACCGGAAGGAGGGCTTGACCGACTTGGTGGGTGGGTTGACCGGCATAGACACGTTCTATTTCTCGCCGCCATTCCTGAAGTTGATCCCCAGCGGTTTTTGGATCGGTGGCTTCATCGACGACATCGTCGACCAAACGACAAAAGGCGTAAAAGGCCTCAAAGGCCTGACGTTGCGGTTTTGACATGAAATGGAAGGAATGGACAAAATTCGACCCGCTCTGGCGGCACACCCTGTGGCAATATTGTTGCGGGGTCATAGGAGTTTCTATATCGAGATAGGGGTCGGTTTACAATGCTGTTGATCCTCAGCCGGGAAATAGGTAATTACAGGAGCGAGATGAAGATTTACACACGTACTGGCGACAAGGGGGAGACCGGGCTGTTTGGAGGAGGGCGTGTGGCCAAAGACGACCCACGCCTGGCAGCCTATGGTAGCGTCGATGAGCTGAATGCCTGGATCGGCTGGTTGCGGGCCGTGGGGTTGGAAGCCGATCTGGACGTCTCTTTGCAACAGGTTCAAAATCGCCTCTTCGATTTGGGAGCGGATTTGGCTTCTCCAGATGCTTCCAAACTAGAAGGGCGTTCGCAACCGGTGCAGGCCGACGATGTCACCGCACTTGAAGGGTTGATCGATGGCTGGGAAGAAGAGCTCTCTTCTTTGAAGCAGTTTGTTTTACCGGGGGGGTGTGAGGCTGCCGCCCGTGCCCATGTTGTTCGTACAATGTGTCGACGTGCCGAGCGGGAAGTGGTTACCCTGCAACAGCAAGATTCCGTTTCCGAGACGGCGATTCACTACCTCAATCGCCTCTCTGATTTTTTATTTGTCCTGGCCCGCCTCTTGAATAAGCGGGCCGGGGTAGGTGATGTTTTCTGGGAGAAATAGCTGATGGGCAAACTTCCGATTACCCCCGCGGGGCACAAAAAATTGCAGGAAGAGCTGAAACGATTGAAGGAAGTCGAGCGACCCAAGAATATCAAAGATATTGAAACGGCCCTCGATCATGGCGACCTTTCGGAAAATGCGGAATACCATGCGGCCAAAGAGCGGCAAGGTTTTATTATGAAATCAGTTCGGGAGATCGAACATGCATTGGCCGAGGCGGAAATCATCGATCCCGCCTCGCTTGATCATGACACAATTGTGTTTGGGGCTACCGTCACTCTTCTCGATACCGAATCGGAGGAGGAGGTGATCTACCAGATTGTCGGGAAGACAGAATCGGACGTGAAGCAGGGAAAAATTTCTGTCGAGTCACCGATTGCCCGCGCCCTGATCGGTAAAGAAATTGGAGTGGCGATTGAGGTGCGGACTCCTCGTGGCGTGCGCGAGTTCGAAATACTCGAAATCCTTTATTCCTAATGTTACGCGCCATTATCTTTGATTTTGACGGGGTGTTGGCCGACACCGAACCGGTCCATCTGAAGTTATTTCAAGAAGCACTTGCCGCTCAAGGGATCGATCTCACCAAGCAAGAATACTACAAAAAATATTTGGGATTAGATGACCGGAGCTTCTTTCAGCAGGTCTATCGAGACCGTCGCCAACAGCTTAAAAAGGGAGAGCTGGAACGACTGCTGCGACAAAAAACCCGTGTCTTTAAACGGTATGCAAGGGAGCACTCTGTGCTACTTCCGGGGGCGCGCCGGGTTGTCAAATCATTTGGCTCCCGTTACCCGCTAGCGATTGTATCGGGGGCGCTTCGCCCAGAGATTCGTTTAATCCTCCGACAAGCCGGACTCGACTCTTTTTTTGCAGTGATTGTCGGAGCGGACGAGGTCAAAAAGACCAAGCCACATCCGGAAGGGTATCGCCGGGGCCTGAAAGAGCTGAACCAAAAGACCTTTTCGGCGGCCCGGCCCCTGAAGGCGGAGGAGTGTCTGGTGATCGAAGACTCTCATTGGGGAATTGAATCGGCCCATCGCGCTGGGATGTATTGTCTGGCGCTGGCCACCTCCTATCCAAACTATCCAAAAAACAAATTACGGAGTGCGGACAAGGTGTTTAGCAGTCTCCAAGAGTTAACGCTTTCGACTCTCAAAGGATTGAAACTATAAAAGAAATCGTTGACAAGGTCAGTCAGTATTGGTACCAAAATCCAAACTTTCACCAATGATATTAATGGTTTAGAAGATTTAGAACTTTTTAAACGCTCTGAGGGCGAAAGGAGTCGGGCATGGCACTCGCACAAAAAGAACTAACCCAAATGCAGTCAGAGGCGGCTGAGCAACAGCAGCTTCATGTCGTGGAGACGGAAGAGCCGGAAGGAGGGTGGGTCTGTTATGGTCCGCCAAGTCTCCTCCAGCGTCTTGCAGAGCGCCTGCTTTGTGCTGTGGCTCGCATTGTCTGGCCCCCCTTTCAATTCTTCAATCGACTCCTTCCAGCCGGGAAGGCTTTTCAACCCTCTTGGGCCCCCGCCCCCTTGATGAAATCGAAGGAAAAGAGCAAGCCCCCCTTCGGTTGGCCGCGTGAGACCGATTCCCTCTGTCCGAAATGCGTTCAGGAAGTGCGGGAAGAGATCACCTCTGGCGTGAAAGACTACGCCCACCTGGTCGAAGAAAATCCGGGAGAGATCAAGGCCCAGATTGTGAAAAAAGAGGGAAAGATCATGATGGTCAAGAATTGTGAAAAGCATGGTCTGACCGAAGATGTCCTGGCCATCGATCCGCAGCACATGGAGCGGATGGAACGCCTTTTTCCGGGACGTGATTTCAAGTCCCCGGAAACCGCGTTGCGCAATCATGGGACGAGCTCCATTCAGTATGGACGGGGTGCAGTCCTGACCCTTGATCTCACCAATCGCTGCAACATGATGTGCGACCCCTGCTTTATGGATGCCAATCAAGTTGGTTACGTCCATGAGCTTTCCTGGGAAGAGGTTCAAGAACTGCTCGATAACTCCCTTAAAATTAAGCCGCGCCGCCAGATGTCGGTGCAGTTTTCAGGAGGAGAGCCGACTCTGTCCCCCCATTTTCTGCGGGCGGTTCGTT
>CAZXZM010000047.1:0-5944 GCA_964645365.1 uncultured Pseudomonadota bacterium | reverse complement strand
AGGCGGCTACCAATGGGATTCGTTTTGCGCAAGACCCTGAATTTGCCAAGCAGGCCTACGAGGCAGGGATGCGGATTGCCTACCTTCAGTTTGATGGGGTCGGGAATAAAAGTAATGAACACCGCAAGATCTCCAACCTTTTTGATGTCAAACTGCGGGCGATTACGAATCTAGCGGCAGCAGGGATCGATATCGTTCCGGTCGTAACCATTATTAATACGGTTAATAACGATCAGGTTGGTCCGATCGTCGATTTTGCGATCCAGAATTCCGACAAGATTACCTTTATTGCTTTTCAGCCGGTTTCTTTCACCGGGCGCGATGAAAACATCAGTGATGAGGACCGCTTTAAGCAGCGCTATACTTTGTCACACCTAGCGCACGATATTAAGAAACAGACCGGTATTAGTGAGCCGCTGCGTGATTGGTTCCCTTTCTCGGCGATGGCGCCGCTGTCCGATTTAGCCGACATGATGCAGGAACCAGGCGGTGAGTGGGGAACCATGAAGTGTGGTTGCCATCCCAACTGTGGCGGTGGGATTGGTCTCCTTGTTAACAAGGAGACCAAGAAATGGAAGCCGATTACGGAATTCTTTGATCTGGAACGCTTCCTGGAAGATGTTCAGAAGATCAACGATGTCAGCCGTGATTCCAAACTGACAAAGGCTCAGGTCGCTCTCTCCATCTTGCGTAACTTTCATCCCGAAAAAGCACCGGAGGATTTCAGCCTGCGTGAGTTCCTGCGTAAATTCGATAAGCAATCTGGCGGTGGTCTCGGTGGCGGCGACTACGGCGAAGGAAAAGAACGCAAGCGCGATAAATGGCACTTTATGTTTATTGCCGGTATGTGGTTCCAGGACCTGTTCAATTATGATTTCCGCCGGACGGAGATGTGCCTCATTCCCTATGCGACACAGATGGGCGAAGTTTCCTTCTGTGCCTATAATACGGGCGTTGGCTGGCGACAGATCATCGAGAACATGTTCAAGAATGCCTCTGTGGGTGAATGGTACAAGGAACATGGCCGCCATGGAGTCTATGCGGGCAATCGATCGATGCCGGTTCCGGAAACCAATCATACGGTGAAATTACCAGCGAGTGAAGACGCCGAGAGTGGGTATCTGCCGACTTACTCTGGGACTGTTCAGTAGATCAGTCTTACTGAGCTGTTCGCTTTTGATATTCCTTCAGAATCAGGCGCATGCGTAAGACCGCTCCGAGTGGGGCGAAGATGGCGATGACCACTAAAGCGCCAGTCGTCATGAAGTCAAACTGGACCGGGTAGAAAAAAGAAATCAGATAGGCAAAGATCGGGCTGAAGATCGAGCCGACCCCTAGATAGACGATTCGTTCCGGGCGTTGCATAATCCCCTTCGAACAGACAATACCAATCCCTTCTCCACGCGCTCGGGTGTAACTCACCATCATGGAACCAATCAGGCCAATGACGACCGCGTAGAGGACCCAAGAGCTTCGATAGAAGCTGGAGAGCCCCAGAAAAACGACTGATTCGCAGAAGCGGTCCATCACCGAGTCAAAGAAGGCGCCATACTCACTTTTTTGCCCTGTAATGCGGGCAATCCGTCCATCGAATATGTCAAAGGTGGCGCCAAAGATCATAAACCATCCTCCCAGCCCGATGCGTCCCAGGTGGAAAAAGTAGGCGGAGATACAGCAGAGGCCAAAGCCGATTAAGGTGAGTGTATTTGGTTTGATCTTGAACCGGACGCAGAGCCGTTCAACGGGGGCGATAAACCAGTACCAATATTCTTTCAGGAAACTGGAGAGGAAGTGGGAGTGTTCTTTGAGGTCCACATCCTCGTGTCGCTCCCGGCGAGAGTAGGTGATGGAAAAATAGCCCAAGGACCCAAGAAGCAAGACATTGAAGGCGAGCAAGGGGCCGATAGAAAACCAGATTGGATCGATCGTTTCCAGCCAAGCGAGCATGGTTTCTTACTAGCAATGTGGCTCGATACTGGCAAGAAATTGACAGAAAAAATTCACCATGTTAGAGGCAGGGCCTTCATGGAGCACTTTATTGCGATTATGACCAAGCCGGACAACATTGCCTTGGTGGTGATGTTCTTTCTCACGATTGTTACGGTTTGGGCCGCTGTTCGCGAAATGCTGATCAACGACCGTCTGATCAAGAACGGCGAACGAGATAAGATCTACGAACGGATGACCAAGTTCGACTAGACGGGTGTCTGCAATGGGATGCGGTAGCGTTCTGCCAGTTCCTTCAATTTTGCCCCATCAATAAACTCCATCGGAGCCAATTCGCTGATAGCGGGCAGGTCACTGGTGAACTGCGCGGTGGTGATAAAAATTCCCTTGGAGAGACGGTCTTGAATGATTGCGTTGGAGAGCTCGACGATTTCAGCAGCCGATATCGTTCGCTCCGGCGAGGCTAAGACACTGTGAATCAAATAGCGTCCCCCGGTGATTGGAGTTGGATTTTGGGCATAGATATCGACGGTATGGTCCTCTTGATTGACGTTCATTTGCTCAATCTCTAATTTCATTGCGTCGGTCAGATCCTCACAGATCCGGACAAAGCGATCAAAAGAGGGAAGACTCTGTTGATCGCTGCTACTTTCTTGCCCCGCCTTTTTTTTCGCGGAGAGGGAGGTGGCGAAGATCAAGAGAAAGCCAACGGTGAAGGCAAGTCCCAAGACAAAGAAAATACCCCCCACTTAACTGCCTCCTCCGATCATTCGGTGTAGCACCCCTTGTTTCTGGCGCGCCTTGTATTGGTCATGGGCACTCTCTTCCTCCTGATTGGTTCGATGGGTCGCTTCATCGACTATCTGAAACTCTACCAAGGAAAAAACAATCGAACCCAATTCTTCGGCGTGCGCTTCTGCCATTTTGATCATTTGCGGATCCAGGCGAATCGGCATATCGACAACGAACTTCAGGACCTTATAGTGCTTGCTGCTGTAGTTGACCTCTTCTTGGGAGTGAGGGAGTAGGTGGGAAACAGAGCGCGCTATCGAATTGGCGACATCCCGCGCTTTTTGCGAAACCAATTCATGAGAACTTAAGAAAAGTTTTGGGTCGATCAGCTTGTTGGTGGTTGCCCCCGCCACGACACAGTTAAAGGGGACGAGGTTTTCGAGCAGTTCGACCAGAAGGTTCACCAGGTCTTTTTGCTCACGAACAACCATTTGATAGCGAAGCCGGTCATTAATGCGCGATGTGATCGTACTTCGTTTGCATAATAATTTAGTGATGAGGCTTTCTTTTGGTTTTCGCCCTCCCTGGTAAGAGAGGAGGGGAAATCCACTTCGTTTGAGTCGCGATAGCTCACGTTCAATCTTATCGTCTACTTGCTTGGCCAACTCCCGCCGGCTCAGCGGACAATTATAAAGGAGTTCATGCCCATCGATATGAAAATTGACCTGCATTGCTTTCAGGACGGCACAGGCCTGAATCTGCTGCGAAAGCTGTTTTTTGCTGTCAGTTTTCGTGGGCTTTTCCGTTGCAGAGATGAGGGTCTCCGAAGCGAGCAAGAAGAGCTTCCGGATATCGTCGGGCGACTTGATTGCCGGTTCGAGCGAAAAATTAAGTTGATTTTCGACGTAGTTGACTGCTTCGGCATGGATGGCGTGCAGCCGTTCTTCGTTTTCACGTCGTGAGATATCGAATTGATTGAGTCGTAAGAAACGATCGATTTGCGTCAGGGAGTCAAAATAGATCCGCGGGGCGTCGATGACAGAAGCCCCCGACAAAACGAGCCGAATCAGTGATTTTTGTTGTGCCGTAAGGGTGGCGATCGTTTGGATGAGCGGATTCACAATTCTTGATGTTTTAAGAGTGACCCAGTATAGGGGGGCGCATGCCGAAGATCAAGGAACTGAAGGCACGAGAAATTATTGATTCGCGTGGCAATCCGACCGTCGAAGTCGATCTGGAACTGGACGATGGCACTTGGGGACGGGCGGCAGTGCCGTCGGGGGCCTCCACGGGTACCCACGAGGCGGTTGAGCTGCGGGATGGTGACCCCAAACGTTACCGAGGCAAAGGAGTTCAGAAAGCGGTCCGTCATGTATTGGAAACGATCGCTCCTCGTATCCAGGGGGTCGGTGCAGGCCAACAGCAGGAACTAGACGATGGGCTCCAGGCGCTCGATGGGACCCCGAACAAGGCAAAGCTCGGGGCCAATGCGCTGCTGGCAGTTTCGCTTGCTTATGCCAAGGCTTCGGCCGCAGCCGAACGGCTCCCCCTCTATCATTATATAGCGCGTTTGGCCGGTAAGGAGGGGAGGGTGTTGCCGGTCCCCCTGATGAACATCCTGAATGGGGGGCGTCATGCCGACAACAACCTCGATATCCAAGAGTTTATGATTCTGCCGGTTGGGGCCGACCGTTTTGCAGAAGCACTTCGCATGGGTACCGAGATTTTCCATCACCTCAAAGGAGTGCTTCAAAAGCAGGTGCTTTCGACAGCGGTGGGGGACGAAGGAGGTTTCGTTCCCCAGATCGATTCGACCGAACAGGCACTGGAGTTGATCTGTGAAGCGATTGGCCAGGCCGGCTACCGGCTCGGTCAGGATGTGCTTTTGGGTTTGGATGCCGCCGCCAGTGAATTTGCCGATGGAACCACCTACCACTTTCACTCGGAACAGGGAGGAATCGACAGCGCTTCCGGGATGATTCAATACTATGGCCGCCTGCGAGAAAAATACCCGATTGTTTCTCTGGAAGATGGGTTGGCTGAAGAAGATTGGGTTGGTTGGCAAGAGATGACCTCCACTCTTGGCGAACAGATTCAATTGGTGGGGGATGATCTTTTTGTGACTCATACGACACGTCTCAAGAAGGGGATTGCCGAACAGGCGGGCAATGCAATCCTGATCAAGGTCAACCAGATCGGGACCCTCTCTGAGACACTCCGAGCGATTGCCTGTGCCCAAGAGGCCGGTTTTGGAGTGATTATCTCTCATCGTTCGGGGGAAACCGAAGATACGACGATCGCCGATCTCGCGGTCGGAACCGAAAGTGGTCAGATCAAGACCGGTTCACTCTCTCGTTCCGATCGGACTGCGAAATACAATCAACTGTTACGCATTGAAGAGGCACTCGGGGATCAGGCTCGTTATGCCGGAATGTCTCTCTATCAACAGCGTCTCTAGGCGCACAATGATGTCAGCCCCATGCAGCGACTGATACGCCTTCTCGACACTCTCTGGAAAATACTGGCGTCACTCAAGACCGGTATTGTTCTGATGGGCCTGTTGGCCCTGGTCAACCTGATTGGTTCTTTTATTATCCAGGAGGGGCAGGCTCAACCGGGGCAGCTCGAACGGGCCTACAGCCCTGAAACGCGCGCTTTCCTAGAATCACTGGGACTCTTTGATATCTATCATTCCTGGTGGTTTGTCTCGCTTCTCTGCCTGACCGCCCTCAGCTTGATCATCGCCTCGATCGATATTTGGCCCCGTTTCTGGGGGCGGGTGGTCGCCTGGCGCCCCCGTCTGGGGACCAAGGAACTAGCCGCCAAAAACCTTAAGAAATACATTAAGTTTAAAGACAGAACTGGTGATGAAATCAGTAAATTTTTAGAGAGATTTCTCAAAGATAATTTTGCGGCTCCCTGGACAAAGCAGGAAGGGAAGGCGCGCTATTTTTTCAGCCAAAAGGGTCGTTTCTCCCATCTGGGGGTCTTTGTGATCCATACCGGTCTTGTTCTCATCTTAATCGGTGGCTTTGTCGGGTCGCGCTACGGTTTTGAGGGGCAAATCAAGCTGGGAGAAGGGGAATCTTCCAATATCTACTTTTCAGAGCGGGGAGCAGGTCCCGCCCAGCCACTCGGGTTTTGGATACGGTGTAACGATGTTCGAATGGAGACCTATCCGAACGGAAGTCCAAAGGCCTATTACAGTGACCTTGATATTTTAGTGGGCGGCGAGATTGTTCGCTCTAAAACGATCAAGGTCAAT
>CAZXZM010000046.1:0-10755 GCA_964645365.1 uncultured Pseudomonadota bacterium | reverse complement strand
AGCGGCCGAAAAAGCAAAGATTGAGCTGTCGAGCGTGGCCGAAACTGAAATCAATCTTCCCTTCTTGACGGCTGATGCCTCCGGCCCCAAACACATGAACATCAAACTGTCGCGCTCCAAGTTTGAGTCACTCTGCGAAGATCTGCTTCTGAGAACCTTAAAACCCTGCAAACTTGCCCTAAAGGATGCCGGCAAATCGCCCTCTGATATCGATGAGGTTATTTTGGTCGGGGGCTCAACACGAATCCCACGCGTGATGGAAGAGGTGAAAAAATTCTTTGAGAAGGATCCCCATAAAGGGGTCAACCCGGATGAAGTGGTCGCCCTAGGGGCTGCCGTCCAAGGGGGGGTCCTCGGAGGGGATGTTAAAGATGTCTTGTTGTTGGATGTCACCCCCTTAACGCTTGGAATTGAAACGCTCGGTGGTGTTATGACCAGACTGATCGACCGCAATACAACGATTCCCACCAAGAAGAGTCAGGTCTTCTCGACTGCTGCCGAAAGCCAGACCAGTGTCGAGATTCATATCATGCAAGGAGAGCGAGAAATGTCGGGCGACAACCGAACGCTCGGCAAGTTTATCCTGGATGGGATTCCGCCGGCACCACGAGGGGTCCCGCAGGTCGAAGTGACCTTTGATCTCGACGCAAATGGTATCCTGAATGTCTCTGCCGTCGACAAGGCGACCAATAAAAAACAACATATTACAATTGAGGCCTCGAGCGGGCTCGCCAAGGATGAAATTGAAAACCTGGTGAAAGAGGCCGCTTCTCACGAAGAAGAGGATAAAAAGAAACGGGAATCGATCGAAGCCAAAAACCAGGCCGATTCGCTGGTCCATTCAACCGAGAAAACCCTCTCCGAAAACAAAGACAAGTTTTCTGACGATTTAGTGAAGCAGGCAGAAAAGGCGGTCGAGTCGTGTAAGAAAGCGATCGAATCGGAAGATGCCGACCAGATCAAAAAAGAGATCGAATCGCTGACTCAGGCCTCCCATAAACTCGCCGAAGAGTTGTACAAAAAATCGGCGGCTGAAGAAGCGGCCGCCAACGACAACAAAGAATCCGAAGAAAGCGACGACGAAGAAAAGAAGGCAGCTGCGGGGGGCGGCAAAGATGAAGAAGTCGTGGACGCCGAATTTGAAGAAACTAATGACTGATGTTACTCGGCGCTGTCCCCTACATTAATGCGATTCCTCTGCTCCGTGGTCTAGACTGTCCGGTACGGCAAGCCCCACCGGCCGCCCTCGACCGGCTACTCAAGCTCGGCGAAGTCGATGTCGCGACCGCCCCTATTACTTCCCTATTCGAAAATCCAAACTGGTGTGCCCTGCCAGGAGTCGCGATTGGAACAAAGAAAGCGGCGCGCAGCGTCACCCTCTTCACCCGCACTCCAGAGCTCGACTGGGAAAATATCCGCTCAATTTATGTCGATGTGGAATCGCGCACCTCGGCCTCATTGCTCCGCGTGCTGCTCGCCTTGAAATACCAACGTAACTTGAAGGCGATTCAATTTGTCTCCCCCCTTCCCACTCCGGACATTGATGCTAAGCTGATCATCGGTGACAAGGCACTCCACGAAACCGTCGATCCTGCCTGGTCTGGCAATCACTACGATCTCGGTCTGGAGTGGACAGAATGGACCGACCTACCCTTTGTCTTCGCCTGCTGGACCGCCACAAAGCACTCTGTCGATATCCGCTTGGTCGAGGAATTGCGCCGCCGGGTGGATCGCAATCTTCAAGAACTCGAAGAATGGTGCGGAACGATTGAAGGGTACGATGCCTCCCTGCTACGAGAGTACTTTACAGAAAACATGAATTATGGTTTTGGAAGGCAAGAGCAGCAGGGGATGATGACTTTTTACCAGCACCTGCGCGAACTCGATATCTACCAGCATCCCTTTGAGCTCCGTTTCGTCAATCCTTAGTCGCTGTTGAAAAATGACTGATTCGCTGCAAAATACTTATGATAAGATCCGTGGTCGCCAACGAATCAGCCGTGAAGAGGCAAGCCTACTTTACGAAGAGGCCGATCTTCTCACATTAGGGATGTTGGCGAATGAGATCGCACGTGAAAAAAATGGGGAGGATGTCGGTTTTATTATCGACCGCAATATTAATTATACCAATGTCTGCGCTCTGTCCTGCACTTTTTGTAATTTTTACCGCAAAAAGGAAGACGACGATTCCTACACCCTTTCCTTTGAAGAACTCGATCAGAAAATTGAAGAAACGATCGCCGCCGGTGGCACTGGAATCCTCATGCAAGGAGGGCATCATCCCGACTACAAACTCCCCTGGTACGAAGAATTCTTTCGTCATATCCGCACGAGTTTTCCGCAACTACAGATTCATGCCCTCTCCCCACCTGAGATCAAGCATATTAGCAATATCTCCCGCACTTCCTTTGCGGAGACCCTCCGTCACCTGAAGGAAGCGGGATTGATGTCCATTCCTGGTGGGGGAGCGGAAATCCTGGTCGATCGGGTTCGCCAGAAGCTTTCACGGGGCAAAGTGAATGCTGCCGAATGGTTGGAGATCTCTGAGACGGCCCACCGCGCCGGACTCCCCTCTTCCGCCACAATGATGTTTGGTCATATAGAAACGGTCGCCGAACGTTTGGAGCATCTAGAAAAGGTCCGCGCTTCGCAAGATCGTAGCGGTGGTTACTTTTCTTTTATCCCGTGGACCTTTCAAGGGGAGGGAACGGAACTCGCCACAACGGATGCGATCCAACCGGTTGGTAGCCATGAATATCTGCGAATGCTGGCGCTGGCACGCCTCTTTCTCGATAACTTTAAAAATATCCAGGCCTCGTGGCTCACTCAAGGAGTGAAGGTAGCGTCAGTTGCCTTGCACTTCGGAGCTAACGACCTAGGAAGTGTAATGATCGAAGAAAATGTCATCAGCCAGGCAGGAGCTCACCGCCGGGCCAACGCAGCCGCCCTTCAACAAGCGATCCGTCAAGCAGGGCTGCAACCCAGACAACGCAATACCTGTTATCAATTTTTAGACGAAGTGCCGGCGACCGCCGCCTGATGCATTATGGCAACGCCCCCCAAAACAGGAACACTCAAAACGCTCGCCGACATCGCGCACCTTCTACAAACCTCGCGCCCTGATGATAAACCGCTCGATCACATTGTCCGTCAGGTACGCCGCACACTGAAGGTCGATGTTTGCTCTCTCTACCTATTGCATGATTCTAAATTGATCCTGGTCGCCACCGATGGCCTCGACCTTAATGCGATAGGCCGGGTCAAGATGCCCCTTCAAAAAGGATTGGTGGGATTGGTCGCCGAAACCCTGGAGCCGGTCGTCGTCAAAGAGGCACAGTCCCACCCTCGATTTGAATACTTTCCCAAAACACGCGAGGAGCGTTATGAATCCTTTGCCGGAGTTCCACTCATCGAGCGACAACAGATGGTCGGCGTCCTGACAATTCAAACCAAAACGGTCCGCACCTTTACCGAAGAACCGGTCGCGATGCTCTCCCTGATCGCCTATCAGTTGGCGCCGGTCATCCGCAATTTAGTCACCCTCGAAATATTCCGCAAAAAAACAAAGAAAAAGAAACCGGCCTCTTTGAAGTTGTCCGGAACGGGGGCCTCTCCCGGTTTCGTTGTTGGGCCAACGATCATTCTGCAAACCAAACTGGGCACCATCATTCCCACCACGATCAAACAAGCTCCAACCATTGAAGTCAGGCGATTTCGAGAAGCCGTGCGTGAAGCCGACCAGGATTTGGCAGACCTCGAAAAGAAACTGATGAAAAAGCCAACTCAAAAAGAATCGGATATTTTTACGGCCCATCGTATGATTCTGAAAGACCGCACCTTTCAACAAAAAGTCAAAAAGGAGATTCAAAAAAAGAAAACGGCGGAACAAGCCGTCATTAAAATTATCGAGCAGTACTTAAAAACCTTTGCCCAAATCAAAGACCCTTACTTAAGGGAGCGAGCCAGCGACGTGCAAGATCTGGGGCAACGCCTTCTTTCCAAATTGCAAGCCATCGAAAGCCCCCTCAAGAATCTGCAGCAAGAGGGAATTCTGATCGCCGACCGCCTGACACCTTCTGAAACCGCCCTGCTCGACCCAGAACACATCCAGGGAATCGTAACCGTTCATGGCGGACACACCAGCCACGCCGCTATTTTGGCGCGTTCGCTGGGTATTCCCGCCATTATGGGAGTGAGTGAAAAGGATTTAAAAAAAATCAGCTCGGGGCAACTCGCTATTGTCGACGGCAACTCTGGCAATCTATTCATCAACCCACCACGACAGGTCCTGCAGGAATACGAACGAATTCAGGAAAAATACGCCGATCGACTCGTTCAACTAAACACACTCGCGGACCTTCCTTCCGAAACAAAAGATGGGCGCCAGGTTCATCTGGATGCCAATGTGGGTCTCATTAACAGTATGAATTACCTCGGCCGCTATGGTGCGGAAGGAGTGGGACTATATCGAACCGAGTTTCCTTTTATGATTCGTGAAAAATTACCCAATGAACAAGAACAGTTTCAGGTCTACCGACGAATTCTCGAGGGGGCCGATGGGCTCCCGGTCACCTTTCGAACACTCGATGCAGGAGGAGATAAGCCGATTTCCTATCTTCACTTAGACGACGACGCCTCCTTTTTGGGATACCGTTCCATCCGGCTTTGCCTTGGGGAACCGCAAATTCTAAAAACGCAACTCAAGGCGCTGTTCCGCGTCTCCGAATACGGCCGAATGCACATCCTCTTCCCGATGATCAGCGGACTAGAAGAGCTAAGACAGGTTAAAAAATTGATCAGTGAGGTAAGGCGAGAATTAAAAAAGAGAAAAAAACTCCCTTCGCAGTCGGCCCGCGTCCCGATCGGCATTATGATCGAGGTTCCCTCAGCCGTTCATCTCGCCCATCTATTGATCAAAGAGGTCGATTTCTTCAGTGTCGGAACCAACGATTTGATCCAATATACCCTGGCGGTTGATCGCAATAACGAACGGGTCGCCGACTTTTTTGAGCCCTTTCATCCGGCCGTAATCTACTCCCTCTGGAAAGTGGTCCAGGCGGCCCATCAGGAGGGAAAATGGGTCTCGATCTGCGGGGAGATGGCGGGGGATCCGCTGATGACCCCCCTGCTGGTCGCCCTCGGCTTTGACCGCCTCTCGATGATCCCGGCCAATATCCCCGTTGTGAAGAAAATAATACGTAGCCTTAAATACTCTAACCTACTGAAAGATATGAAGAAATTGCTCGATCTCCCAACGGCAAACCAGATCCGAAAGCGGCTGGCCCGTTATCAACCTCGCACTACCTACCCTTAGGCCTGTTTGCGGTTTCTTGTGAATCGACCCCTAACCCACTGAAATAGCTCATTTTACTCAATTTTCCAGCAACTTTCAGGCGTCAGACGCGAAACTTAGACTAAGGGGTTTAAATGGTAACTTTTGCCTTTAATTCAGCGGCTTTCCAGGCGTCGACGAGCCTCGCTCTAGCGAGTGGGGCCCAGGCGACTCTCTTGACCGACGATGCAACAGCACCCTTGGTCGGGAGTGGCAGCGACGGCCTGCTCGATCTCGCCGGACCAACCGCCAACGACGATGCGTACCGAGCCGGAGCTCCCGCTATGCTCCAGCTCGTTGAAACGGGAGAAACGGCCGCTGTTACCGAGCCGGTCGTCTCCATTTCTCCCCTCAGGGCCGGGCTCGCCACCTTTATTGGAACCACTGTTGCCGCAACACCAGCGCTGGCCGATACCGGTATCCAAGTTTCCTTAGGATTTAGTGCGAATGCTGCCGATATTTTGATTGTCGGCGCCCTATTTGCGATTCCATTGGCACGACTAGCAGTTCGAAGCGTACGGGGCCTTGTAAATCTTGTCCGTCGCACTCCGGAAGTGGAATCGGAAGCAGAAGGAACCGAACTGGCAGCAGCCCCAGCAGTTGAGGAAACTGGGCCGACACCCATGGTTGAACCCCCCGCCCCCACTCGGGGAGAACGGGTCAATCAAGCCCTTGGCCGATATGAAGCTTGGGTCGCCCCCTTGCGCGACGCGATCGCCCCCTGGGTCGGAGCCGGCTGGCTGCTCTTAGACCCACTCCGGGCCGTTCCCTTCGGCTACCTCGCCCCCGCTATTTTAATTGGAATGGGAATCTACAACCGACGCTACCGGGTGCGTACTGTCGACCGCACACTGATGGGCAATGTGCAGGATCAGCCGGTTACCTCCCAAGCCTGGGATCAAACCCGTGAAAATGCCCTTGGGCCCCTTGGGCGCGACGTTCCCGAAGAGTTTCCAACGCACGCCCGATACCAGGTCAATCAACCCCGCTTTGCAGGAGAAGCCGAAGTCAATGAAACGGGTCCCCGCTCTGCCCTTTATGACACCCTCCGTTACGCCCTTTTTGTCGTCCATCAGGTCCGGGACGAGGAAGGATACCTTCGTTTTTGGTTGGGGCAGGTTTTACCCTTTGCCATTCTTGGGAAGCTTCTGAAGCCCAGTGAAGTAATGGCCGAACAAGGAACCGCCGTGTTGCGCCAATGGGCCATTCAGCATGCCGAACGCCAACGGACCAATATCACAGTGAGTGGACAGGAAAGACTCTCCGAAATTCCGGAAGGGGCCCAGGTCTTTTGGGCTGGTGTCCACCATGATGCCTTGTGGCCCAACTACTATGGAGCCTTCCTGCTCGAACGAGAAGGACAGTTCCAGGACGTCCGGCCGGTCGCCGATTACCAAAATTATTATAAAGGCTTGAAGGCCCGTTTGTTGGCCCCTTTTCCGGTCGCACTCGCCAAGCTCGGTCTCTTCTTTGTCCCGCGACAAGGGAGCAACGGCTTTGATTGGGTCAAAGACATGCGGCGCAAGACAGATCTCGGACTACAACCGATTATCTATCCGCAAGGAGGACGGGCTCCGCGCGTCTATCTGGAAGATGGCACCCCGGATGAACCGGGGCTCTACACCAACGTCTCCAGTACAAGTCATCCCGAATATTATTTGAAACCGGGCATCGCCCGACAGGCAACTCAGATCGCCAGTGAATCGGGCGAGGCGGTTTATATCCCGATCCTCCGGATGAGTGGCGGTCACGCAATCGACCCGAAACGGAACAGAAACGTCACGAAACCACTGCCGGTCACCTCTAACCAAACAATGGACTTTAGAGTCGCTGAGGTAATCCGTGTCGATCCGGTACCGGCCGATGAAGTCGAAGCGCGCAGCACAGAGGTCTTTGCCGAAATGACCGTGGCCTTAGAGCAGGCAACCAACGCCAACGCCATGATCGAGCAACGGGTCGCTGACTGGAGAGATTCCCTCGGTTATGGCGCCACCGAACTACACACTGTCTTTAATGAACGAGCCGCCGAAGATGTGCGCTATTACATCGTCGCCGACCGTATCCGCGCCATCCCCCCTTCCGATGAAGAACGGCAACGCTATCAACGCACCCTCTTTGTCCTGCTCAGCCGCGAACATGACGACGCCGGGCTGCAGGCACTCCTTGATACAGTCTCCAGAAAAGTTAAAGAAGTCGAATACAATTAAGTAAACGAAGGTTGAATGGATTAGGCCGGCATCGGTCCCGCATCCATGCGGTAGCCGGTAAGCATTTCCATTTCGCGGACTAAGGCTGTATTCATCTGGCGAACTCCCCATTCCCCCTCTTCCGGATAGTCATCCGGTCGAATTAGGGAATCGGCAGACAGGACCCCCGCAAGTGCTGCAAAGCCATCCTCTTCCTGTAGTCGCGTATAGTGGAACATGACCTCGTGACCAAAGAATCCTTTGGCATCGCGCGGAATTGAAGGCTCGGCGATCCCCCCGCGGTGCGTATTGGTCGCAAAGACGTAGAGAGGAGCCCCGGTCTGTTCGGCTAACTTGATATGCATCCCAGTCATAGCGCGTGAAGGAATAAACTCACCCGGTAGGTGTAAGGCCCCAGGATGATCCAAATCGGAAAATGGGGAGACCAAAGGGAAATCGATCGCCCGAGTCCCGGTTCCAAAAACAGCGACCATCATTCCCTCTTCGACACGAGCCGCCATATTTTCATAGACCGGATCCATTCCCTTGGAACGATCCAGAAAGACTCCACGCATCCCTAGAAAACCGCTCATCGCCGGCAGAAAACGGAAGGCCTTTTCGGCCAAGACAGCCGGGGGTTCTAGCCCCATCAAGTAGGCCGACCCCACAATGGCCGCGTAATCGATCGAGCCAGTATGGGGATAATGTGCGATCTTTCCGCCAGCGGGTGCCGCTCCATCCGGAAAGGCCTGTAGACCACCCTGAATTAGGCTCAGCTCTTCGGCGCGGTGGTGGGAAAAGACCGGAAAGCCATCTGGGGCGGCAATACGAAAGTTTCGATAGTAACGAGTGAGGACATTCAGCCCCCAGGCCGTCGCGGCCAGGTGATCGAGCTCTTCATAGCCGAGCTCCCCCTTCTTAGCCTGCTTGACGAGGTGGCGAAAATTCCAGGTTATCTCCAAGAAGGGTTCAAGCCCTACCATCTTATTCGGACCCCGGGCAATATTGTAGGCCTGAGTCTTATGGATAAAGGTGAGTGGAGCTCCGAGCACTTCGGCTCCACGATGGTTTTGCTGTTCGTAGATCTCTCGAACTGTTTCATGGAGACGCCACAGAGCCAAAAAGGTCTTCTGCTCCATCTTTTTTCGAGTATGCTCATTGACTCGAGTCCCGTCATCGGTTTCGCGGGCCCCACTCAACACAAACTCATTGTAGCGGTGGTAGGCCTGGGCTCGCTGCTCGTATTCACCATAGGCCTCGGTAAAGCGTTTCTGTTGCCGATCCGAAGGGGGGGTCGCTGATTCTTCGAGTTGGCTCATCAAGTCTCGATAGGCCGTCTGTTGCCATGCCGATTCAGCCATTTCGGTGCGATGAACCAATTGCATCAAGTGGCCATAACGTTCCACGGCACGTGGACCAATCGCTACATTGCGACCATGGATATTCGCCTGATCAAGGCCTTGCCAGTCAGCAACCATGTCGGCCCAAATACCGCGGGCTTCGTTATTGAGTCCGGTAATCTCCCTGGAGGTCCTTTCATAAACTCGGCGCGTTGCCTCTGAATAAAGTTCTAGATGAGCGGTGGCCATCTCTGAGGCCCATTGGAGACGGGTTGCATGGCTCGAGCTATGGGCCGCCTCTCGTTCGGCAGGATCGGGATTCTGGTCAAGGGTTTCGGCAGAAATGGTCTCACGGACAAGCCCTTGGTCATATTCAAAGGCAAAAACGCCCGCAGGTGTCCGTCGAATCGCTGAAGAACCCAGCCCAACGAGTGTCCGCCGGGCCAAATAGCCAGCAATGCTGTCGGAGTGAGCACCAGCCCAAGTCTGTTCCCCAACGGCCGCCTCGGCACCAGCAGCAAGCGCCGGTGCCAGGCTCATTCCAATGGTAAGCGCAGGAATCATCTTTGTTGTCCCCGTAACCTACTGATATAGCTCTGTTATTTCCCCTAGAGCCCTCAGTACAGATAAATTGGTGGGCTTAATCCATTCATCGGCTCCCAGGCACAAAAGTTGCCCGGAAATACTGGAAAAATCGCTCGACTTCAGGGGGTTAGGCCCGCTACAGCCAAGGGCTATGAAGCTCGCTGCGCGCTGGATTCTGCCGATTTCCACCCCCCCGATTGAGAATGGGTGGGTCGAGGTGGAGGATGGGATCATCGTTGGAATAGGTTCAGAGGAAGGCGGGTGGCGCGGTGAAGGTAGTGTTATGGACCTCGGCGACTCGGTCCTTCTCCCTGGCCTAGTCAACTGCCACGCCCACCTCGAGTTTGACCGTTCCGACCACCCTTCCGACTCCTTTGCCGCCTGGGCCCAGTCGGTGCAGGAAGGAGAAAGACCTAGAAAAGGTGCTGAAATAGCGGAGACTTGGGAAAGAAATCTCAAGCGATTGGTGGAGACCGGAACGACGACTGTCGTGAACCATGGCAATCAGATCCCACTGCCGACGGGTGGTCCGCCTCAGGCGGAACAGGACCCGCTCCCCGAGTTCCCTCACATGATCCAAGTCTGTGAAATCGTCGGGAGCTCTCCGGAACGAGCGGCAAAATCGTATCAGGAGGCCTGCGAGCAGCGCTTGGCTCTCCTCGAATCGGACCTCATCGAAGAAACCGTGGTCTGTCCCACCAGTCTCTACGCTGTCTCCCCCGTCGTCTGGGAAAACTTTCTCACTCAACGTAATTCAGACGATCTCCTTTCAATCCATTACAAAGAAAGTTCGGAGGAAAATAAACTTTTTCAAAAAGGAACCGGCGCACTGGCAAAGTTAGTAAAAGAAAAAGGGGGGGTGCTGTGGCAATCCAATCCAATGCGTTGGCTCCAAGAAAAGGGGTTGCTCGGTCCCAAGACCCTACTCATCCACGGAAACTACCTGACGGAGGAGGAAATCAGCGCCTTGCAAGGCTCAAGGACGAGTGTTATACACTCTCCCGGCAGCCACGCTTATTTTGGGCATCAGCGGTTCCCGCTCGAAGAATTATTGGAAAGAGAAATCAATGTGGCCTTGGGAACTGATAGTCTGGCAAGTAATCAAGAGTTAAGCATGCTCGAAGAAATGCGCACAATGCACAAAAACTATCCGCAACTTTCATTCGCACAGATTGTAGAGATGGCAACACTGAAAGGTGCGAAGGCATTGGGATTAGAAGGAAAGCAGGGCAGCTTAGAGGTCGGCAAAGAAGCGGACATCATTGCGGTCAAGATGGCTCATCCAGGACAATCACCTTGGGAAGCGATTCAA
>CAZXZM010000045.1:8939-10787 GCA_964645365.1 uncultured Pseudomonadota bacterium | reverse complement strand
CGGTCTTTTTTATTATAAAGTATTTGACCTCTCCGGAGGCGAACGATACTATCTCCAGTGATTTTAGGGGGTTATGGAGGTAACGTTCTACGTGAAACGAATCGTTGCAGGTCTGGTTGTCATTGCCACCACCCAATTCTTAGCTGTTCCCATTACCTTTGCCTTTGATTTTGCCATCCACGGCTACTATCGCAGCCGCGTCGAGTACTACCACGATCTCGATACACAAAGACCCAACTCCGGCGTGAACCAAGGGGGGCTTGGTGATAATGACCGGGTCGGCTCTATCCTCTTCAGTCAGCAGCGTTTTCGCCTGGAACCCTGGATGAAGATCAACGACAACATCTCGCTCCATTCCTCGATCGACGTTCTCGACAATGTTGTTTTTGGTACTGAAGAAACACAGCAGTTCGATTTTCTCTCTCCTATCGTTGGAACGATCCAGATTCCCGGTGCTGGTGGAGCCATTGGCGTCAGTGGCCCGAATGAAATCGGAAAATTTCGCGGTCTCAATGTCCGTCATGTTTACGCGGACCTACTCACGCCCATCGGAAAATTTCGGATCGGACGTCAGGTGTCCCACTGGGGGCTCGGTATCTTCCAGAATGCTGGTAACGGCCCCGAAGACGATTTCGGCGACGCCTTTGATAGCATCATGTATCTCGCCAGCATTGACCTCTCGCAAGTGCAAGACAGTATTGTTAAACGAGAGGGGCATGTAGTCAGTATAGCCGCAAATGTCGGCTATGCCTTTACCAGTAACAGCGACCCACGCGACGAAGGATTGGCCGCTTCGGTCGATGGCCCCTCACGCAATATGTGGCAATTTGCTGCCGCCGGAATCTATGACAATCCCCGCTTCTCCATCGGAAGTTTTATCGGTGTGCGCTATCGTGATGGAAACGAAGGAGATACCACCACGCAGGCCCGTCCGATCTTGCTCGACGGCACAGGCGCTGTCGATACCGACGCCAATGGAAACGCACAACTGGGGGATCTTGCCGATGCGGGAAATGACGGCAACACCCTCCTCTACTTTGCCGATCTCTACAGTAAGGTGAATGTCACCGACGAGATCACGATCGAAGGGGAATACATCTTCATGAATGGGAAACTCTCAACCGGGATCGCGATCGATGCCATTCCCTTTAATAGCCTCCCCGCGAATGCACGGGGCAGTATTGATTTGCCGGGACAGAATGATTTTCGGGTGCACCTGGGGGCCTTGGAGGTCAAGGGGAATCATTCCTTTGGAGAATGGATCGTGCAGGGGGGCTACGCCAGCGGTGATTCCCAACCCCTTTCGAGTCGCGTAACTCAATACGGTTTTCGGCCCGATTATCAACTGGGGCTTCTCTTGTTCAATGTACCCCTCGGTTCTTCGCCCCGCGTTTCGCAGCAAAACGGTAGCGTAGCCGGAAGCCGCGTCTTGGTCGGAGCGGTTCCAGTCACCGGAAACTTTATCAATAACGCAATTTTCGGAGCGATTGGCTACAAGCATAAATTTAACTTCGATTCTCCCGAATGGATCAAAGACACCAAGCTCGGGGTCAAAGTGATCACCGCCTGGGCCCCCTCCAATAACTTCGACATCGACTTTGCGGAGATGACCGGCTTTGCCGACCTCCCCACGATCGTCAACTCGAATAAATGGTACGGTGTGGAGGCCGATCTCACCTTTGAGACCACACTGTGGGAAAATTTCACCATCGATTTTACAGGCGGCTATCTCTACACCGGCCCCGCTTACGACGTGGAGGTACAAGTCTTTAATCCCACCAACCTAGCTCTAGTCAATACAATCCCCTTCGATGGTGCCGATGATGTATGGGGGGCACAGCTCTCCTT
>CAZXZM010000045.1:0-8929 GCA_964645365.1 uncultured Pseudomonadota bacterium | reverse complement strand
GGTACAAGTTTTAATCGACTATAAAACGCCCCATGTCGGACAAGAAGGTCGATGCGCTCAAGAAGCAGTACGAAGCGGCGCTGGCCAAGACAAAAAATCTCAAAGAGCGCTACGAAACGCTGTCCGGTATTCCTTTAGAGCCAGTACACCTCCCCGCAACGCTTGATGAAAGCTATCCAGAAAAGCTCGGCTTCCCTGGACAGTATCCCTTTGCCCGAGGGGTCTACCCCAATATGTACCGCGGACGTCATTGGACAATGCGTATGTATTCCGGTTTTGCGACCGCCGAAGAATCCAATAAACGCTACCGCTATTTAATTGAACATGGCGGGACCGGACTGTCGGTCGCCTTCGATCTCCCGACTCAGATGGGGTACGACTCCGATGAAGCGATGGCAGCCGGGGAAGTAGGAAAGGCCGGAGTCGCCATCGATTCGCTCGAGGACATGGAGATTCTGTTTGACCAAATCCCGCTCGACAAGGTCTCCACCTCGATGACAATCAATGCCACGGCCTCTATCCTGTTGGCCCTCTACATTGCCGTCGGTGAAAAACAAGGGGTGAAGAGTGCAAAGCTGTCCGGAACTATTCAAAACGATATCCTTAAAGAGTATGCCGCGCGCGGGACTTATATCTATCCACCAGAACCATCGATGCGGATCATCACCGACAGTTTTGCCTTCTGTAAAAAACGGGTCCCCCGCTGGAATACAATTTCGATTTCTGGTTACCACATTCGAGAAGCGGGTTCGACAGCGGTGCAAGAAGTGGCCTTTACTCTGTCTCATGGACTTGCCTATGTCGACGCGGCCTTGAAAGCAGAGCTCCATGTCGATGATTTCGCCCCGCGACTCTCTTTTTTCTTTAATGCGCACAATAATTTTTTAGAGGAGATCGCTAAATTCCGGGCGGCACGTCGGATATGGGCCCGCCTCATGAAGGAGCGCTACAATGCAGCTGACGACTCTTGTCGCTTGCGCTTTCACACACAAACCGGCGGTTCGACACTGACCGCTCAGCAGATCGACAACAATATTGTTCGAGTCGCCTATCAAGCAATGGCGGCTGTTCTCGGCGGAACTCAAAGCCTGCACACCAACAGCCGTGATGAGGCACTCGCGCTCCCGACCGAAGAATCGGCACGAACCGCCTTACGGACCCAACAAGTGATCGCCCATGAAACCGGAGTCACCGATACCATCGATCCCCTGGCCGGCTCTTACGCTATTGAATACCTGACCGATGAAATTGAAAAACGGGCCACAGAATACATCGAAAAAATCGATGGAATGGGAGGTGCCGTCAAGGCCCTAGAAGCCGGTTATACGCAAAAGGAGATCCAGGAATCGGCCTTTGCCTATCAAAGGGCGATTGAAGAAAAGAAGATGGTTATCGTCGGGGTCAATGAGTTTCAGATCGAAGAGTCCCCGGTTAAAGATATTTTAAAGGTGACGGAAGAGCAGCAAGAAAAACAAAAACAAAAAGTCCGGGCCTTACGAGAAAGGCGGGACAACGACGCCGTCAAGCGGGCCCGTACCGCCCTACAGGAAGCGGCACAAGGGACCGACAATCTGATGCCCCATATTCTAAATGCTGTTCAGTGTTATACAACGCTTGGCGAGATTTCCCACACCCTGAGAGACGTCTTTGGGGTCTATCACGACCCCGCCGTTCTTTAGTTTTTGCTATAGTCGTAAACACCTTTACCAGTCTTACGGCCGTAGCGACCTTCCTCGACATATTGACGCAACAGCGGACAGGGGCGGTATTTGTCATCCTTGAAATCGCGATGCATAACCTCGAGAGCATTGAGAGTCACGTCGAGACCCACAAAGTCCGCCAAGGTCAAGGGGCCCATCGGGTGATTGCATCCCAGCTTCATGGATTCATCGATGTCTTCGGCGCTCGCAATGCCTTCATGGAGGGCATAAAAGGCCTCGTTGATCATCGGGATAAGGAGTCTATTTACCACAAAGGCCGGCGAGTCCTTGACTTGGACCGGTCTCTTGCCAAGCGATTTGACGAAATCGGTGGCTACTTGAATCGTCGCCTCTGAGGATTCTTGGCCATGAATAATCTCAACGAGCTTCATCACCGGGACCGGATTAAAGAAGTGCATCCCGACAAAGTTTTCGGCATGGGTCACATTGTTGGCAAGCGAAGTAATCGAAATGCTTGAAGTATTCGTGGCAACAATTGCATTGTCCGAAACAGCATCTTTCAGCTCGCCCAGCAGTTTCTGTTTGTTGTCGGACAGTTCTGTAATCGCCTCGACGATTAGATCACAATCTTTGAAATCGGTAAGCGACTGAGCCGGCGCGATTTTTTTTAAGATATCATCCCGTTGTTCCCCAGAAATTTTTTCTTTTTCAACCAAGCGGCCCAGGTTCTTTTCAATTTTAGAAAGTCCCTTCTTGGTCCTTTCCTCATCGGCATCTTTAACTAAAACCTGATAACCGCTAGCGGCCACGACCTGGGCAATTCCATGCCCCATCGCCCCCACTCCAATCACACCGACCTTCTTGATACTCATAATCCTTCTCCTCTAACTTAGGGTGTTGTTACATATTCCTCTAACATTTTTAGGTCATTTTCCTTATTGCGTAGTACATAACGCATCAGATCGCGGACCGAAATCATAGCAATAGCCTGACCAGCAACAAGGACGGGCATATGGCGGCACCCCTCTTTTTCCATCTTTTGCAAACAGTCTTCAGGATCATCGGCCCCCTCGGCAAACACAATATCTTTTGTCATCACTGCCGAAATTTTGGTCGAGGCAGGATTTTCGCCAGCCGTCAACACGCGCCGGATCAGGTCCCGTTCGGAAAAGACCCCGACCAGCCGATCCTTCTCCATAACCATCACAATCCCGACATTCTTTTCCCCCATCAGCTGGACCGCCGCCTGAACCGTCTCATCGGGGGGGACGGAATAAGTGATGGGTGGATCGGGCAACAGATCTTTTAGCTGGGACATGGCCTCTCCTCCTTATCAGGCGTTTCTTACCTCGTCTAGAGTTTTAAGTCCGGTCCTGGGAGCATTGACCAAAAGCGACATGCAGCCATTCGGGTGCTTATTTTCGCGCATCAGTTGATGACACTGGCCGGTTTCACTAAATTGACCCGTCCGTGACAAGCAGGGATCAACCTTCCCTTCGGCAACGAGATTATTGACCCCGCGTGCCTGCTCATCGTTGGCAAAATGCGATCCTTGAAAGCGTTTCTGCCGCATCCAGTGATAACGAAGGTCAATCGTTGCATTGTAACCACTCGTCCCGGCACAGATCACTACCATTCCACCCGTATCACAGACAAAAATCGAGGTCGGAACGGTCGCCTCGCCGGGATGTTCAAAGACAATCGCGGGGCTCTTCTTCTCTCCCAACGCTTCCCAGAAGGCTTTGCCGAAGGCCTTGGCTCCCTTAAACCATTCGCCGTAGGCTTCGTTGTCGCGCCAATCTGGCAAGGGCCCCCAATGGGTAAAGTTACGACGGTTGATGACTCCGACAGCGCCCAATTTTTTGCAATAGTCCACTTTATCGTCGTCGCTGACCACGGCAACCGCCTTTGCTCCAGCGGCAGTCGCAATCTGGATCGCCATCGAACCAAGACCACCCGCTCCACCCCAAATAAGAACGGCATCCCCCTGTTGGACTGTATGGGGAGGCCAGCCATGCAACATGCGGTAGGCGGTTGCCCCGACCAACATGTAGGCCGCCGCCCCTTCCCAGGTCAGGTGTTTTGGTTTGGGAAGGCATTGGTGATCTTGAACTTTGGTAAACTGGGCGAAACTCCCCCAGTTGGTCTCGTAGCCCCAGATGAGCTGGGAGCGGGCGAGCATCGGATCCTTACCGGCCACAACATGGGGATCTTCGGAATCCCAAACGCCACAGTGAACGACCACCTCGTCCCCCACTTTGACATTGGTGACCTCCTCACCCACTTTCCAGACAATCCCGCTGGCATCCGAGCCACCAATATGAAACTCTTCCGGCTCCCCCTTCTTATTGCGAGCCGCGATGACATTGACCGGAGTCCCGAGTGCAGCCCAAACATTGTTGTAGTTCACACCAGCCGCCATCACATAAACGAGGACGTCCTTGGGGCCCAGCTTGGGAACAGAAATTTCTTCTTCCTGAAAAGCATCCTTCGGCTCACCAAACCGTTCAGGCCGAATCACCTGTGCCTTCATTTTGGCGGGAACTTCTCCGAGTGGGGGAATTTCTCCTAATTCATAAAGATCTTTTGACATAAATTCCTGTCTCCTTTCGTCCGATTGAAGATTCGCTACGAGGCCTCTTGGTGGGCGTGGTGCTGATCAACGAGTTCGGCTATCTCATGCATGATACGATTCAATTCAAAATCCTTGGGGGTATAAACGCGGGCCACTCCGGCCTGCTTTAAAACTTTTTCATCGGCACGAGGAATGATCCCCCCCACCACAACGGGAATCTCTTCTAAATGTTTTTCCCTCATTTTGTCCATAATTTGCTTCACCAGGGGAACATGGGAGCCAGACAGGATCGAGAGCCCAACGACGTGCACCCCCTCTTGCAATGCCGCATCGACAATCTGGTCTGGGGTGAGTCGGATTCCCTGATAAATGACCTCAAAACCGGCGTCGCGGGCCCGAATCGCAATCTGCTCTGCCCCATTGGAGTGGCCGTCGAGCCCTGGCTTGCCCACCAGTATCCGCGGAGGACCCCCGAGGCGCTTGGCGACCTGCTGAACTCGCTCCCGAACCTTGGCCAGTGGTTCACTCACTTCATCACGGCGTCCCACCGCTCCCACACCAGTCGGGGCCCGGTATTCGCCAAAGATCTCCCGAAGGGTCTCGCCCCATTCCCCAGTCGTCACTCCCGCATGAGCGGCGGCAATCGAGGGGGGAACGATATTCTCGCCTGCCTCGGCGGCTCGCTTGAGTGCCACCAGAGCCGCTTGGGCTTTCTTGGAATCCCGCTGCTTACGAAACGTTTGTAGCGCCGCCACCTCTTTTTTCTCTACGGCGGGGTCGACCTTCAAAAACCCTTCATCCTCTTCCCCGACGAGTGGCGACGGTTCCGATTCCTGAAAACAATTGATCCCAACAACTTTAATCTCTCCCGCTTCAATCTTGCGGATACGCACTGTATGAGAAGTCACCAACTGCGCCTTCATATAGTCGATCGCCTTCAGCGCGCCCCCGAGGTCCATCACGCAATCAATCTCTTTTTGTGCTTCTATTTTTATCGCCCTCACCTTTTCTTCGATGACATCGGACCCGTTAAAGATGTCGTCGTATTCCAACAGATCGGTTTCAAAGGCGAGAATCTGTTGCATCCGAAGTGACAGTTGTTGATCCCATGGACGGGGAATGCCGAGCGCCTCATTCCAAGCGGGAAGTTGGATCGCCCGGGCCCGCGATCCCTTTGAAAGGGTCACGGCCAACATTTCATAGATAATTCGAGCGATATTGTTTTCGGGTTGTCGTTCGGTCAGGCCTAAAGAATTGACCTGCACCCCATAACGAAAGCGACGGTATTTTGGATCTTCGACCCCATAGCGCTTTTGTGTCAGCTCGTCCCACATCTCGGTAAAGGCGCGCATCTTGCAAAGTTCTTCAACAAAACGAACCCCCGCGTTAACGAAAAACGAAATGCGGCCGACGACGCGTTGAAAATCTTCGGTTGGAATTTCGTTCCGTGCTTTAACGGCATCCAGCACCGCCATCGCGTTACAGAAAGAATAGGCGATCTCTTGCGCTGGCGTCGCCCCAGCCTCTTGAAGATGATAGCTACAAATGTTGATCGGATTCCACTTGGGGACCTTTTGAACGGTATAAAGAATCATGTCGGTCGTCAGGCGCAGGGAGGCCTCCGGTGGAAAGATATAGGTTCCCCGTGAAAGGTATTCCTTAATAATGTCGTTTTGAGTCGTCCCCTGCAGTTGTGCCGTGTCGACTCCCTGATCCTCGGCCGCCGCAATATAGAGAGCGAGTAACCAAGCGGCGGTCGCATTGATCGTCATCGAGGTATTCATCTGCTCCAGCCCAATTCCGTTGAACAGAAGTTTCATGTCTTCCGCATGCTTAATCGGCACCCCCACTTTCCCCACCTCTCCAAGCGCCAGCGTGTGGTCGGCGTCGTAGCCGGTTTGGGTCGGAAGATCGAAAGCAACCGAGAGGCCAGTCTGCCCCTTGGCGAGGTTGGTCTTATAGAGTTCATTCGAGGCCTTGGCGGAGGTGTGACCCGAATAAGTACGTATGAGCCAAGGCCGATCGCGCTTTGCGGTCATAGTTCGTTCACACTAGTCAGATCCCGGAAGAGGGTCAAGTCGCAGACAGAGGGGGCTAGGAAGGCTTTTTCTTAATGAGAAGGCGGCGTTCAATTTCGAAGATCTTGTCGGCGATCTTTTCCTTGCCCGCCTTTTTCTTACTATTTTCTTTTTCAAATAATTCGGAACCGTATTTGTCGACTGCCTCAGAAGCAGTGATCCCCTTGACTCCGATGAGTTGAAAAGAAACGACGCCGGCATTCAGTTCCTTCGGCCCCGCCTCGCAGGCCAAAACGCGACTGATCGCCCCGATCGTCTCACCGGCAAAGAGGGGTTGGGTATGATAGCCTTCGGTATAACCGAGATCCCAGAGGGCATTTTCCGAAACGTCCCGGCTGGCCAACCCACAGAACCAGGCAAAAGCGAGCCCCCCATAGACAATCGGTTCTCCGCTCATCGGCCCTTTCCGCCCCGTCGAATAGAGACGGTCATAGTGAAGCGGGTGGGTGTTCATTACCCGATAGGTCCAAGGAATATGTTCTTCGGTCACCGTCCGACCATTTTTATGGACCAAGATGTCGCCAACGGTGAAGTCTTCAAAGTAGGTCTGTGTACCAGTTAGATCGGTTGGGATCTTACCAGGCGTTGGAATGTTCAGTTCAATATTTTCGGTATCTTCAAAGTTCCCGCCGGTCACCGTCGTGGGAACCGACTTTTGTCCCGCTGGAGCGACCATAATCTTGCGATCGTATTGCACCACTAATTCCCCCGCCTGATTGAGTGCGATGGTACGGATCGTGACGATTCCCGGTTTTTCGCCCCGTTCCTTCCGGTCCAACACCTTCGTCTTGGCCCGCAAGGTATCACCGGGATAAACCGGCCTTAAGAAATGCATGTCGTAGTAACCCAAGTTCGCTACCGCCTTTTCGGAATCGTTTTGCACCCCCAATGAAAGCGCCAGATTCATCGCCATGAGAGGAGACAAGGGGAGATCACGATGGCCATGCGCCTTGGCAAATTCGACATTCAGGTAGAGGGGATTGGTCTCCATGAATTCTTGAGCAAATTCGATTGCAAAGGCGCGATCGATAGTAATGCCGCGGGGGTGAACAAAAATCTGTCCCGGTTCAAAATCTTCTAAAACGCGGCCATACTGGGGGCGCTTGACCTGATCCGGCACTGCGGCGGTCTGTCCCGGAGCTAATTCCGGATGTTTTTTAGAAACGGGAACTTTTGTGCTCATAAAAATTGTTTTAGCAAACTGGGAACAATCACGCGGAGCGCCAGCACCTCTTCCGCCCCCTCAAAGATCGAAAAGACTCGAGAATCGACATAGTAACGGCTGACGTCATATTCTTCTGCGTAACCATAACCTCCGTGGATCTGGAGCGCCTCGCGCGTCACCCACTCCGAAATACGCGAGGCATAAAACTTCACTAGGCTCGCCTCCATCTGTCCTTGGTGTTCGTCCATCATCTCCGCCACGTGATAGGAGAGTTGACGACAGGCCTGGATGATCATCGCCATCCGCGCGAGTTTCCACTGGGTCAGCTGATAATTAAAGATAGGTTGACCGAAGACCTTCCGTTCGTGGGCGTACCGCATCCCTCCCTCAAAGGCAGCCTGCATCACCCCGAGGGCACGAGCAGCGGTCTGCAACCGACCGCCAGAAAAACCCTCCATCTGCATGTAGAATCCCTTCCCAAGTCCTTCCTCACCGCCGACCAAATTTTCATCGGGAACAAAATAATCCTCGAAGGAAACTTCATAGGAATGCATCCCGCGGTAACCGATTGTCGGGATCGCCTTCCCCTCAATATGACCGCCCCCCTCTTGATCATGCGAAAACTCATGCCCCTCAAAGGAAGGCTTTTCGGCAATCAGGATCGACATCCCTTTGTGACGTTTCGACATGTCGGGATCAGTCCGGGCCAGTATCATCACGGCCTCCGCCCGCCCCGCAAAGGTACACCAGGTCTTCACTCCATTGAGTAACCATCCCCCCTCGGTCTTCTTGGCGGCAAACTTCATCTGCGCCACATCAGAACCATAATCCGGTTCCGTCACCGCCACCGCACACATTTTTTCGCCGGTCGCAAGCAGGGGAAGCCATTTTTGTTTTTGTTCCTCGGTTCCCCCCTTTAAAAGGGCCTTGGTCAGAATTTCCGGTCGGGTAATTAAGCTCCCTGCAATTCCCAGCGAGGCACGCGACAGCTCTTCGGTCACTACGACCATCGAACGATTGTCCGATTTCTCATCATTTTGGAAACCGCCATATTTTTCGGGAATCGATAGACCAAAACAACCGAGCTCCGCCAAACCGGAGATGATTTCATCGGGAATGAGTAAGTCTTCACGATGGACCTTTTCGGTCAGCGGTTTGACCTTATCTTCACCAAATTTTTTGAAGGACTCGCGAAACATCTCGTGATCTTCGGAAAGCCCGTAATCCCCGCCCCCTTTTTCAGAAACGAGAGTAGCTGCTTTGGCATAATTTTCGGGATGAAGCGTTTCGGCAACCAACTGGGTCATCCGCTCATTCCAAAGCGTCTTCTTCATGAAGTCGAGATCCAAACCAAAAGAATCGAGCCGACTTCCTATCCGATCGGAAATATCCTGAACAAGCTCACCCAAAAAGAGAGAGGCGAGGGCCTTTTCAACGTCTCCCCCCTTCT
>CAZXZM010000044.1:0-10824 GCA_964645365.1 uncultured Pseudomonadota bacterium | reverse complement strand
CAATCTGTTGGTTCTCTGGCCCTATGTAGCGGGAAAGGGGACGAATCAACCGATTGTTCCGAGCCTGCTCAAAAATATGGGCGGTCCAGCCGGCGATCCGTGAAATTGCAAAAATGGGTGTAAACAGATCGACCGGAATGCCCATGAGGTGGTAAACGCTAGCGGAGTAGAAATCAACATTGGGGCTAATCTCTTTCTCCCGTTTGACAATCTGCTCGATCTTCTCAGAAAGTTCATACCAAAAGGTCTGCCCAACCGCCTCCCCTAGCTTTTTAGAAATTGCCTTGAGAACGCTCGCCCGCGGGTCCATCGTTCGGTAGACACGGTGGCCAAAACCAAAAATCCGTTCTTTCACCGCCAATTTTTCCGCAATCCAACTTTCGGCCCGCGATAGGTCTCCGATATCTTGCAACATCGCAATCACAACCTCATTCGCCCCGCCATGCAGTGGACCTTTTAAGGTACCGATCGCTGCCGTAATTGCCGAGTAAATATCTGAACGGGTGGAGATGGCAACACGCGCCGTAAAGGTTGAAGCGTTAAAACCGTGATCGGCATGCAAAACCAGGGCAGTGTCAAAGGCCTCTTTTGCCTCCGGAATCGGAAGCTCCCCCTTCATCTGATAGAGAAAGCGCTCTGCCAGAGTCAGCCCCGCTTTGTCGGGAACCATCCCCTTACCATTACGAATCCGGTCAAAGGTGGCGACGATCACAGGCATCTTGGCCGTGAGACGAATCGCCTTCCGGAACAGAGCCTCCTCTGAATTATCGGTCACGTCGGGATCGTAGTGGGCCAACAGAGAAACGGCGCTACGCAACACATCCATTGTGGCCGCTTGGGGAGGAATCGTTTTTAAAATATCGATCAGCTCGGACGGAAGTGATGCCTCCTGCTCTAAGGCCACGCGCACTTCTTCTAGCTCGGAGCGATTCGGGAGACGCAATTTCCAGAGGAGATAACAAACCTCTTCAAAGTTGACCTTGCCCGCCAGATCCTTGATCCGGTAGCCGGCATAGATGAGCTCTCCCGCCTGGCCATTGATCCGCGAAAGGGCCGTTTCGGCCGCAACGATCCCTTCTAGGCCATCATGGAGTGATTCTTCGTGCTCGTCGTTGGGTTTGTACATAGCGGAGGCGTACTCTATTGGAATCCCCTGCAAAGTCAATATGATCGGGAATAGAGGGCGGCGCCTAGATCTTAACGCGCAGCGCCTTGGGAAGGATCTGATAGGTAGCGGGGAGCATCCCCTGCTGCTCTCCATCGAGATCGAGCAGGATCGGTTCATCTGAAGTGATCTGGACCTGACGGGCACGGTAGACCTCCACCTTCGGATGCTTCCGGATATTCCCCCAATAGAGCTGCGGAATGTGGAACAAGAACTCGGGAATGCTCGTATCCCCCACCACAACCAGATCGAACCAACCATCATCGATCACGGCACTCGGGGCGATGTGCATCCCGCTCCCAAAGTACTCCCCATTGGCGACCACCGCACACAGCACCTTGCGGGTCAATGGTTCCGCCCCATCGATCCTCAACGTCACCTCACGGTTTTGATGTCGCATCAACGCCTTGGCCAAACCAAGCAGGTAGGCCACCGTTCCTCCATAAGTGCGAGGCATCTTGCTAATCTCGTCGACCAGCTCCCCAGGCAAACCACAACCCGCTACATTCACAAAATAACGCTCAATCTTCATGCCGTCTAAGGCAGCATAGCGAACATGCCCCAAGTCGACCATGCGGATACTACTGCTGGCCAATCGCTTGACCCTCTCTTCGAGGACATCCGGCATTTTCAAGGTCCGTGGATAATCTCCGCCGGTCCCTGCCGGCAAAATTCCTAAGATCGCCTGCTCATTGACGGATTCTCCCTCCTCAAAAAAACCATTCACCACCTCATTGGCAGTTCCGTCCCCACCGACCGCCACGATCATCTCGTACCCCTGTTTGAGCACCTCCGTTGCCAGCACGATGCCGTGACCTTGAGAATTGGTGAATTCAAAATCAGGGTCCCCGAAATATTTCTTGATCTCAGGCCGCACCTGCTTCCACAGCTTCTCGCCACGCCCGCCGCCGGAAACGGGATTGACGATAAAAAAGGTCTTTAATTTTTTAGCCGCGTTTTTTTTCATCGGTTTCGATAAAACGATTTAGAAAACTAGCCAGCCCTTTGACAACCGGCTTTTGGCTGTGAGTCCGTAGTTGTTGCACGCAAGTGGAACAGCTCGATACCAAAACGTTAGCCCCTGTTTCTTCAAATTCCCGCAAACGATTTTGCGCCATCGTCTCAGCTGTTTTAGGGCGTGTTACGGGGAGCAACCCTCCGCCCCCGCAACAATAGGTGTTCTCCCGGTTGCGGCGAAATTCGTGCAAAACTTCCCCGCACACCATTTCAATCAAGCGGCGGGGCTCTTCGTAGATACCCCAATTGCGACCAAGATAACAAGGGTCGTGAAAAGCAACCGACGTCGCAATCCCCTTTTTAATGTGAACGTTCTTTTGCCGCAAGTGAGGCTCTAAGAATTCAGAAAGATGGAGAAACTGGGTCTGCAAGGGAAAGCCGTGCGCCGCATAGATATCCCGCATCGTAAAAAGACAGGTGGAGTCTCCGCTGACTATCAACGGATATTCCTGAACAAAATGTTGCATCACCTCAGCATGCTCTCGAAAACCTTTCAGGTCTCCTGCGGCCAAGAGTGGGTAGCCACAACACTGCATCGGCTTGTCAAAAAGAGAGACCTCACCAATCCCCAACTTGCTAAAGAGCTCCAGGGTGTCGCGTAGCTCTGCTATGTCCTGATACGTTTCAGTGCAACCGGGGAAATAGGTAACCGCAGCCGGTCGAAACTGCGCCACGGGAAAATTTTTCTTGAGACGATCGAGTAGCTTGATTCCAAAGGGATTATTTCGCTTCTTAAAACGCTTACAATAGGAATAGACGGCATCTGGAGCGACCCCCTTTTTAAAGGCCAGACTCTTGAATTGATTGAGAACGGGGGCCACGGGGTTGTCCAGCTCGCAAGCCTCGGTCGCCTGCCCGCAATCGGAACATTTATAGGCCTGCAGTGCGTTTTCTTTGTTCCAAGGGATTTTTTTGGACAACAGCAGACGGAAGGTCGACATCTTGGCCAGCGGGGTACTTGCCTCATCCTGTTCGGCATCGGCAACTGGACAGGCATCGCGACACAAGTTCGGACAAAAGTAACAATAATCAAGCGCTTTGGCCGTCTCCCTCATTTCGTTCCCTGCTCCATCAATTTACCGAGCCAGGCAATTTCCTTTTTGCGGGCGCGGCGCACTCCCATCCCTCCCTTTTGCTTCGCAAGCTGGCTGGCCCGCTTCAAGTAACAACGAATCAATTCTTCCGGACCGGCCAGTCGGAGTGCAACTAAAATCTTTTTATCATGGCGTAACAAACGGGGCTGTTGAGAGGATGAATGGATGCCAATAAAACTTGCCTGCAAGTGAATCCAGCCCAACTCACGAACAAATTCTTCGCCATCGAGCTCTGTTTCCCAGTAACTCAAGTGCCATTCGGTCGCCTCGGGGAAAGGATGAATCCGCAGCACCACTTCTTCAATCGTTCCAAACTGTTGTCGGCCCTCCAGTAACAGTTGTCGGAAATCGGGACCGGTCGCACTGCGCGGCACCCGCTTCGTCCGGTAGACCTGCCCCTTCTTACCGGTAACGGTCAAGCTGAGACAAAAATCGTGAGGGTGACCGTATTGTCGGTACAGCAGGTTCGAGGAATTGCTGGTCAGGAGCTCGGCGATCGTTACCTGAGTCGTGCCAGCGCGGTATCCCAGGGTGTACCCCTCTTCATTGAGATGGCTCTCCAGACTACCGACCGTCACACTGGCAGGGCAGGTGACCAAGAGTGAGATATCATCAATCTGCATTGCTCTAGAGCCCCATCTTTCCCGGATTCATTATATTGTGAGGGTCTAACTTCTTTTTCGCCTGTCGAAATAGATCCATCAAGGAACCGAGTTCGCGCCCAATGTAACGTGCTTTAAGTAAGCCGACCCCATGGTGATGGCTGATCGTCCCACCCACCGTCAGACAGGCCTTCATCGCCGCATCCCAGGTGCGATCATAAAGCTCTAGCTCTTCGGCAACCTCCGGCTTGGAACCGACAATCGTAAAGTAGATCGAACACCCCTCCGGGTAGGCGTGGGAAAAATGGGCCAATACCAGACAATGAGGGGCCATCGCGCGGCGTACCTCGCGATAGAGTTCCGCCAACCGATCCCAAGTGGTCGCCACTTCGATCGTATCGACAAAGGAACCGGCGCTAAAGATCTCGGGCATTTTATAGGAAACGCTGTAGCGATGGGCGAGCCAGTGTTCGGCGACCTCCCGCCCCTCATCGCGACTCAACACCTTGCGGCAGATCTTGACCGCTTCGGCCTCTTCGGCCGCAATGATCTCGGGATCCCCCTCAAAACCCAGGACCAGAATCGAATTGATCGGCAGTCGGTCGACCAGAAAATTGGCGAGGGATGGATGGGCGAGCCAGGAGCTGAGCAGTTGTTCTTTGAGTCGATTTTTGACCAGACCGACTGGTCCCTTGAAACGGGCGAGCACCGGCGCGAGCAGTTTAGAGAGCCCCCCTTCAAGGCTACGCTCATAGCCCCATTGCAGGATGAGACTGTCGAGTGGATCGTAGAGACGAACGACCGACGGACGAAGCCCCGCCTGCATCATCGTCCGGATGGCCCAACAGGCCTCCTTCATACGAACAAAACTAAAGGCCCGATAATGGGCCGCCTCAGCCCGGCGATGGACCCGCATCCGAGAGCGCGTGATAATTCCAAGCGTCCCTTCGCTGCCGACAAAGAGGGGAAGCGGAGCCATCCCAGGAAAATTTGGAATCTTTTTGGCATCGAGCGGCAGGACCGACCCGCTCGGCAGTACCACTTCGATCGCCTCAACCATGTCCTCGATCTTGCCGTATTTGGAGGAAAGTTGCCCCGCTCCACGCGCCGCCAGACAACCTCCATGCGAGGTGATGTGGATCGAACTCGGGAAATGGCCGAGCGTAAAACTCTGGGCATTGAGCTGCGACTCGAGTTCGGCACTGATCAGACCGGACTGAACGACCGCACTCCCTTTTCCCTCGTCGATCGATTCAAGTTGGTTCATCCGCTTGAGATCAATGATCACCCCACCACGGATCGGCAGGGTCCCCCCGGAAACACCCGACCCTCCCCCATAGGGAATCACCGGCATATGACGACGCGCGGCCCACCGGACCACCTGCGACACCTCTTGAGTATCTTTGGGCCAGACAACGGCCTGCGGCAAGTAGCGGGGACGGCCTTTACGCCACTGAATCAGGCTGCGGCTCATCGCGTCGCGACAGTAGGTTAAGCGATCAAGGTCACTCGCACTGACGTGGTCGTGACCGACGATACGGACGAGTGATTGCAGATCTTTTGAACCTAAGGCGGCGGCCGGCATCAGGCTGCCTCCTGAACCTTTTTGCGCATTAACTCAAAGGTCGCGCGGATCGGGACGTCACGAGGACAGATCGATTCGCAACCACTGCAATCGGAGCAGGCGGCAAGGTCGAGTTGGGCATACCGATAGTCGGTGATCAACCGCGAGGCCCCCGCCGGATAAAAGGCGGGTCCTAGGAATTCGGCCGGATTGGTGTGGGGGAGCGCTGGACACAGACTGTCGCAGAGCCGGCAACTAACGCAGCGACCCAAAGCATGCAGGATCGATTTGTCCTCCGGAGACATCGCCGGAATCTGATCGGCACGGTAATTTTCTAAAAACTCTGCGAGCCCTGGCGAAGGACGAAAGAAGAGGCGCTTGAGCAGTCTTAAGAAGAACTGCCAGCCCAACACCATCGTTGCATAGATCGCTTTAAATCTCATTCGGCCGCCTTCTTTCCAGCCAACCATCCACTCAGGAGGGCGACGCCGCTGCCATCACCGCCAGCCGCGGCATTATAGCCGCCGAGCAAACTCCCTGCAGCATGTAAGTTCTTAAATTCCACTTCTCCCCAGCGATTCACCGGTCGCAGGACGACGTCGGTTTCGACCCCCATCGAAAAGAGGGGTTGATCGGCCAGGTAATCCCGTTCTGTCATTTTACCGACAAACCGATCACCGACCACTTCACCTCGACAAAAGACCGGGAGGCCAAAGAGTGACTCCACCATCTCCCCGTCCCGCTTGATTCCTCCGGCGAGAAAACGGCCGGTCGTCAAGACAACCCGCTCGACCGGCAAGGTCTCCTGTTTTCCATTCTCTTCGATCACCAACTCACAGACGCGACCCCCTTCGCAACGTGGATCGACCACCTTCCCTGATTTAATGATCACGCCAGAATTGGCTAACAACTGCGTCAAGGCCCGGTGGCGCCTCAATCCAGGAACGGACGGAACGGTCGCCAGCGATTCAAAACAAGAAACCTTCAGTTCACGACTTAAGCGGGCGATACGTTCCGGGGCCTGATCAATGCCAATCACCGGAGGGAGGAGAAGATGGGTCGGCGCTTCTCTCTGGACCAATGGTTGCAATGCCTTGATCAGGGCCACAAGGGTGGCTTCTTCTTCCAGGCGCTCGGCCAGTGCAAAGGGGGAAAGGGAATGCTGCGGAAGTCCCTCAATCTCAACCCAGGCATTCTGGATTTGGTCAAAAACACCAGCAGGGAGGACCTGCCCCAAGACAGAAGTAAGGAGTGAAATTGGAAAGGTCGCCAGACCAGGGATACCAACGACCAAGAGCTTCCCCCCGCGAATTGGAAGGAGATTGCCGGCCCCCTGTGCCGGATCGGCGAACGCGGTCCACTTCACGGAACCGAGGGGCGTAATCAGAACCTGCCCCTTCTCCAACGAACCAATCGGAGGATGGGAAAGTCCTGTGGCCAACTGCTGCAAGACCTCTTCTAAAAGAGTAGCGAGGTCCGTGTCGCCGGCCAGGCTACGAAGACGGGCATAAGGATGAAGGGAGTTTTCTGCGATCAGCTGAACGATCTCTTCGCGAGGACTCGGGTGGGCCTGCCAGTCGGTGATCCAACGCGAACGTTGGGAAAGGGCAATGTCCCAGGCCCCCGAAACAAGCGCCGTAGCCCCAGGACGACCGGCAATCACAGTGACTTCCGCACCTCCCTGCTTGGCTGCCAGGGCGGCCGCCACCCCCGCCGTCCCGCTTCCAATAATGGTTACCTGCGACATATTAGCTCCGCCCCGTTTTTAGCTGGCTCATCAATGCAGAGAGTCCGAGCGTCCCTTGAAAGATTGCAGCATTGACCTCTTCCTGTGCCAACTGCTCTCCGTCCACAACGCTAGAACGGGCCTTCCACAGAAACTGGAGAAAATCGGCCAGCTCGGTAATCGTCTGTTCCGCAGAGAGCCCCTTTTCTTCCGCCAAAACGGAACTGGCTGGTACGGCACACAACCCACCCTGACAGGGACCAGATCCGCAACGGGTCCGTCGAAATAGATCGGTGAGGGTCGTGGCCCATTCTCCCTGAATGCAGTGCCGGAGCTCCGCCTCAATGACCGGCTCACAGGGACAGAGCACCGTTTTATGACGCGGAGACTGTTGCGTTTGACGCAGAATCTCTTCGGCCCCACTTCCGTGACGATAGCCAAGTCGCCGAACCACATAGGGGTCGATTCCATACCCTTTCGCCAATCCGAACACATCGGGCTCCTGATCTCCCCCCGGCAACGGAACCTGGTGGGTCTGGCAACCTGCCTTCATCTCTAATTTCTTCAGAGCGAGATCGGTCGCCTCTTCGGCCATCACGCGGTAGGAAGCGAGCTTCCCCCCAATGATACTCAAGATCCCCTCGACCCCGTCGGTTGTAGCATGATCGATCACCTCATGTTCGCGAGAGAGTTCATCCTCATAACAATCATGGCCATAAAGGGTAGGACGGACCCCGCGCCAAGTAGTGATGATCCGCGCCTGATGGACCTCCGGAAAGACCGGCTCGATCCCCTCGATCAAATAGCGAATCTCATCTTCGGTCACTTGGATATCGTCGAGGTCCCCGTAGTAATCATCGTCGGTCGTCCCGACGAGGGTGTAATTCTCGTGGGGGTTGATAAAGATCTGTCGCCCATCAACGCACTTTGAAACAATCGCCATATTGGTAAGCCGCCGGTCTAGGACCAGATGAATTCCCTTGGCCGGCCGCAGCTTAATCGAAACCCCCGCCAGCGCCCCAAAACGTGGGGACCAGGGGCCGGTCGCATTAAAAAGGATTTTGCCCGCTAAGGTCTCGCAAGTCCCGGTCTGGGTGTTTCGCACCTCGACCCCAATGACGCGCCCCCCCTCTTTTATGACGCGGGTCACTTCGGTGTGGTTCTGAACCTCCGCTCCGTACTGGGCGGCCGCCAAGGCATTGGCCACACAGAGACGATTGGTGTCGATCCCCCATTCATCGAAGGTCACCCCCCCTTCGACCCCGGAAGGAATCCCCGGCTCTAGCTGTTGGAGCTCCTCTGGGCTTAAGCGGGTGTGCCTCTTTCCCCCCTTGAGAGCAGAAAAACGATCGTAGACCTCAAAAAAGGTCTCGATCAGCTCGAGGCGAAGCTTGTCGGCCCAAGCCTCCCCCCCCTCCTTCATCACCGGAACGATAAAGGGGATCCGAAAGCAGAGGTGGGGGGCAATCCGACGGATATAGTTGGCATCTTGGCAGGCGAGCTTGGTCGTCCCGACCTCGTATTGCAGATAGCGAGGGCCCCCATGGATCATCCCGGAAGAAGCCCCCGTCGTCCCCGCCGCAAAATCGTTCTTTTCGAGCAGGCAAACCTTGAGCCCCCGCATCGCGGCATCCCGCGCGATCCCGGTCCCATTGCACCCCCCTCCAACTACAATCAGATCATACAGCGCCGACATGAATCGCTACGCTATCTTGACCGCGGAAGGGCGTCAACTGGAGGGAGGGGACTTAGGTCTTGCGAACCTGAAGACCCAATTCTTTGAGCTGTACTGAATCGACCAGTGAGGGGGCGCCACACATCAGGTCGCTTGCCTTCTGAGTCTTGGGAAAGGCGATCACTTCGCGGATCGATTCCGCTCCCACCATCAACATAATGACTCGGTCGAGTCCAAAGGCAATGCCACCATGCGGAGGGGCCCCGTACTTCAAGCCTTCTAGGAGAAAATCGAATTTGGCCGCCGCCTCTTCGGGCGGAATCTGCAGGATCTCAAACATCTTCTTTTGCAATGCGGTATCGTGGATACGGATCGACCCTCCACCGATCTCATGACCATTTAAAACCAGATCATAGGCGAGTGAACGAACTTGGCGGGGATCACTCTCCAGACCCGCGATGTCGTCGGGATGGGGAGCGGTAAAGAGATGATGAACCGCCATAAAGCGTTTTTCGGTCTCTTCATACTCGAAGAGTGGGAAGTCGGTGATCCAAACGAAGCGATTTTGCCCTTCTGAAATCAGATTGAGTCGACGCCCCAGCTCTTTCCGCAAATGCCCGAGTGCTTCATGGACCACCTTGGTCTTGTCCGCCACAAAGAAGATTAGGTCTCCCACCTCCAGCCCTGCAGTCTCTTTAAGTTGGGCCTTCTCTCCCTCTGAAAAAAATTTCACAATCGGCGAAGTCCACTCCGACTCCCCCGCTACCTTGATCCAGGCGAGCCCCTTTGCTCCGTAGATCCCCACCAATTCTGTCAGTACATCGATATCCTTCCGGGAAAGATCGGCCCCCTTGACGTTGATCGCCTTGATTTGTCCCCCCTTTTCCAAGACCTGTCGGAAAACCTTGAACTCGGTCTCTTTAAAAACGGAGCCGACGTCGATGAGCTCCAGGTCAAAGCGGACATCGGGTGCATCGAGACCGTAGCGATCGATCGCCTCCCGGTAACTGAGTTGCGGCAAGGGGAGTTCCAACTCTACCTCCACTCCCGCCCGCCAGAGGGTCGCAATCAACTGCTCCATCGCGGCGATCACCTGGTCGCGTGTGACAAAGCTCATCTCGATATCAATCTGCGTGAACTCCGGCTGTCGGTCGGCCCGCAAATCCTCATCGCGAAAACAGCGAACGATCTGGAAATAGCGATCAAAGCCAGCGACCATCAACAGCTGCTTGAAGATCTGGGGAGACTGCGGAAGGGCATAGAACTGACCGGGAGAAAGACGGGCCGGGATCAGATAATCACGCGCGCCCTCAGGAGTCGACTTAGTGAGAAAGGGGGTTTCGACCTCTAAAAAACCTTGTTCGGAGAGATACTGACGAGCCGCCTGCATCACAGTATGACGCAGCTTAAGATTACGCTGCAGGCTGGGACGGCGCAGATCGAGATAACGATGACGCAATCGAACATCTTCGCCAGCATCGACCTCATCCTCGATCAAAAAGGGGGGAGTGGCTGCCCGACTGAAGACCTCGAATTCATTGACTGCTATTTCGATCTCACCGGTGGCCAGTTTCGGGTTTTCCATTCCGGCAGGACGACGCTGCACCACCCCTTTAACCCCCATCGCGTATTCAGTACGAAGATGCTTGGCGAGTTCGTGCGCCTTGGGATCGATCTCCGGGTTCAAAACAATCTGGGTCAACCCTTCTCGGTCACGTAGATCGACGAAGATCAAGCCGCCATGATCCCGGCGGGTTGCAACCCACCCCATCAGAACGATTTCAGAATCGATGTCGGCAGCGGTCAGAGCCGCGCAGTGGTGGGTCCGCACATGACGGCGCAAAAAATCACTCATTTGACGATCTTGAATTCAACACGCCTGTTTTTCGCCCGTCCCTGTTTGGTTTCGTTCGACTCGGTTGGATTTTCCTGGCCGTACCCTTTCGCCTCCAGGCGATGGACCCCTACCCCCTTTAACAGC
>CAZXZM010000043.1:0-10827 GCA_964645365.1 uncultured Pseudomonadota bacterium | reverse complement strand
GGCCAGAGTCCGAGGGGGGATGGGCCCCATCGGCGACAGGACCCCATGGGTGGCACTTTTGGGAGCGATCTTCATCAACGATGCCGTTTGACTTAAAAAAACTCCTCTCCGAGCGGGCAGGGGAAAACTATTCGCTCCACGAACAATATGTGAACCCCCAACTCGTCCGCGTCCAGCAGACGATCGGCTTCGATAAAATCTATCAGAAGGGTGAGGGGGCCTACCTCTATAATGAGGAAGGGGATCGCTATCTCGATTTTTTGTCCGGTTACGGGGCCTTTGGACTCGGCCGCAATCACCCGACCCTTAAAAAGGCGATCAATGAAGCCCTCTCCTTAGATCTGCCAAGTATGGTTCAGATGGATTGCGCCTTACTCGCGGGTCTTTTGGCCGAACAGCTGATTGCGATCAGCCCAGAACGTCTACAAAAAGTTTTTTTCACAAATTCCGGGACAGAGGCAGTCGAAGGGGCTTTGAAGATGGCGCGCGGGGCGACCGGTCGGGAGCGGTTCGTTTTTACTGAAAAGTCCTTCCATGGTCTGACCCTGGGTTCGCTTTCGGTCAATGGCGGGGATGAATTTCGAAAAGGTTTTGGAGCACTTCTTTCCGCAACCGCTATTTCCCTTAATGACCTGGAGGCGCTGGAAAGAGAACTCAAGAAGAAGGATGTCGCTGCCTTTGTCGTCGAGCCGGTCCAGGGAAAGTCGCTCCAGGTTGCGACGGAAGAGTATCTACGGGGAGCGCAAGAACTCTGTCGCAAATACAAAACGCTTCTCATTGTCGATGAGGTGCAGACAGGTCTCGGGCGCACCGGCAAGATGTTTGCCTGCGATCATTGGGGGATTGAGCCAGATCTTTTGACGATCGCCAAGACGCTTTCGGGTGGTTTGGTACCGGTCGGGGCTATTTTAATGAGTGATGATGTTTATCACGGTGTGTTTACACGTCTCGATCGTTGCGTCGTCCATTCTTCAACCTTTGGTCGCAATTCTCTGGCTATGGTGGCGGGCTTGGCTACTTTAGATATCTTACAAGAAGAAGGGTTGATCGGAAATGCTGCCAAGCGGGGCGAAGAGCTTCGGCAACGTCTGAATCAAATCGGGACTCGTTATGAAATGTTTGCCGAAGCGCGTGGCCTTGGTTTAATGATGGGCTTGGTTTTTCAACCCCCCCGTTCCGCCAAGCTTAAATTGGGCTGGAAGGCGATCCACGCGGCTAACAAAAGCTTGTTTGGACAAATGATTGTCGTTCCCTTGATGGAAAAACATCGAATTTTGACGCAAGTTGCGGGGCACAATGTCGACATCGTGAAACTGTTACCACCCTTGATCATCGGTGATGAAGAGATCGATTATTTTTGTCAGGCCTTTGAAGAAGTCATTGCGGATTGTCACAAGTTTCCCGGGGCGGCCTGGGAGGTGACGATGGGGCTCGCCAAAAAAGCATTGCGGAGGTCGGCATGAAGCGTTGGTTCAGTTTTTTTGTAGTAGTGATGGCGTTTCTATTGTCTCCGCCACTTCACTCTAAAGACGAGAAGAAGGAAAAGGCCGCTAAAGAGGAGACGGAAATCCCTGAAGTTCTCGATGTCTACGAACGCAAGGCGGAGATGTACCGTTTTGAGTTTTCTCCTTATGCCGGTGATCTGATTGGCGACAAGCTCCATCACTCCTTTGTCTTTGGGGGAGGGCTCGACTATCGGATCACTCCACGTTTTTCGATTGGGACCGATTTTTTCTGGACCGATATCTCCTTTGATCCGGCGAGTGCCTTAGGGCGGAGTATCACAAACCAGGATATGTATTCGATTCAAGGGGTGGTGACCCTAAATGCCCCAGCCGCTTTTTTGTCGAAAAAGAAGGTGGTTGAGACCGACTTCTTCACGACGATTGGTGGCGGTATCCTTCGGATCAATGGCCAGACGCGAGGGGATGGTTTTGTAGGGGGAGGGATCAAAATCTACACTGGTCTCGCCCGCTGGTTCGGATTTCGGGTCGAGGTTCGCAACTACTTCTGGTCGATCCCGACCGCCACCGGCTCCAAATTCTCCACCGATCTGGTTATGACCTTTGGTCCGACTTTTCTCCTTCCCCCCAAAATGTTCTAGGGCCTGTCGCTAAAGGCCCATCTGTAAAGAGTATTTATAAGTAATTTCAATAAGTTACAATAACAACCTCTGCCCGATTTTCTACACAACAATTCCCAGGAAGTCTCGATAAGTCGGCCATGCTGAAAGAACTAGCGACCCCCCTTTTCCGGCTACTCGTCCTACCGCTCTTAGTGTTGGCGGTTAGCTGCGGTGGTGATCATGGGATCGAGGAACCTCTCTTGGAAGAGGAGCCGGCACCGGTCGGGGACACCTCTTCTGCCTTTGGCTCCTTGTACGGCAACTATTTTCTGATCGAGAGCAATTGCCCTGGTGATGGCTCCGCGCTGTGCGTCGCCCAATCAGAGGCGGCAGTTCAGTTGCAGGATGGTTTTCGATTCAATAATGAAGGGGCTCCGATGGTCGGCTTTGTCGATGAAGACAAAAAACTTCGTTTCTTTTCGAGCGTCGATGATGCAACGGTGAACTGTACTGCCAATGCCGAGTCAGGGGCGATCGTTGGCGTCTGCTCTTATCCGGATGCCGGCCTTACCTCGACCTGTCGTTTTATCTACTCCAAGCAGTTTGCTGGAACATACACGCCGGTCTGGAATGATTGTGATAGTGATGACAGCGATATGGAAGTCGGCCAGCAGGCCAGCCAGGTGACCCTCACAGGAGCTTTTGATTACCAGACCACTTCTCCTGATAAATACTTTGGGGTTGTTCAAGCGGGACAGATCCTTTTTAACTTAGATGCCTTGCAGGCGCCGGTTTTTGTGCTTCCTAGTGACAACCCTGACTTTAATTGTGAAGCGGTCGTCAGTCGCGATACCATGACTGGAACCTGTTATGACCTGACGCAAAGTCCCGCTACTCTGTGCACCTTCGGTTATGAAGCAGCCGCTCGTGTTGCCGGTGTCGATTTATCTGATGACAGTCTTTTCCCATCGCCGGCGATTACACCGACGGTGAGTCCAACACCGGTGAGTGACATGAAGGGAACCTACTCCCCTCTCAGTAACGACTGTGACAACGACGGCAATGTCATCGAAGTTTTTCAGGAAGGGACCTCGCTTGGCCTATTGGGCGGCTTTGACTATCAGGCGGCCGATCCCGATATGTACGCCGGAACTCTGGATACTACCGGCACGATGCGTTTCTCCGTTCTGGGGTCTGATGACAGGGCCTTCTGTACCGCCAACCTGACGGTTGCGGGGGATGGAGTGACTGGCTTTGCTGGAACATGTGCCCTCGGGGCCGCCGACAGCGACACCACTTGCGACTTTCGCTACACCAAAATCAATTAAGATTTAGACAACTGTTGTTTCCAGGCTGTCGAGTGCTTTCTGGAAGATCGTGAGCAGTTTGTATTCACGGCGTTCGCGGGCAAGATTGGCGGCGGCGTTGATGTAGTGTTTACATTTTTCAATCTCTAAGTTCCTGCCCAGAAAAGCCTCCACCAATTGAAAATCGATATTTTCAGCACTTGCTAAATTCTTAAATTCTCCCTCCATCGCTTTGTCCATCATTTCACTCGCTTTGCGTTTGTTCCCTTTCTTGAGATAGCCGAGCCCAATCAAGGCATAGGCTTGATGGGAAAAGGAGGGGATTTCTTTGGCGAGTTTCAGGATTTCCTTGGCGCGCCGGATCGCGGCGTCATATTGCTCGCGGTCTTGGATCAGAAAACGAACGATGATTAATTTCAGAAGAGGATCATCCGAAAGGATTCCCTCGGCCTGCTGGTAAGCAGACCAGGCTTCGTCTATTTTCCCCTGCATCTTACGGATCAGGCCCAGTGTCGAATAGAGGATCGCTTTTTCCTCTGTGCTGGTTTGTTCGTGGGCGACCGCCTCGTGCAATAAATTTTCGGCCTGTTCGTAATTCTTTTCTTGGGCAAAGCGAAGCGCGCTGACGACCTCTTCGCGGGTGGCTCGGGCCGGTTCAGTCATAGTAGGACTGTTTTACCTCTTTTTGGCCAAGGTATCCAGCATCTCTTGGTGGATCTGTCCGTTACTGGCGACAATCCGGCGACCATAGATGTCGAGGGAGTCTCCGTCGAGCATCGAGACGGTCCCTCCCGCTTCCGTCACGAGTAGGGCCCCGGCCGCGACATCCCAGGCGTAGAGTCCCATTTCCCAAAAACCGTCATAGCGTCCGCAGGCGACATAGGCCAGGTCGATAGCGGCCGCTCCATCCCGTCGCACCGCCTGACTGGTCAGGATGAAATCGGCAAAGTGGTCCAGGTTATTATCGCAAGCTTCGTGGACATCGTAGGCAAATCCGGTGGCCAGGAGCGACCGTTTGAGGGAGTCGTTTTGGCTGACCTGGATTTTTTGTCCGTTGAGAGTGGCCCCATTGCCACGGATTGCTTCAAAGAGTTCGTCCCGATTCGGATCATAGATGACGCCCAGCACGACACGTTCCTCATGCTCGAGGGCGATCGAGACGCAGTGGCAGGGATAGCTGTGGGCAAAATTGGTGGTTCCATCCAGGGGATCGACGATCCACTTGTAAGAGGATTCGTTTTCGATCCCTCCTGCTTCTTCCGTCAGAATCTGATGGTCTGGAAAATTTTGCTGCAGGATATCGAGGATAATCGTTTCGCAGGCGTGATCGACTTCGGTGACCAGATTGATGTCCCCTTTGAATTCGATCGATTCAACATGCCCTCTTTTGTCACGCTGGAGCGCCCCCGCCTTCTGGGCCGCTTCTTTAGCCACGGCAATAAATTTCTGCATAACGAGAGGCTATCAGGCGGTTCGCGCTGCCGTCAACACGTCGACCCGAAGCGCCCCCGCACGTCGTAGCATCTGACTACAGTCTGCCGTTGTCGTTCCGGTTGTGTAAACATCGTCAACAAGCAGGCAAGACTCTCCCCAAAAGGAGCGTCGCGTGACGAAGGCCCCGGTCAGATTGCGTTGTCGTTCCTTGCGGGACAAGGTCGTTTGATGTGCCGTTTTCTTTTGCTTGGCTAGTCCACGATGTTCTCGTCGCAGTTCTAAGGTTCGTGCGACTTCGTTCGCAAGCAGTTGAGCTTGATTGAAACCACGTCGTGCTAGATCACGGCGGTGGAGGGGAACCGGGACAATGCAATCGTAGGGTACGCACTGTTGGGAGGTGAGGCCTTGCTGTGTCATGAGGGTAGCGAGCGTTTTGGCAACCGATAATTCTTTAGAATATTTCAGTCGACCGATTAGTTTCGCTAGATTACCGCGATATTCTCCAACTGTGTATAAAACACCCCCTGGAATGGGGAGTGGCCCCTCATAACAAGAAATTTGCTGGAGACAAGAAGGACAAAGTTGTGGTGGTTCCGTTTGAGGTAGTGACTGTTGGCACAACAGACACTGGGGCGGAAACAAAAGCTCAAGCATGATTACAGCTCCGGTTTTCGAACTTGCACGCCGCGGGGAACCTTGAAGGAGAAGACCTTATCCGCTGGAGTTTTGTCGGTTTTGAGATTTGAAAAATTATAGTGAGTGCGGTTGCCCTCTTTGGGCCAAAGAGTGGCTGCGACCACTTGGTAATTTTTTGGATCTACAGAGAGTTCAATTTTTTTAAGGCGAGAGTTTCGATCTTTAGGGGTGAGGGTGTAGTGGAGTTCCCCCCCCTTTTTCTTGACCGAGGGGATGCGAAAGGTTTCGCGTAGCCGACCCAAGCCGCCGAGGAAGGTCAAGGCTTCCCGGCTGATTCGTTCCGAGGCCGCTTGGTAAACTTCCACTTCTTTATACTTCGGAGTATAGATCCAGAGGGTCTCTCCGTTAAAGATATAGAGTTGTTTCTTTGGTTTTTGGTATTCGATGCGGAAACGATCGGTACCAAAAATCAGTTTCCCGCTTCGTTTCTCTTGGCGATCTAAGATTTCAATGTAAGTCTCCTGAACAAAGTCGGCAGTTAAACTTTTAAAATTTTGATAGGTCGCTTGTAGACGAGATACGGAATCAGCGGCATGAACCGGTTGGCTGATACCAAAGACACCAAGCACCAATAGCCAAAGAAAAGGATTTTTCACTGTTCGACAAAGTCTTGGACGAGGACTTTACGTGGTTTGCTGCCATCGGCGGGACCTACGACCCCCTCCTGTTCCATTCGTTCGATCATGCGGGCGGCGCGGTTGTAACCGATGCGCAAGTGGCGTTGAATCATCGAAATCGAGGCCTGTTTGGATTCGGCGACCAGGTTGACGGCGCGGTCGTACAGTTCATCTTCTTCCCCGCTTTCTCCTCCCGGTCCGAAAGCATCTTCCGGTTCCGGAGCGAGGATATCGTCGCGGTAGACGGGAGATCCTTGCTGACGCAGGTGTTTGACGACTCGTTGGATTTCCGTTTCGGTGACGAAGGCGCCATGGATTCGTTTCAGTTCCGAGGCATTTGGTGGAAGAAAGAGCATGTCTCCTTGGCCGAGCAATCGTTCGGCACCAATACGGTCTAAAATCGTTCGGGAATCATGTCGTGAAGAGACCTTAAAGGACATGCGGGCGGGAAAGTTCGCCTTGATCACGCCGGTGATGACATCGACCGAGGGGCGTTGTGTGGCCAGGATGAGGTGAATCCCGGCGGCCCGCGCCTTCTGGGCCAAGCGCATGATGCCATCCTCCAGGTCTTTGGAGCAGGTCATCATGATATCGGCCAACTCATCGATGACGATGACCAGGTGGGGGAGCTTATTTTCATGGCGGAGCTCTTCTCGCCCGAACGTAATAACTGTTTCAACATCGAGTTCTCCACGATCGAGCTTTTTGTTGTAGGAGACGATGTCTCGAATGCCGGCGTTCATCATCAGGTGATAGCGCCGTTCCATTTCCCGAACGGCCCACCGAAGTGCCTGTGAGGCCTTCGCCGGCTCGGTTACCACCGGTAATAACAGGTGAGGAATTTTTTCATAGATGGAGAGCTCCAGCATTTTCGGATCGACCAAGATCATTCGTACCTCTTCCGGCGTTGCCTTATAGAGAATCGAACAGATCATTGCATTCAAGGCGACCGATTTTCCCGCCCCGGTTGCTCCGGCGATCAACAGGTGGGGCATTTTGGCCAGATCAGCGATTGCCGGATACCCTTCACTGTCCTTTCCAACGGCTAAGACTAATTTAGATTCCGCTTTCTGAAACTTTGCATTGCCAATGATATCTTTCAGCCAAACGGTTTCTCGGTCTGAATTAGGAATTTCGATTCCGATGGCCGCCTTTCCGGGGAGGTGAGGAACAACGCGGACACTTTTCCCCCCCATAATGACCGAAAGATCATCTCCTAAATTAGCAATCTTATTGATTTTGACTCCCGGTGCCGGTTCAAATTCGTACATTGTGATGACCGGGCCAGGATGGATCGCCAGAACCTGTCCCTCCACCCCAAAGTCTTGCAGTTTTTTCTCCAGCACTCGCGCATTCATCTTCAGTGCTCGTTCATCGATTGCTTTTGGTTGCTGGCGGGCGTTGGAGTCGAGATACGAAAGCTGTGGGAGTTCAAAGTCGTCATTCATCGTGACCATCTGGAGCTGCTCACTGGCCCGACGATTCTTAGAAGGGAGGTCTTTGCGTTGACTGACGGTCGGTTCCGCAGAAGTCTCACGGGAGGCCTGCGTTGTTGGTTGTGGCACCGAACGAATGGGCGTGACCTTGGCAGGGGCCTTGACGACCAACTCTTTGAGTTCACTCATCTCAGGATCGGGGCGCACCTCTTTTTCGTGTCGCTGCTGTCGTTTCATTTGCCATGCCCGCCACTGGCGTCGACTGGCGGCCATCAGGGCCTCACGTTTTTTGCCAGCCCACCGGGTCCATCGGTTCCAGGCAATCTGGCTGGCGCCGAACAGTCGACGGACGGCAAGCACCACAAAACGACGGAGCCAACCGAGTGATTGAGCCAAGGAGATTTGCGTGAGCCAGAGGAGAGTCAGCAGCAGTCCCGCCCCGACCAAGAGGTAGGTGCCGGAGTTTCCCAGATAGCGAGTGAGCAGGCCTGCAAGGGACCAGCCGACTAATCCCCCCGAGCGGATCATTTGTCCCTCGAGACTGACTTCGGGAATCGCCAATTGGAAAAAGATAGCGGCGAATGCCAGGAAACTGCCGTAACCAATCAACCGGCTCCAATGAAAGGAAATTTTTTTCATGGCAAAATGAGAAAAGGCGACGAGAGCGAGGAGTAGGGGGGCACAGTAAGCCCCCAAGCCAAAGATCATATAAAGAAAGTCAGCCAGATAGGAGCCGACGACTCCCCCTAGATTGTGAATAGGATCACCGGAACCGAGTGAGCTGAGCGACGGGTCGAGTGGGTGATAAGAATAAAGACAAAGACCGATGAACGACCCAACCGCCAAAAAGATAATTCCGTAAATTTCCTTCGTGTGATCCGTCCGAGCCGACGAACATTTGGCAGGCATACTTAAAGGAAAAGTTATAAAAATGTAGCGTATGAAGTCAAAGAAAAAGCAGTTTTCTTTGACAGATTGCAAAAGAGTTTGTTAGGCGATATTCCAGAAATGATTCACCGCGGCAAAAAAGCTTTAGGCTCCTGGGTCCTCAGTCTCCTTTTGCTCTCTTGGTTCATTCCTACCGCCGACGCTTACAGCCTTTATTCCCGCGCCGGGTCGATTGAGGCCTCTTTAGGGGTCGGTTTGACCCTCAACCCCCCGATTCGTTTAGATTTGGAGCTCAATGGGGAATATTTTTGGCGCGATGAGATCGCTTTTGGACTCGATGTCGACCTTTTCTTTCGGGGGGCGACCGCCTTCAGCTTTGTTCCTTATGCGGCCTATTACTTTCAGATCGATCGCTGGCCTCGCCTGGCTCCGTATGTTGGTGCGGGGGTCGGCGGTGGCGGAACGACCAGCGGAAATGGATTTTTAGATATCATGATTCCCAGCCTTGGGTTTAAGTGGGAATGGATTACCGGCAAACTCTTTGTCGGTCCTGATTTTGAATTTCATCTCCAGACCGATTTTGATAACACGGAACCAGATTTTCATATGCTGGTCCGAGCTACTTATCGATTCTAATTCAGTTTAGCTGTTTTTGGCTTTGGCGAGCTCGCCAGGGAGATCATGGGCGGAATAAACCCGATCACGTCCCGACGACTTGGCTTTGTAAAGCGCCTGATCGGCCTGGTGGATCAGGTCAGACGTGGCATGGACACCGGGTCCCAGAGAGGCAACCCCCACACTCACGGTGAATTCTAATTCCGTGCCTTTGTAGAGCGTGGTGCGACCTTTGACTTTTTCGCGCAGACGTTCCGCCAGTAGGTGGGCGTCGTCGTGTGCCGTTTCTGGCAGGATAATAGCAAATTCGTCGCCGCCGTAGCGGGCAATAAGGTCGACCCGTCGCAGTGAATGCGCCAAGGTGTTGGCGACATGGCGTAGCGCTTTATCCCCTGCCAGATGTCCCGCCCGATCATTCACCTGTTTGAAGTAGTCGATATCGAGCATCAGGAGCGACAAGGGGCGATGATACCGTTGTGAGCGCGCAAATTCCTCTTCCAAACGTTCTTGAAAAAAACGACGGTTGTAGGTGTCGGTTAGACCATCCCTAATCGCCATCTGTTTGAGCTGTGCGTTTGCCCGGCGGGCTTCATCCTTCAGTTTGCGGCGCTCAATGACCGTTTCTAAGATGTGGGCGATCGAACCGCCGCGTAACTCTTCCTTTGTCAGATAATCGTAGGCCCCCTGCTTGATCGCCTCGGAGGCGAGTTTTTCAGTACCACAGCCGGTCAGGACAACGACCGGGGTGTGATTTTTCTCTTCGGAAAGGAAATCCAAAAGCTTCAGGGTGTCGATATCGGGAGGACGGTGATCGGTCAGAATGAGGTCGTAATGGCTTTCTTGGAGGATTTCTTGTGCCTCAGTCGTGGAGTAGCAAAAGTGGAGGCGGCGGGAACGACCCGACTGAGCTAGATTGGCTTCGAGCAGACTGCCATCCTCGACGTTGTCATCGATCACCAGGATGGCGATGGCGGGTCGGGACATGAGGGCCCCACTATAGTCACCCTCCGCGGGGCTTGGCAAGTCACCCGCTATTGCGCTAAAAAGGGGGGCCATGAGGATACTCACACTCGTTCTCTGCGGGAGTTTGCTACTGGCCCCTGCTGGATTTGCTAGCGAAGGCGTTTCTCCCCGTTTCAGTGAACAAAAAGAAGCCGCCCAACAGGTGCGCACTCTTCTTTTTAATCGTCAGTACGATTTAGCTCACCAGAAATTCGAAGGGTTTCTCGAGAAGTGGCCGGACGACCTGATCGGTTATTTTGGGATGATGATACTTTATCAGCTGCGCAACCTAGAGAATTTCGACGAGCGTTTTAATAAACCGTACCGCAAATGGCACAAGACCGGAAGAGAACGGGCGTTGAAAATTCTGTACGCCGATAGTCCCGACTCATGGCAACTACTTTTAGCGGGAGGGGCATTAGCGATTTCTGGTATGCACAAGGTACGTTCCGGCAAAACGTTGCGTGGGTTGCGGGATGGGATTATGGGGATCCATGCAATGGAAAAGGCACTTCAGGCCAATCCCGAGGATGCGGATCCTTACCTTGGGCTGGGCCTCTATGAATATTGGCGAACCGTTTATACGCAAAAATTTCGTTTTATTCCCTTTTTCCCAAATCGAAAGAAAGAGGGGATCGAAAAAATGCAACGGGCGATTCGTAAGGGGACGTTTACGCCTGACTTGGCACGTGAAGCACTCGCTTGGAGTTATTACCGTGAAGAGGAATACGATCAGGCAGAAAAACTTTGCGTCACTATACGCAAAC
>CAZXZM010000042.1:9831-11248 GCA_964645365.1 uncultured Pseudomonadota bacterium | reverse complement strand
GAAAAAAAATCAACGATGCCAGTTTTATCAAACCTTCTTCTAGAAGCCGATGAGGGAAAGATTCGCCTTTCTGCGACAGATTTGGAGGTGAGCTTACAAGTTTATTGTCCGGCACAGGTTTCCAAACCAGGTCAAGTATTGGTCAATGCAAGAGGATTGTTTGATATTGTTCGTGAAGCTCCTACCGAAGAAATTCATATCGTTGGTGAAAAAGACCAAGGGGTAAAGATTACGAGTGGTCGAAGCCACTTTAAGGTTTTAGGGATGCCGACCTCAGAGTTCCCAAGCTTGCCCGTAACGGACGAACGGGAGTTTTTTACGGTCCCAGCTTCAGAGATAGTAGAAATGATCGACAAGACCGCTTACGCGGTCAGTAACGACGAGTCTCGTTATGCTCTGAATGGCGTTTATCTAGAAAAAAGAGAAAAAGAGGAGAAGGGGATTCTACGGATGGTAGCCACCGATGGTCACCGCTTGTCATTTCTGGATCGAGAGACAGCGGGCAATATTCCACTCGCAGAAGGAGTTATTATTCCACGCAAAGGACTGACCCTTCTCAAGAAGGTGGCGGAAGAGGCCGAAGGAGGATTGCAACTTGGTTTTGGCCCTAAGGAACTTTTAGTTAGGGGGACTCCATCGGAGGGGGAAGATGTCATTTCGGTATTTATTCGTTTGATCGAAGGAAAATTCCCAAAATATGAACAGGTGATTCCCAAAAAGAACAATCGTATCGTTTCGGTTCCCCATGATGTTCTGAGCGGTGCACTCCGTCGAGCGGCGATCATTGCCGAAGATCGTTCTCGGGCAGTTCAGTTTGCTCTTTCACCAGGTCATTTAGAAATTAGCTCCTCCAATCCGGAGTTAGGAGAGGTGAAAGAGGATATCGATACCGAATATAAAGGGGACAGTTTTCAGGTTGGTTTTAATGCTCGCTATTTTCTGGAGATTTTAAGTGTCGTCAAGGACGAGAAGGTCATTTTAGAGTTAGGAGATGAACTTTCTCCCTGTGTGATCCGCTCTGAATTTGACCGGGGGTTTTTGGCCCTCGTCATGCCAATGCGCCTGTAGATTTGTAAAAGAGGAATTTAGATGCCTGCTGCTGCAACTGCCAAAAAGAAAAAGCCAAAAAAAGAGATCCCGGCCGGGGGCCATACCTACGATGCGACGACCATCAAGGTTTTAGAGGGACTCGATGCTGTTCGAAAACGGCCGGCAATGTATGTCGGTTCAACCGGCGTCTCCGGATTACACCACCTGGTCTATGAGGTGGTTGATAATTCAGTCGATGAGGCACTGGCGGGGTACTGTCAGGAAATCCAGGTCACGATCCATACCGATGACTCGATTACGGTCATCGATGACGGGCGTGGAATCCCGGTCGATATTCACCCGACCGAAAAGATACCGGCGGCAGAGG
>CAZXZM010000042.1:8415-9821 GCA_964645365.1 uncultured Pseudomonadota bacterium | reverse complement strand
TTTGACAAGGACACCTACAAAGTTTCCGGAGGACTCCATGGGGTGGGGGTTTCTTGCGTGAATGCCCTTTCATCGACGCTCGATCTCGAGGTTTTTCGGGATGGGAAGGTCTACTACCAGGGTTACCAGCGAGGAACCCCGAAGGCCAAATTCGAGGTGACCGGCAAGACCAAAAAAACCGGTACCAAGGTCCATTTCAAGCCAGATTCGGAGATCTTTGAAGCGACCGAGTATAGTTTTGATACCCTCTCCGCCCGCCTGCGTGAGCTCGCCTTTCTCAATAGGGGCCTCAAGATTTCAATTACCGACGAGCGTTCCGACAAGAGCCATGAGTTCAAGTATGAAGGGGGAATTAAGAGCTTCATCGAGCACTTGAATGAAAAAAAGACTGCCGTTTCAGAGGTCGTCTATTTTGAGGTCGACAAAGATCAGGTCACCGTCGAAGTGGCGATGCAATACAACGATAGTTACAGCGAAACGATTTTCAGCTTTGCCAACAACATCAACACGGTGGAGGGAGGAACCCATCTGATTGGTTTTAAGTCGGCACTGACCCGAGCGGTCAATCAATACGCGGCCAAAGCAAACCTCCTCAAAAATGCCAAAGTGAACCCTTCGGGAGATGACGTCCGTGAAGGACTGACGGCTGTCATCTCAGTCAAAATTCCCGAACCCCAGTTTGAAGGGCAGACCAAGGCGAAGCTGGGTAACTCCGAGGTCGAGCACCTCGTGAAACAAATCTGCTACGAACGAATGCTCGGCCACTTTGAGCGCCACCCCGGTACCGCCAAACGAATCATCGGAAAGGCGGTCGATGCGGCTCGGGCCCGTGAAGCGGCCCGGCAGGCACGCAACCTGATTCGCCGTAAAGGGGCCCTGGAAGGGGCGACCCTCCCGGGAAAATTGGCGGACTGCCAGGAAAAAGATCCCAGTCAATCGGAACTTTATATCGTGGAGGGGGATTCGGCCGGTGGTTCAGCCAAACAGGCACGCGATCGTCGTACTCAGGCGATCCTCCCCTTGAAGGGGAAGATCCTCAACGTCGAAAAAGCGCGTTTTGACAGGATGCTTGCCTCTGAAGAGATCCGGACGCTGATCACAGCGATCGGGATTGGGATCGGGACCGGGGGGGATGAAGAAAAGGGGCGCGATCTTTCCAAGCTTCGTTACCACAGCATCATCATGATGACCGATGCCGATGTCGACGGTTCCCACATCCGAACCTTGCTCCTCACCTTTTTCTATCGTCAGATGCCAGAACTGATCGAAAGGGGACACCTCTTCATCGCCCAGTCCCCCCTCTTTAAAGTGAAGAGGGGGAAGCGGGAGACCTACCTCAAAGACGAAGGGGCCCTCAAGGATTATCTGATCCGCCTGGGGGTCGATGGGGTTCAGTTGAAGGTCGG
>CAZXZM010000042.1:0-8405 GCA_964645365.1 uncultured Pseudomonadota bacterium | reverse complement strand
GGGCAGAAAGGGCTTTCCGGAAAAGATCTTGAAAAATTGATCAAGCGCCTGATTCGCTATGAAGAAATACTGGAACGAGTTGGACGGCGGGCCGATCCCCGCATTGTCGATGTCTTTGTTCGGGCCACCGCGATCGATGAAAAAGCTCTCAAAAGTGAAAAGAAACTCGATACCGAACTCGATAAATTAGCCGCCGCTCTCAAAAAAGATTACCCTGAACTGCGTGATTTCTCTCTGTCTGTTGATACCGATCCTGAGCACGACTCGCACCGTGTTATCTATGAGACGATGTACAACAATGCCCCCCGAACAACCGCGATCGACACCGAGTTTTTGCACGGACCGGAGATCGCCGAACTCAAAAAGCTTGCCGATACGTTTACTCAATATGGAAAAGCGCCCTACAAGTGGACCAACGGGGAAGAGTCTCATCAGGCGGAACGGCTTGGGGAACTGAAAGCCTTTGTTTTCCAAGTCGGACGAGAGGGGCAGACGATCCAACGCTACAAGGGGCTGGGAGAGATGAATCCCGCCCAGTTGTGGGAGACGACGATGGATCCGGAGATACGAACCCTTCTGCAGGTCAAGATTGAGGATGCGGTGGAGGCGGAAGAGATGTTTTCCGTTCTCATGGGAGACCAAGTGGAGCCGCGCCGCGAGTTTATCGAAACCAACGCCCTCCAAGTTAAAAATCTAGACATCTAATGGAGCTGATTGGCCTGGTTCTGTTTTACCTGGTGTTGGCGGTTGCCCTCGCCCTGATTCCTTTAAGCTTTCCCGGGACCTGGCTGATGTTTGCCGCTACAGCGGCCTATGCGGCCCTCGGGAGTCTTCATCCAACCGGCTCTGACTGGATTCCTTTGATTGTCGTCGCCCTGCTCGCGGGGCTGGGGGAGCTCATCGAGCTAGGGATTCGGATCGTCGGGAGTCGCCTTGCCTCCGTTCCAAATGGGGCGATCGTCGCCGCCATCATCGGGGGGGTGATCGGGGTCTTTGTCGGGGTCCCGATTTTCTTGATCGGTTCCTTGGTCGGTCTCTTGATCGGAATCTTTACCGGTGCCTTCGCCTACGGCCTCGTCACCAAAAATAGCGTCACCCGATCACTCGCCATGGCGGTTGCGACCACCTTTTCCCAGATCGTCGCCCTCTTTGCGAAGACCACACTCGGCATTGGGATCATCTTCTACCTCTCGACCCTTATTTTTTAACGACCCTTCTCGGCAGCCACGCTTCATGTTAATAAGAAGGGGATGTTTTTGGCCGGCACAGAGCGCCACAACTTCCCACGTTTTAAAGGGCGCCCCCCTTTCTATGAAGTTTATTACCTCCGCTTTACCGATGTAGCCCAGCAAGTGGGTGTTTGGTACCGTCAGACCTTGCTCGCCACCACTAAAGGCAAGCCGGTTGCCGGTCTGTGGTGGATCCTCTTTGACCTAGCCGATCCCAGCAAAAGTTTTGCGGCCCATCAACAGGTGCCAATCAATCAAGTACGGCTAGAGGAAGACATTTTCTATTTTGAGGTCGAAGGGGGAAAGCTCTACCAAAAGGGGACCGATGGAAATTGCACCTTGCAGGGGGAGACGATTGAATGGAAGTTCCATTGGGAACCGAACCACAAGGCCTTTTGTCATTTTCCTTCCCGGCTGTTTTATCGCCTCCCCTTTCCTAAAACAAAGGTTCTGTCACCGAATCCGGATCTCAAGATAAACGGTCACCTCAATTGGGGTTCGCGGCGGTTTACCTTCGATCAGGTGCCGGGACAGCAGTCCCATTTATGGGGGAAGACTCACGCGGCGAGTTGGGTGTGGGGACACTGCAATGCCTTTCCCAATGAAGCCGCTTCCTTTGAAGGGCTGTCGGCGCGGGTCCGTGTCGGGAATCGCCTCCTTCCCCCTTTGACATTATTGCGCGCGGTGGTTGGAGGTGAAGAATACCTGCTCAATCGTCCTTGGCAGTGGCGCCGCCACCGGAGTGTCGCCCAGGTTGATCGGTGGCACTTTGAAGGGGAAAACCGTCGCAGTCGATTGGTGGGAGACGTCTTTGTAGAACCGTCACAACTGATCGGGGTCACCTATACCGATCCCGATGGCTCCAAGCGTTACTGCTACCATACTGAAAGCGCTCGTCTGGAACTCACCTGTTATCGACGGGCCAAAAAGGAGTGGTTGCCGGAGCGAACCCTGCGTTCTGATCCGGCGATGGCCTATGAATTTGCGACCAGTGAACCGTTGGCCGATATCCCCCTAAAGATCGCGTAACCAGCCCGGAGCATGCCTTTCCTCGAAGGAACAGTAGTGTGCAATAGGGTTCCACAGCAAGGTTCGGAGGGAAGGAGCGAGTGGGACCAAGGCCTCCTTTCTGGTGGTGCGGAAAGGCTGGGGCGGGCGGTTGAGCCAGATGGCGAGCGAGCTTCGTTTCCGATGTGGAAGCCCTTCGACTCGTACCATCGGCCCTCGCAGGCAAGCATCGGTTGCCCCCTTGGTCATCCGAAGCGAAGTAATCGTAAAGCGTTCCCCCGGGCGGTAGGGGGTTTCATTTTTGCGCCGGAGCAATTCCTCTTTGGTGTAGTGTCCGGAGGCATAGATGCGATTCGCTACCGCCAGTCCGACCTCGTAAAGAGGGGCTTCGGTGAGTCCGAGCGTTGCCCGGAGTTCTTGCAAGGGCCGGCCAGCAAGACAAAAGAAGTACCCATCGGTTAAAACATGATCGGACATAGAATCGATTGCTACTTCAATGAAGGCAGCCGCTCGATCGGACTGAAATCCAACGCTGATCGTCGGACCAAACTGGGGACGGAGCAGATTGAATTCGACCAAGCGGTTTTGGCGACTCGCCAGGCGGATCCTGCCTGCATAGGGAAAAACCCGAGAACCATCATCAAAGTGGTTACCGGGGCCGATCCCGATCGGAACGGGACTCTGTTCGTAATCTTGTAAGACCCAGTCCTCATCTCCCGGCAGGAGGAAGGGAGCATATTTTCCCCGATCTCCCCGTTCGTTAACCAGTCGAGCCGCATCCAAGACTGCATACCAGATGGTCTGAGAAAAGAGAGGGGCGAGCCTGTCCGTTAGGGGGAGGGTGAAAAAAAGGGCGTCTCCGGGCCAGGAGTTGGGCTGGGAAACGACCACCGTCCCATCCAACCGGGGCTCAAAGGCACTCAGGAAGGAGGTGTAGACCGGTAGGCTCAAGACGCGGGGAATAGCGAGGCTCATCGGTCCGATTATCGAAGCTCTCCAAAAGGAGTTGTGCGGGAAAAGGGGCACCAATCTCCCTATTTTGACGATAACGGGGAAATGGTGGGACTCGGGATAATTGCTGCCTTGCAGCAAGCGGCCGTGGCTGGGAATCTGACCGGCGTGGCCGAGACTCTGCAAGGAATTGTACAGACAGAAACGGAGCTTTCCTGGTTGGCGACAACCGCCAACGCGGTGGTGACTGCGCCAGGAACTGAACAGCAGCGGCAATCCGCCTTGGTTCAACTACTTCGTTCCGAGGCCGCGACGACAGCGCTGGAATCTCTTCCTGACGAGTTGGTGACGGCCGAACCGACGACCGGCCCCCTCCTTTCTTTTGAATCTTCATTGCAACAATTGGTGTCGGGACTCGTAACCTGGCCGGAACAGGTCTTACCGGTGAGCGTGAATAGTGTCACGGCAGCGGGGGGGTTAGGATATCTCGCGATCGAAGCAGAGCAGCAATTTATTGAAGGTTTTGATGAAGCGGATGGCGTTGCAGCACGGGAACGGTTCGTTCGGTTTGAAGATTCGTTCCGTGAGTTTGCAGGCAAGTACGATTTGCAAGACGATGTGATCAAGGATGTCTTTGTGATGCAGCTCGGAATGACTCAGTCCGCAGCGACCCTGGTCCGAGCACTTGGGGAAGGGCAGACCCCCCTCCACTCCCACGCCTTGTTGCGTTCGTCGCTCAAACTCCTTTTTCCCGATGACATGCCCTCTTTTACGGAGGGGACCTATCCCTCTTTCGTGACCGACCTGATGGCGCGACAAGCCCGCTACCTAGAAGGGAGAGGTTGGTGCGCCCCGACCGCTATTTTGGCCGCCCATTGCGCGGTTATTGCCGGCATTCCGGTTCGGGCCTTGAATCATGAGGGACACGTCAACCTTGCCGACCCAGCCCTGGGTCTGGCATTCGATTTTTATCCGGAGCGAATGATCGCCTCTTCTATTGAGGAATGGAGAGAAAGTGGTCGTCTGGGCCGAAACCAGGAAACAGCTCCCCTCGGTTCTGTCTTGTCGGCTGTATTCCTCCATGCCTCCCATACTGTTTCGGAGACAGACCCAGAACGACGACTCGATCTGCTCCGCGTTGCCGTGGCGATCGACTCTTCCGATCCCTTTCTTCGGATCGTCTTGGCAAAGCACCTTCCGCCAGAAGAAGCGGAGGAACATCTCTCGATCGCTCTAGAACTTCATCCCCTTTCTTTGCAGGCGACCCATGCATTGTCGGATTTGCTCCGCAGGCAGGGACGACGGGCCGAAGCGATCGCACACACCGAGGCCTTCCTGGTGGCAGCGGTTGGTGCGATACAAGTCGATTCACGGGACATTGCACAGCTCCACTTTTCGGTGGCGACCCATTATTTGATGGTCAGCGATGAGGCAGCAGCAAGGCGTCACATTGAGGCGGGGGCCGCCCGCGATCCAGGGCTGGCCCGCCATTATCGGGAGAAGATCCAGTCTGGTCTGGGGACTTTCGGAGAGGAAGATCTCTTTGCCCTTTTTCAACTCGCGGCCGGTCGCAGTACTCCCGGCGGCCAGGCAACCCCTTCTTAAAGATTAAATTTCCGGGTCAATTTTTCGAGAAAGATCTCGACCTCTTTTTTATGATGGGGGCCGATCTTTTTGAGCCGACTTCCTGCGGCGAGCAGCGCCTCCGATCCCGACAGAGGAAGCAGGGTCAAGCGACTGCGTTGAAACTTCTTTTGGAGCTGTTCCGGTAGGTAAGCAAAAAGCGCCAACAGGTGATCCGCTTTTGCTCCGGCTTTTCGAAGGGCCTGGACCGCTCGCAGGCTGGAACCACCGGTGCTGACCAGATCCTCAATGACAATAACGCGCATTCCTCGCGTCACGGCCCCTTCGACCTGCTGTCCCTTGCCATGCCCTTTTGGTTGGGGGCGGACGTAGAGGAGTGGTTTCTTGAGACGGTCGGCGATGAGGCTGGCCCAGGGAATTCCCGCCGTGGCGACTCCGGCGATCGCATCACACGGAATCTTCTGGCGACGGATCGTCTCGACAAAGCCCTTCACGATGGCGGTACGGCCTGCCGGGAGACTCAAGAGGAGGCGGCTATCGCAGTAAATTGGGGAACGGACCCCCGAGGCCCAGCGGAAGGTGGGGCGGGGACGGATTGTTACGCAACCGGCCTTCCAGAGCCAGCGCGCGACGGCTGCCGCCGTCTGATCTTGCTTGTCGGACATCATATGAGCTATAGAGAGAACGTGTTGAATCTGCAAGTAGAGGAGTTTGAACGATGAAATCTGAACTAGTCATGAACGTCCAGCCGACCGAGACCCGTGTCGCCCGGCTGGAAAACGGTGCGATCTCTGAACTGTTGATCGAGCGGGCCAAGGACGCCGGCTATACCGGCAATATTTATAAGGGGAAGATTGTTCGAGTGCTTCCCGGCATGCAGGCCGCCTTTTTAGAGATTGGTCTGGATCGGACCGCTTTTCTCTATGTGACCGATATCGCTCGCGACGCGATCGAAGTCGACGATCTTGAAGAGGGGGATCGCAGCCCCCGTACCCGCGGTCGCGGTCGTGGGATGCCGCAGATCCAAGATCTCGTTAAAGAGGGGCAAGAGATTTTGGTACAGGTGGCGCGCGATCCGATCGGGACCAAGGGGGCACGCCTGACCGGTCACATCAGCCTGCCGGGTCGTTATCTTGTTTACATGCCAACGGTCGAACACATTGGGGTTTCCTCGCGTATCCGAGACGATTCCGAACGCTTTCGTCTTCGTCGCATGTTGAACAAAATCCGCCCAAAAAAAGGGGGACTGATCGCTCGTACCGTCGCCGAAGGGATCAGCGAAGAAGGGCTGGCCAGCGATCGCGATTATTTAATTAATTTGGTTACCGACATCGAAGAGGCGGCACGCAAGACCCCCGCCCCGGCACTCGCCCACAAAGAGCTCGATATTGTCTTGCGGGCAGTGCGTGATCTTTTTACTCCCGACATCGAACGGGTGGTCGTTGATTCAAAAGAGGAATGTGAACGGATCCGCGAGTTTATCACCACCTTTATGCCGCGAATGGCAGGACGGGTTGAATATTATTCAGATGACGAGCCGATCTTTGACGCCTTTGGAATTGAGATCGAAATCTCCCGCGCCTTGGGCAAGAAGGTCTGGTTAAAGAGCGGGGGCTACATCATTATCGAACAGACCGAGGCGCTCATTTCGATCGATGTCAACACCGGCAAATTCGTCGGGAAGCGGAATCTGGAAGACACCATTTTAAAGACGAACCTCGAGGCGGCCAAGGAGATCGCTTATCAACTCAGGCTGCGGGATCTTGGCGGGATCATCATCATCGACTTTATTGATATGGCCAAGCCCTCGAACCGGGAAAAGGTCTATCAGACCTGCCGGGATGTATTTCGTGAAGATCGCTCCCGGACAACCCTGACCAAGATCACCGAATTAGGGTTGGTCGAGATGACCCGGAAACGGACGGCGGAAAGCTTGGGCCAGATGCTGGCCGAACCCTGTTTCTATTGCGAGGGGCGAGGTTATCTGAAGAGCAAGACGACGGTCTGTCACGAGATTTTTCGAGAGCTGAAAAGGGAGGTGCGTGACTTCCTGGAGGATACGATCATCCTGCAGGTCCACCCGGCGATCGCAGAGATGTTGGTCTCCGACGAGCGCCCCGCCCTGGAAAAATTCGAGGCGCGGACCGGTAAAAAAGTCCACGTCACCGAGCGGGAGGATTTTCACCTCGAGCAATATGAGATCTTGGACCAGATGATCGAGGCCGATAGCGGGCATTCGATGCCAGCTTGACTTTAGCAAGGGGGGCCATTATCAACCCCCCTGCTGTATTACGAGGAGATTGATTGATGAGTTCTTATGCAATTGTCGCAACGGGCGGCAAACAATACCGGGTCGAAGAGGGAGCTCAGATTACCGTCGAAAAACTCGCCGGCAAGCCGGGGGGCAAGGTCGACTTGGGTGAGGTTCTGCTGGTCCAGGCTGGCAAAGAATTAAAAGTCGGAAAACCGACCGTGGCTGGGGCGAAGGTCTCTGCTGAAATCGTTACCCAAGGTAAAGAGGCAAAGATCGTTGTCTTCAAAAAGAAACGTCGCAAGGGCTACACCAAAAAACAGGGACACCGCCAGAAATCAACGACCCTCAAAATTTTAAAGATTCAGGTGTCTAGCAGGGCGCCAGCAGCCAAGTCGGCGGCCAAGGCAAAGGAATAAAACAATGGCACATAAAAAGGCAGGGGGCTCTTCCAAGAATGGTCGCGATAGTAACCCGCAATATCTCGGGGTGAAGGCCTACGGGGGACAAAAAGTTTCTGCCGGATCGATTATCATCCGTCAAAAAGGGACTCAATTTCATCCGGGCCGTAATGTCGGTACCGGTCGCGACTGGACACTGTTTGCAAAAGTCGACGGCACCGTTTCCTTTCAAAAAGCGGGCAAGAAGACCCGTGTTCATATCGAAACGTCCTAAAATTAATCGTCACACCCAGGGGGTGGCGTCCAGGTCAGCAGCTCTCCCGGCGATAGATCTGTCGGTTTGGCACAGGGGTCGTTGTTGTCCCCGCCCTCTATTGGCCGTCCCATCATTCGATTGAGCCTGCCCCAGACGCTCGCGGCATGTTCGGCCATGAGGGTCGCTGCATAGGCGGAGTAACACCCATTTCCGCCCGTATCGAGACAGTATTGGAGATTTCCTTCCGGGCCACTTCCATATTCGGCGTCGCTGCGACTAATGGTATTGCAGGTGGTATGACCGTCGCTATAGGTATGGCATCGTTCAGGATCACCAAACCTGTTTCTCTGAACCCAAGTATCTCCGGGTTGGGAATCATTGCTGCCGTTGGAGCCGGTTCCATTTTCACTCACTTCGTCGGAATCAGAATCGTCATCGTTATCACCCGCCTCATTCTCATCTGGATCCTCACTGTCCGCAACGTCACAGGAGGTCACACTTCTTCCAGGGGTTGGTCCGCCTTCGGCGCAGTCGCCTTCCCCTTCGGTTTCCGCAACTTCTCCTTCCCCCTCACTTGTGTCAAAAATATCGCACCCATTCGGTCCTCCCACGCAGACCATGATCTCACCATTGCCTCCCGAGGATTGGGTTGTTCCATCTTGATCCGTGACACTGAGATCCCCGGCTGCAATGACCTGCCCATCTTCTGTATAACCGACGGTGCA
>CAZXZM010000041.1:8870-11304 GCA_964645365.1 uncultured Pseudomonadota bacterium | reverse complement strand
TGACCGATTCAATCGCTGATTTATTGACCCGCATTCGCAATGCCCTACAGGTGCGGCATGAAGCGGTGGCGATTCCCTATTCCAAGTTGAAAGAAGCGATTCTTGGTGTCTTGGTGGAGGAAGGTTACCTGAAAGGGTCGGAAGCTGTAGGAGAGGGTGTGCGAAAACAACTGGTCGCTCAACTCAAATACAGGGCCGCCGAGGCTCCAGTTATTTCGGGACTCAAGCGAATCAGCCGACCGGGGCGTCGGGTTTATCGTGGTGCGGATGGACTGCTTGATATGGCTGGTGGGGGCTTGGGAGCCACTCTGGTTTCAACGTCACAAGGGATTATGACCCATCGCAAGGCGCGTGAGGCGCGTCTAGGCGGGGAAGTGCTTTGCCATGTTTGGTAGGCGGGTAAGAGGGAAGCGATTATGTCACGTATAGGAAATGCGCCAATTGCAATGCCGGAAAAAGTGACGGTGGTGGTACAGGGCAGTGCGATTGAAGTGAAAGGCCCCAAGGGAGCCTTGTCGCTGCCACTGGACCAATTGACTAGTTTTGATATCAAGGTAGCCGATAACCAAGTAACGGTAGCACGCCAGTCAAATGAGAAAGAGATTCGTGCCAAACATGGACTGCTGCGCAACCTCATTCGCAATATGGTGGTGGGTGTCTCTGAGGGCTACAAAAAAGAATTAGAAATCAATGGTGTGGGTTACCGAGCTGATGCGAAGGGAAAAAGTTTGGTGCTGACGCTTGGTTTTTCCCATCCGGTCACCTTCCCGATTCCGGAAGGGATTAAAATTTCGGTCGAAAAGCAGACACTTCTTCGTATTGAGGGGATCGATAAGCAACTGGTTGGACAGACGGCGGCCCAAATTCGTGAGCTAAGACCTCCCGAGCCGTACAAGGGAAAAGGGATTAAATACGTGGAAGAAGTGATTCAGCGTAAAGCGGGAAAGACGGCTGCGTAAGGAAACTATTATGTTAGTGAACAGAATGCAGGCAAAAATAAGGCGTCATCGGCGGATCCGAAAAAAGATCCGTGGGACTTCTGCTTGCCCTCGTCTTTGCGTCACGAAAAGCGCTCTCCACCTTACGGTACAAATCATTGATGATGAAGCCGGGAAGACTTTGCTTGGCTTGTCGACCCATTCTCCTCAATTGCGTTCCAAGGTCAAACGCGGGAACAGGGAGGGGGCTAAGGTGCTGGGGGCCTTGATGGCCGAGAAGGCCAAAGCGCTCAAGATTGAGAAAGTAACATTTGATCGCGGTGGATCTCTTTATCACGGTAGAATCCGAGAATTTGCGGAGGCGGCCCGCGAAGCAGGGCTGAAATTTTAATTATGGCGAGACCCAAAGTAAAAAAAGAACTCGAAGAACGAGTCATTTCGATTAACCGTGTTGCAAAAGTGGTGAAGGGGGGACGGCGATTTAGCTTTTCCGCTCTCGTGGTAGTCGGAGATGGCAAGGGACGAGTCGGTGTCGGCCTCGGAAAGGCCAAAGAGGTTCCTGAAGCGATCCGCAAAGCGATCGAAAAGGCCTCTAAAAGTCTGGTGACCGTTCCCCTTTTTGAAAACCGGACGATCCCGCACGCCATCCTTGGAACCTATGGGGCAGGACGAGTCGTTTTGAAGCCGGCATCGGCCGGGACCGGGGTGATTGCTGGTGGGGCGGTTCGGGCCGTTGTCGAAGCGGTTGGGATCCACGATATTCTGACGAAAGTGCTTGGGACGAACAATCCGCACAACGTGGTTAAGGCTACATTAAATGGTTTTCTGAGGATGCGAAGTGCCGAAGAGTACGACCAAATGTTGAAAGGAGCGGCGAATCAATGAACCTGACTCCTTTTCAGCCAAACCGCTCCTCTCGTAAGAAGCCGACTCGACGTGGCCGAGGCAATGGTTCCGGTATTGGGGGAACGTCGGGGCGGGGCCATAAGGGACAAAAATCGCGCTCTGGAGGAGGGGTAAGCCCCGGTTTTGAAGGGGGGCAGATGCCTTTGGCGCGCCGGATTCCGAAATGGGGCTTTCACAACATTTTTAAAAAGCGCTATGACCTCTGCAACGTGGAGACCTTGAACCAGTTTCAGGCGGGGGATGTAATTGATCTTGCGGTTCTGGCTTCTCGCGGCACTTTTCCTAAGTACTTGAAAAAACTAAAGATCTTAGGTAATGGGGAGCTGAAAATAGCCCTTACGGTCAAGGCGCACAAGGTGAGTCGTCAGGCCGCTGAAAAGATTCAGGCGGCTGGTGGGACGGTCGAGCTCCTGTAGTTATGGCCGGGGGCGTTGCCAATATTGCGAAGATTCCAGAGCTGCGTCGGCGGGTTCTGTTTACTCTGGCGCTTCTCGGGGTTTATCGCATCGGCGTTTTTGTACCCACTCCCGGCGTGAATGCCGAGGCCCTGCAACGGATTATTGGCGGGGGAACGATCTTTGAAATCTTTA
>CAZXZM010000041.1:0-8860 GCA_964645365.1 uncultured Pseudomonadota bacterium | reverse complement strand
AATATGTTTTCCGGCGGGGCCCTGCGTCAGTTTTCGGTCTTTGCGCTTGGTATTATGCCTTACATCAGCGCTTCGATTATTCTGCAGCTCCTGACAGTGGTTGTTCCAACCTTGGAGCAACTGAAAAAGGAAGGGGAATCAGGGCGCCGCAAGATTACCCAATATACCCGTTACGGAACGGTCCTGCTCTCCCTGGTTCAGGGATTCGGGATTAGTTACGGTTTGGAACAACAAGGGGTGTTGCTGCCAGGTTCCGGGGGGCTCAGCTTCTATGTCACGACGGTCCTGACCTTAACAGCCGGGACCTGCTTCCTTATGTGGTTGGGAGAGCAGATCTCTGAAAGGGGCATTGGAAACGGGATCAGCCTGATCATCTTTGCCGGGATCGTTGCTGCGATCCCGTCGGGATTTCGCGATGCTTGGACGACTAAGGATCAATTCGGGGGGCTATTTGGTTTTCTGCTTCTGGCTGCGTTTATCGTTCTGATCATCGGTCTGATCATCTTTTTTGAACGGGCCCATCGCCGGATTCCGATCCAATATGCCAAACGGGTGGTGGGGCGAAAGATGTACGGGGGCATGACGACTCATCTCCCCTTGAAGATCAATAGCGCCGGGGTAATCCCGCCGATTTTCGCCTCTTCGCTTCTCTTGTTTCCAGCGACGATCGCGCAGTTTGTTCAGACAGAACAATTACAAAATCTGTCGGGGCTGCTCAGTTTTGGGTGGCTACACTTAGGTCTCTATGTCGGTTTGATCATCTTCTTTACCTATTTTTATACGGCGGTGACTTTCAATCCGACCGATGTCGCTGAGAATGTTCGCAAGCAGGGGGGATTTATTCCGGGAATTCGTCCCGGCCAGGCGACCGCCCAGTACATCGACAGAATTCTGTCGCGGATCACACTCGGGGGGGCAATCTATCTGTCGTTGGTCTGTATCCTGCCCGAGATCTTGATCAGTCAGTTTGGGATTCCGATTTCGCTGGCAACGACTTTTGGTGGAACGGCTTTACTGATTATTGTTGGGGTGGCGATGGATACATTGTCCCAGATTGAGACGCATTTGATGAGCCGCCAATACGAAGGCCTGATGGGACAAAAAGGGGGACGGTTTCGTGGAAGAAGGGGTTAGATGCAGCTTATTTTTTTAGGTCCTCCTGGTGCGGGAAAGGGAACGCAAGCCAGCCGGTTGGCTGAGAAGCTGGGAGTTCCCCAGATTTCGACCGGTGATATGTTGCGGGAAGCACGGGATAAAAAAACCCCGCTAGGGCAAGAGGCGGGACGCTACATGAAAGAGGGGGCGTTGGTGCCCGACTCGATCGTGGTGGGCATTGTGAAAGAGCGTCTCGGTCAGTCTGATTGCCGGGGCGGCTGTATCCTGGATGGCTTTCCCCGCTCAGTGGCTCAGGCGCAGGTGCTCGATGCGATCCTGGAAACGATGGGGCAGGTGTTGACGGCAGCGCTGAGTATTGAGGTCCCCAACCAGGAATTGACTGAGCGATTGCTCGCCCGGAAACGGGAAGACGATGATGAAGAAGTGATCCGGGAGCGCCTCAAGGTTTATGCGCAACAAACTGCTCCCGTGGTCGATTACTACCGCTCCCGCGGTTTGCTGAAAAAAATCGATGGGGTGGGGGCGATTGAAACGATCTTTGAAAGAATTATGAGCGCTCTTGAGCTCGAGGCCGATGGTTACTCTCAAGTCTCCTGCGGAGATTGAAACGATGGTTCGCGCCTCGGCCGTTGTGGCCCAGGTACTGCAGGCGATTGAAGCGGAGATTCGTCCGGGAGTGACCACTCAAGAGCTCGATGTCTTTGCCGAAGAGATGATTCGTGCGGCGGGGGCCAAGCCTGCGTTTAAGGGGTATCGTGGCTTTACGGCAACGTTGTGTACCTCGATCAATGAGGAGGTGGTGCATGGCATTCCAGGAGAGCGGCGCCTGCAGGAAGGAGATTTGTTGAGTATTGATTGCGGGGCGATTATCGATGGTTTTTATGGAGATGCGGCACGGAGTTTTCCGGTCGGAACCGTGACCACGGAGACACAGAAGTTGATGGATGTAACACGTGAGTCGCTTGATTATGCTTTGGCCCAGGTGGTCGCGGGCAACCGCCTCCACGATGTCTCTTGGGCGGTACAGGAACACGCGGAACGCCATGGTTTTTCAGTAGTTCGCGAATTTGTTGGACATGGGATTGGACGGAATCTTCACGAAGAGCCGCCGGTTCCAAATTATGGGAAACCCCATACGGGGATGCGTTTAGAGGAAGGCCTGGTGTTAGCGATCGAGCCGATGGTGAATCAAGGGGCCTACGATGTGGAAATGTTGCCTGATGGCTGGACTGTAGTAACCAAGGATCGGAAGCTGTCGGCTCATTTTGAAGATACGGTGGCGCTGACGGCCGATGGCCCCAGAATTTTAACGCGACTTTAGATTTTTATAGGAAGGTGAATGGCAAAAGACGATCTCATTGAGACTGAAGGGGTAGTGAAGGAAAATTTGCCGAATGCAATGTTTCGAGTGGAATTAGATAATGGCCACGAAGTTTTGGCTCATATTTCGGGGAAGATGCGGATGCATTATATTAAAATTGTGCCGGGAGATCGGGTGACCGTCCAAGTGTCACCGTATGATTTAAAAAGAGGGCGCATTACGTTTCGATCGAAAGGATAAATGAATGAAGGTACGTTCCTCCGTGAAAAAGATTTGTTCAAAGTGCAAGATTATCCGTCGCAAAGGGGTGGTGCGAGTGATTTGTAATAACCCAAAACATAAACAGAGGCAGGGTTAACAATGCCACGGATTGCAGGAATAGACATTCCAGCGAAGAAGCGAGTTGAAATCGCGCTGACCTATATCTACGGGATTGGCCGGATGGCCTCCCGCGAGATCTTACTGAAGGCGCAGATTGATTCCAGTGTTCGCGCGGCGGATCTGACCGACGCACAGGTTGCCAAGATTCGCGAGGTGATCGAAGCAGAATACAAGGTGGAAGGGGATCGCCGCAAGCAAGTGAGTATGGACATCAAGCGACTCGTTGACTTGGCAGCCTATCGAGGCCTAAGGCATCGTAATAAGCTGCCGGTGCGGGGGCAGCGGACCAGTACGAATGCACGAACTCGTAAAGGACGTCCGCGAATTGCCGTGGCCGGCAGGAAGAAGGCACCCGGTCCCAAGTAATTAATTATTGAAGAGGATTATTTTTTATGGCGAAGAAAAAAGAAACAAAGGCTACCGAGGCTGGCCCACAAGTTACTGAAACGAAGTCCTCAAAGCCAAAACCAAAGAAGGGGCGGCGCAAGAAAGTGCGGAAGAATGTGGTCAACGGCCTTGTTCATATTCAGGCCACCTTCAATAATACCTTGATAACGATTACGGACACCGCGGGCAATGCCATCTCTTGGTCGTCGGCTGGTTCAAAAGGTTTTCGTGGCTCACGAAAAGGAACTCCGTTTGCAGCTCAGGTAGCGTCCGAAGATGCCGCCCGCAAAGCGGCCGATCACGGCATGAAGAGCGTTTCAGTTTTGGTCAAGGGACCCGGGGCGGGACGCGAATCAGCCCTTCGGGCTCTTTCTTCAGCTGGATTGAGGGTCAATTTTATTCGCGACGTGACGCCGATTCCACACAATGGTTGTCGTCCGCCCAAGCGGAGAAGGGTCTAGTTCATGGCACGTTATATAAAATCAGTTTGTCGGCAATGCCGACGCGAAGGGTTGAAGCTCTACCTGAAGGGGAGCCGTTGTTACACTGATAAATGTGCGATTGAACGGAGGCAGTATGCACCGGGTCAGCATGGCCAAAGACGGCGCGGGCGTGGCAAGATATCCGACTACGGAATACAGTTGCGTGAAAAACAGAAGATCAAGCGTCTCTACGGATTGCTGGAAAAACAATTTCGCAACTATTTTCACAAGGCGGACATGACGAAGGGGGTGACAGCCGAAAACCTCCTGATGTTTTTAGAGCGGCGTCTGGATAACATGGCTTACCGCCTCGGTTTTTGTGATTCGCGAAGAGAGGGACGTCAGATGGTGCGGCATGGCCATTTTGAAGTCAACGGCAAGAAGGTGAGCATTCCCTCCTATCTAGTGAAGCCGGGGGATGAAGTCTCTGTTCGTGAAAAATCACGCAAACTCAAGCGGGTCAATGAGGCCATGGAATCAGTCGATCGCCGTGGCATTCCTTTATGGCTCGATCTAGATAAAGATAAATATATGGGACGTGTCAAAAATCTTCCCAGTCGGGAAGAACTAACCATTCCCATGCAAGAGCAGTTAGTTGTCGAGCTCTATTCACGATAATTTTTGGAGGGTTGAAGTATGTATCGTAACTGGCGAAATATCATTAAACCAAAAGGTCTAGAATTCGATCAAGAGTCGGGAACCCCGACCTACGGCAAGTTTACTGCCCGTCCGCTGGAGCGAGGCTTTGGAATTACCCTAGGGAATGCGTTGCGCCGCATTTTGCTTTCTTCCTTGCAAGGAGCAGCGATTACCAAGGTGCAAATCCAAAAAGTCCTGCATGAGTTTGGGAGCATTCCAGGTGTCACGGAAGATGTTTCCGATATCTTGCTCAACCTCAAGCAGGTTCGGTTGCGGCTTCATTCCGGAGATTTCGACCTGATGAACCTGGAAGCCAAGGGACCCGGCGAGATTACGGCGGAACATTTCGAATGTGGGGAAAATATTACGATCCTCAATCCGGAACAGCATATTGCGACTCTCAATCAGGATGGGAAGATTTCCATGGATACAACGGTTGCAATGAATAAGGGATATGTGCCGGCCGAGCGAAACAAAGAGGAAAAGGATCCGGTCGGATCAATTCCACTCGACTCAACCCATTCACCGATTACTCGGGTGAATTACGCGGTAACAAACGCCCGAGTCGGACAACAGACTGACTACGATCGCTTGACAATGGAAGTCTGGACCGACGGAAGTGTTCAGCCGACCGATGCGCTGGCTTTTGCTGCCAAGATCATGAAGGAACAGCTGCAGTTTTTCATTAATTTTGAGGAGGTTCCCGAACCGGTGGTCGAAGAAGTGACCCCCGAAAGACCTTCCTTTAATGAAAACCTCAATCGCAGGGTCAATGAGCTTGAACTTTCTGTTCGTTCCGCCAACTGCCTGAAAAATGCCGAGATCGGTTATATCGGGGAGCTTTGCCAAAAGACCGAGGCGGAAATTCTGCGGACCAAAAACTTTGGTCGTAAATCCTTGAATGAAATCAAAGAAATCCTGTCTGAAATGGGGATTTCTTTGGGGATGAAGCTCGATGGATGGGAACCCCCTCAGGAAGTAGTCGAAGAGCCGACCCTCGAGGATATGGAATAGGTTGAAACAATGAGACACCGCGTCGCTACAGTAAAACTAAATCGGACGATGGAACACCGCCGAGCGCTGCTTCGGAATATGGTGACCTCTCTCATCGTTGAAGAGCGTCTTGAAACAACGCTTGCTAAGGCAAAAGAGCTACGACGGGTTGCCGATCGGATGGTAACGCTTGGAAAAAGAGGGTCACTGCACGCTCGCCGTCAGGCCCTTTCTTATGTACGGACGCAAGATGCTGTGAAGAAGCTCTTTGCAGAGCTTGCGGAACGGTTTTCCAAGCGACCGGGTGGATATACTCGCATCTATAAGCTTGGTTATCGCCAGGGAGATGCGGCCCCGATGGCGATTATCGAATATCTCGGGGCTCCTTCAAAGCCGTCACGGGCGGAACGTCGAGCCAAAGTAGAAGCTGAAAAGAAGGCCGCGGCTTCAGCCAAGCCAAAGAAAAAGCCGAAGCAAGAAAAGACAGCGAAGAAGGCTAAGCCAAAGATGGAAAAGGAAACGAAGGCCTCTTCTAAGAAGGTTCCGGAAAAGAAATCAGCCCCCAGAAAAAGACGAGGCTTAGGTGCTGTCTTTGGTCGCAGAGGCCAGAAGGTCAAAAAGGGTTAAGCTCCTTATCGCCCATTAACGAATGTCCCGCCGCATCATCCTACTGATCGGTCTGTTTATTGTCGGGGTGGTCTACTTTGCCTATTTTTCTCCAGAAAAGACAGGGCTTCAAGTGGGCGAAGTGGCACCGATTTTTGCATTGCCGGCGCCGGACCAGCAAATGGTGCGCCTTTCTGATTATCGTGGCCAGACCGTCCTGATCAATTTTTGGGCTACCTGGTGCCCTCCCTGTGCGGCGGAGATGCCCTCCCTGGAGCGACTTTCCAAGACACTGGCCCGTGATGACTTTCATGTCCTCGCGATCAGTGTCGATGATGCCGGTTGGGGACCGGTCGAAAATTTTATCAAACGTTTTTCACTCACCTTTCCTGTTTTGCTCGATGTTCGTTCCGAAGTGGCAGCCCTTTACAAAACCTATCAATTGCCCGAATCCTATCTGGTAGGCCCCGACGGTGTCGTAGCCGTAAAATATATTGGTCCGCGCGAGTGGGACGATCCAAAGATTATGGCTGAGATTCGGCACGTCATGCAGCCGCTTTAGGAGATGTTATGAAATTAGCTCTTCTTGGAGTCCTGTTCCTTTCATTGGCGGCGACTGGTTGTGCTAAAGACCTGATCACTGGGAAAAAGACCTACAACTGGTTTTCGCTCAAGACTGACGTCAAATTAGGGCGCCAAGTAATGGGTTCCCAACTGCAAGCACTTAAGGAAAAAGAAAAGACCGTCGATAAGAAGGCGGATCCACGGATGTTTCGTAAGGTCAAGCGGATCAGTGAGAAGATTGCCAAAATTTCCCACGTTCCAGATTTTCCTTGGGAAGTTCATTTGGCCGACGTCGATGTTGTCAATGCCTGGTGTGCTCCCGGTGGGAAGATCATGGTCTATTCGGGGCTCTACGAACATAAAAAGGCACTCGTGAATCGCCACAAGACCGATGAGTTGGCTGCTGTTCTCGGACATGAAATCGCCCATGCGACCGCCCGCCATGTTACCGAAAGCTTAAGTAGGAACTATAGCGTCCTTTTTATCGGGCAGGCTGCCATGACTGCCATTTCCGCTTCTGGAAGTGGACTGGCGACCAATATTTTTAATGAGGTCTACGTCCAAGGGATAAATCTCTTTGTCCCAGCCTATAGCCGCAAAAACGAATCAGAGGCGGACCGAATCGGTCTTTTTTATATGGCGCGTGCTGGCTACAATCCTCAGGCGGCGGTCGATCTTTGGTATCGTGCCTGCAAGCAAAAGGGGGATCGCCTCTCAGTCTATGCTTCCCACCCCTCGAGTTGCCAGCGTGCCAAGAATTTGGAGACACTGCTCCCACAGGCCACTGATCTCTACCGACAGGTGAAGCGAGGCAAAAAACTACCGGCTCCTCCCGAAGTTCCGCAGTTCCCTAAATCTCAGAAAAGCTAAGGGGTTGCATCCCCCGCTCCTTATTGATAGGGATTTTCAATAGGGAGCGTTCCAGTGAATGATTTCGAAGTAAAACGGCAAAGACTGAATGACCATCTGGCGCAACATGGCCTGCGTCACACGCAACAGAGAGACGTTATTTTAGGAGAATTCTTGCGTCGCCATGAACATGTGACGGTCGAGGATCTCTGGCATCGGGTCCGTAAGGTTGATCCCGCAATCGGCTACGCAACCGTCTACCGAACCTTGAAGCTTTTTACGGAATGCGGGATTGCCTATAAACGGGAATTTGGAGATGCGGGGGCCCGTTACGAAGGGACGACCGAGCACCACCATGATCATATGATCTGTACCCGTTGCGGCAAAATTATTGAATTTGAAAATGAGGCGATAGAACGCTTGCAAGAGAAGGTGTGCCGAGAACGCTCCTTTCAAATGAGAAGCCACAAGATGGAACTTTACGGCTTATGCCAAAAGTGCCAGCGCAAGAAAAAATCTTCCTAGAACGTTTGCCCGTGTGGTTTTTTCCACCAGATATCGTAGAGCGGAACTAAGATCATGCCGCCGTAGGCGACCCATTCCCCGAGCCAGATAGGAGCAAAGGCAAAGGCGAGATGGGGGGAGAGATAGCGTACCCCCCAGGGAAGTAAGATATCGCCAGCGGTTGCGATAAAGCCGAGCCAAATAAGGACACCCCTTGTCTTCGTGGTCGTGCGGGTGGCAATCAGGATATGGGCGAGCGTCAGATAGACGAGCCCCATGATAAAGGCGTGGGCATGGGCGGTACTCAGGAGTTCCAGGAATTCTTTTGGAAAAGATAGGCCCGTTTCACTGCCGCGGTAGTGCCTTTGGATCGCGTCAATTCCCCACCCGATGACATGATATTGGTAGATGGCGATTGTCACAAAGCCCAATGCGATGAGTAGTAAGAAAAAGGTGTAGACCCACTTCATCTCTGGTGCAGAATTGGCAATCAGAAAACCGCGACGGGAGAAGCTTTTCATGGGTTAGCAGGCAATAGTGCGAGGGGTATTTTGTCAAGTGCAATAAGGATCGCCCCGAGTGAAGGGTCCTTTCTCTGTAGCTTCTCAAAAAATAGGGGAGCTTTCTTTCCGAGAACGAAGCCAGCCGTAGCGAGGGCGTCGGCTTTTTCCGCGCTGTCAGCGATAACCGTAACCGAGACGTAAGGGGAATGAGCTACTTGTTGAGTTTTTGGGTCGATGATGTGTTTCCCTCGTTCGTAGAATCCCGACGTAGCGATTGCTTGGTTTTGCAGCGGAAGGGTAAGGGCCACACTCCCCGTTATTTGTTGGGTCGGGTTTTGGATCGTGATTTGCCAAGGGCCTTGCCGGTCTCGACCCTCGACCCAGAGGTCTCCGCCGGCATTGATGGTGAAGTGGTCATACCCCTGCTCTTTTAGATGGAGGGCCATGGTATCGACGATGGAACCCTTGGCGATTCCTCCCAGGTCGGGGGGGCCGGAGTGAAAGATGTCAAAGCT
>CAZXZM010000040.1:0-11570 GCA_964645365.1 uncultured Pseudomonadota bacterium | reverse complement strand
GATGATCCCTCTCTGCCAGGAACTGGCTGGAAGCCGATCCCGGAAAAAGGTCCGATACGCGTAGGCCAACGCAATGCCGACGACAAAGTAAACAGCCCAGGTACCAAGAGATCCCAGACTGAGAAAGCCATCAATCATCGCGTGATAGTCGAAGCGGGGAAAATGGACCAGACCCGCCAGGTAGGTAAAGGCGGTCATCACCAATGTCCCAGCAATGCCAATCGGTACTGCCTTCTTAAACGTGGCTGCTAGACTCATATGTACCTCCTTCTTTGTAGGCCTTATTATATCTTAATTAACGGGATGCTAACAAAGGAAAACCTTTATTTATAAGGCTTAGCGGGTGCGTCATTAAAATAATCAATGATTTTAGGGAAGTTCCGTTGCCCCTAACGCAGAGAGACGCTATAAAGGGGCATTGTCCATGGCCTCCTCCCCCTTTTACCGCCTAGCCCACCCTTCTAGCTGGCGCCGCCTTTCGGTTGCGAATTGGCGAGCCCCAAACGATCCAACGGTCTATGGGAGCTTTCCAGTCGACTTTACTGCAGCGCGTCAATTCCTTCTCCAGCTCAATACCGGTACCGGACCGAAGGTCACTGTTACCCATCTGGTCGCCAAGGCGATGGCCCTCACCTTGCGACGCTTCCCTGACTTGAATGGAATTATCCGGTGGAAAAAGATTTATTTGCGCAAAACAGTCGACATCTTTTTACAGGTAGCCATTGCGGAAGGAAAAGATCAGAAACGACCCGACCTTTCTGGCGTTAAAATTACGTCGTGTGACGAAAAATCGCTGCACGACATCTCCCTTGAACTGCAAGAAAAGGGGGAACAGATTCGAAAAAAAGAGGATCCGCAGTTTAAACGAAGCCTCAAGATGCTCGATCGCGTTCCCGCCTTCTTCCTTCCTTGGCTCGTGCGGCTTATTTCCTTCCTCATCTATAATCTCGACATTCATCTCCCCCGCCTTGGCCTGCCGGCCGACCCCTTTGGCTCCGCAATGGTCACCAGTGTCGGAATGCTAAAGGTCCCTTCTGGGTTTGCCCCCTTGGTTCCAATGAGTCGCGTCCCACTCATTGTCTGTGTCGGAGAAGTGGTGGATCGCCCCTGGGTCGTTGATGGTCAGGTGGTCCCGCGTCCAATCCTCGATCTCAGCTTTACCTTCGACCATCGTTTTATGGACGGGCTAACCGGATCACGGATGACGAAATATTTTCAGGAGATCATTCAAGACCCCGCAAAGCACCTTTAGCCAAAAACATAGAAAAGATACTCGACCCAAATATAGAGTCTTTTGCGAAGCTTCTTGAGGGGGCGATGTAAGGGTCCTTTCGGAATATCATTCCAGTAGGATTTTAATGACGGCGCTTCTGCCTCAAGCCACCGGTCCAAATCTTGGTAAGAAACAGCCAAAACTTTTTCGGCAGCCAGGTTATAGAGGTACTCTTCGGAGACATTCAGGCCGATCCTTTTGTTCAAGACGTAGGCGGGATGAAAGAACCAGGCACCGGGGCGAAAGGAGTCAAATTTATCGACCCAGCTCCAAGGCGGCTTCGGACGGGCCCAGGAACTATTGCCGTTAAAATTTCCCGAGAGATACTTTCCTAATGGATTTTTTCCCACCCCAAAATATTGTGGGCCGGCTAGCATCGAATTTTTGTCAAAGGGCCCCGAAGCATGGCGAACAAAATCGGCCAGCGAACGAAGCTGGTAAGAAGCAAAGGCACTCTTGCTCTGAGCAAGATCAGTACTCTCCTTGCCAAGGCGATAAATTTGAAACTTATCCTTTTTAAAGGCTCGCTGTTCATCGAGTTTTTGGAAGGCGCGTACCCCATGCCCGCGAGACTGCACGTAGAGTATCGCGTGCGTTCCTCCTTCAAAATGGAGTTTGCCATCGATGACTTTTTCATTAACCCCGCTGAGTGTTGGTGCCGCCTGCAGGAACTTATTGTGCCACCAACCTTCGGCAGCACGAACCTGTCCCGAGGTCTTGTCGACCACAAGCATAGCCCCTTCAAAGTCGTTATCATGGGCCGAGGCCTTAAAGAAAAACTCCCTGATCGGAGTATCGTAGTCCCGCAAATGATAGACGCCATAGAAGAGGTAGTAACTATCGACTGTCTCCGCAACAACATCGCCATAGACGGTCGCTGGTAACGGAAATTTCTTGGCATTCTTGACGTTATCATAACCAGAGAGGTTGCCGTCATAATCAAAACGGGTAATGGCATCATAGCGTGGTTGGCGTCCAATGCGTTGCACAAAGACCGGAGCGTACTCCGCCAAAACTTTCTGATGATATTTTTGCCACGATTTTAAGACGGGGCGCCCCCAAAGACGAGAGACGCGGTGTAGGGCCTGTGAGAAGCGGGCCAGGCGTGGCCCCTGTTGTGGGTCAGGCAGCTCCACGGCCGCCACGATCCCTTTTGAGAAATCGGAAGTAATCATCGAGAAAAAACCGCTCCCGCTCCCAAAAAAAGATTCGTCGCTGCCGTCGGAATCATCATCATCATCGTCGTCGCCAGAAGAGTCATTGTCATCATCGTCGCCAGTATCAACTGCATCGCCCATCCCACCGGTACCAAAGTCCTCGATGGCAACGATAACTTCACAGTCATCACTGCCACTTCGCTCTGGATTATCCCACAGGTAGCCGGCAGAGCTTGGAGAGGAATCGGTCAGGTTCAGCTCAGAATCGCATCCTGAAGCAACATCATCGGTGGCTTCTGCGTCGGGACAAAGCACAACCAGGTCGTCACTCGCTGCACAGGGAACATGGAAGGTGATATTGCCAGCAATCCCATTTTTGTCGGCAGTGCTTGGAAAATGAAGCAGTGAACGGGTTCCCGTTCGCGCCGCAGTGACATTGGTAAAATCAACGTCCCCATCCGGACTGAAAGAAACCAGAACCCGATCGCTGCTATCGCGTAACTGGATTGTCGCACCATCCGAGAAGAAAGAAATCGCATTGCCATTGGTGTCGGTGAAGGAAAAACCGCTGTGGGCGTTACTCAGAAAACCTTCCGGAAGGACCGATGAACCTCCGCCGCAACCTGACAGCACGAAACAAAGAGTAGCCAGGAGACCCTTCCAAAGGTTGCCGTAACGAATAGGAATTATTGTACATAAAAGTGGGGCCCAGAAGCGAGTCCCCGGCTCACTCAAAGTACGGGGAGAGCAAATCAGCCAATTGGCGATGGCGAGTTCCATTCGTGGCGAGCGTTGGAACGTTATGGGAATTAGAAGAACCAAGGGAATATTTTAAGGGTTGGCCATCCAGCCGGGTAAAGGTCCCCCCCGCCTCTTCGAGAATGATCTGCGGAGCCGCGGTATCCCAATAATGAACCGGGTGGTGACTGATATAGATATCGCCGACCTGTCGTACCACCAGACCCACTTTGATCCCGACGCTATTGATCGGTTCGACCACGGGTCCAGTTAAAGTTTCACGGACCGTCTTTAGCTTTTCTTCTGGAAAACCGGTCGAAATCACGAGCGGCATCTCGCTAAAATTATTTCGTTCTGTAACGTGCAAGGGTGTCCGCTTTCCATTCAGGACATGAAAGGCCCCCTGCCCTCGGATCGCTTCATAAGCATGGCCTTCCAGTGGATCAATCACGACTCCCAAGTACGGCTCGCCTGCACGGAGCAGACCAACCATCACTGAAAAACCGGAAATCCCTTTGGCGTAGGCCTTGGTCCCATCCAAGGGATCAATCAACCAAACATATTCTGAGGCGGCATCGCCGGCCAGACCACTCTCTTCAGTCAAGATCGCGTGCTCCGGAAAGGACTGGCGCAACCCCTCACGAATGATCTCATCCGAACGAAGATCGGCTTCGGTTACGATCGATCGGTCTGCCTTGCGTTCTTTTTTTAAGGGTTGTTGGTGAAGCGTCATGACGGCATCCGCCGCCTGATGAGCTAAGGTGCGCGCTGTTTCAAGATATTTTGCATCGGACGACGAATCACTCACACTTCATCCTTCTGTTCCTGGTGGATTCCACATTCTTTATCATCATACTCTTCGGAAGTATTGAACCAACGCCAGCGACCGGCGCGCCGTGGTTCATCGGGACCAAGTGGCGTCGTGCAAATCGCACAGCCAAGCGATTCATAGTGCCAACCGCCCTGATTCCAATTGAGCAGTTTATGGGTCGGTACTTTATTTTTTTCGACATAGTCGCGCAGTTTTTCCTTCGTCCAATCGACCAGCGGAGCGACCTTTAAAAGGGGGCGCTTTTCTTTGCCCTGCTTAATGATTTCGAAACGCGCGGTACTTTCTCGCGCCGCCGATTGCTCACGACGCAGACCGGTTAACCAAACATCTACAGTCGCTAAAACCCGTTCATTCGGTTCGACCTTCCGTAGCCGGCAACAAAGCTCCTGCTTTTCCTTGCTGTCGAAGAAAAGAAATTCCCCGTGCTCAGCAACCATTGCTTGGATCTTTTGGGAATCGGGCTGGATCCGTTCTACCTTTAGATCGTAGCGTTGCTCAATCTCATCAAAGAGTTGGTGGGTTTCAGGAAAGAGACGCAGGGTATCGATCGTAAAGACACGGGGCTTTAGACCCGCCTGGATTGCCAGATCGATCATCACGACCCCGGTCAACTGACCGCTGGTACCGATCGCTGCCCGATCGCCAAAATGACGAATAATTTCGGCAATCAGCTCTTTGGGATCTTTGAGCTGATCAAGTTCCTCAATCAGCTTGTCGTCAATAGTTGGCACTCTTTAGATAATGCCGTTCTCTTCCAAGAGCGTCAACACGCGCCGCGTGCTTTCTTCCAGCGATTCCTCGTGCGTCTTCAGGATGAGCTCCGCCTTTTCCGGCTCTTCATAGGGGGCCGAGATACCGGTAAACTCAGGAATCTCACCGGCACGCGCCTTCTTGTAGAGCCCTTTTGGATCGCGTTCTTCACAGACTTCGAGTGGGGCGTAGCAAAGAATTTCGAAAAAACGCCCTTCTGGCAGTAGGGAGCGAGCCAGGTCTCGATCGGCTCGATAAGGAGAAATAAAAGCGGTCGTCACAATCACGTTGGATTCCGAAAAAAGCTTGGCCACTTCACCAATCCGACGGATATTTTCGGTACGATCTTCCGGTGAAAAACCAAGATTTGAGTTCAGGCCATGGCGGATATTGTCTCCATCCAAGACATAGGCATTCCTCTCGTTTTCAACGAGGGCAAGTTCGACTTCGCGGGCTACGGTCGATTTTCCAGAACCGGAAAGTCCGGTAAACCAGACAACCGCTCCCTTCTGGCCGAGCTTGGTCTCTCGCTCTTCGGCCGTTAATTTGCCGTGATGCCAGTGGATGTTTTTGCTAACGGGTTGGGCTTGACTCATCGTTTTCTCCTTAATCTTCGCGTTTGAAAATGGTAACAGACGGTAGGTCCTATCGGATCAATCGGTACAAAGCAAGCATGAGACCCCTTATTCGCATCGCAACCCTTCTTCTCGTCCCCCTGCTCGTAGCGCCCCCGGTAGGGCTTGCCCAGGGCTGGGAGGGTTCGTTCCGCCAGGCACTTAAAAATGGTGGCGCCCTCGTTGAAGACGCTCAAGGAAAAATTCTCTTTGAACACCGCAGTCAAGAGCCCTTCATTCCTGCTTCTATTTTAAAGATTGCGACCTCGGCCTGTGCCCTCAACACTTTGGGCCCGAAGGTTCGTTTCGCAACCGACCTCTTCCTCACAAAAGACAAAAAGCTGGCCATCAAGGGTTATGGAGACCCCTTTCTCACTTCCGAAGAGCTCTCCAATCTCGCCCTTGAGCTCAAACAGAAGGGGCTGCGCCGGGTGACAGGAATCATCGCAGACCCCTCTCACTTTGCCGAACAGATTACGATCGATGGCGCCTCCTCTTCCAATAATCCCTACGACGCAATCAACGGAGCCTTACTTGCCAACTTCAACACAATCCATTTTCTTAAAAACCCGGACGGCACGATCGCCTCTGCCGAACCGCAAACCCCCCTCACCCCACTAGCTCACGCATTTGCGAAGCGTTACCCGGCGGGCATTCGACGGGTCAATCTTGGTAAAGACTTAAAGCGTGGCACCCAATACACCGGTGAACTATTGGCCGCCCTTCTGAAAGAAGAAGGGGTTGAAGTGCAAGGTTCCGTCACAGTTGGTGTGATCCCGGAAAAAGCCAAACACTATCACCGTTATCAATCATCCAAACAGTTGGCCGAGATCATACGAAGCCTCTTGGAATTTTCGACCAACTTTATGGCCAATCAATTGTTCCTCGTCATGGGGGCTCGGAAATATAAAGCACCGGCAACGCTGGAAAAGGGACGGAAGGCCTTTCGGCATTGCTTGGAAAATAAAATTGGTTGGCGTGGCGTCCCGGTCTTTGAAGGGGCGGGGCTCTCACGCAACAATAAAGTCAGTCCTCGACAGATGATGCACCTGCTCCGTCATTTTGAAAAATACCGCGAGCTTCTTCCCCTTGAAAAAGGGGTCTTTCGGGCCAAGACCGGCACCCTGACCGGAGTGAACACCTTGGCCGGTTATTTTAATCGTGACGATGGCACGACCGTTCGCTTCGTCCTGATGGTAAACGATGCCGTTCCCTATAGTTATAAGTTCCGTCTCGCCAAACAGCTCTATAGGGGCATCAACGGTCATCCCCCTTCGATGCCGGCCAAGAAACAGTAAAGCCATTGAAATTTGTGGCCAACTGATCCATGGTAAGCCCTTCGAAAGGGGGAGTGATGAAAAATTTTACTCTATTGATTGTCAGTCTAACCATCACCAGCTTCATGATCGGTTGCGGACCCAAGATGTCGGCGGAACAGTACACCGCCCTGATGAGCGATCATGGTTGTCAAGGAGTGACAGATGGGAGCCCACAGTCGGAAGAGCTCTACAAAAAACATGAAGCGACGCAGGATGATGTTGCGGAGTTCCGACAGAAGGCCAAGCCAAAGGTGATGATGAAGGTCGCAGGTAATATCGCCCAAAAAGTGGCCGCCTGTCACGGTATCAAACTCAAGCGAGAGTGAAGCGCAGCACCCTTGTCAGTCTTCTTGCACTCTTCTTAATCGCCACCGGTTGCGCGACCGCTCCTCGAGCACCGCGCACTCCCTTGCAATGGTACCCCTACTCTAAGACGGGAACCGCCTCCTGGTACGGGGGAAAGTTTCATGGCCGCAAAACTGCCAACGGTGAGCGTTACAATAAATATGCCCTCACCTGCGCCCACCGCAAACTCCCTTTTGGGGCGCGTGTCGAAGTGACCCACCTGGGCAATGGAAAATCGGTCGTACTCCGGGTGAACGACCGGGGACCCTATGCGGGAGGCCGGCTAATCGATGTCTCCCGCAAGGCGGCCCAAAAGCTGGGCCTTCTCCAACAGGGAGTTGCAAAAGTGCGAGTCAAATGGCTCAAGCCGGGGGGCGCAACGAAACCCGCTCCCCAACCAGCCGAAAGCACTGAAAGTAAGGAAGTAGGCAACGAAGCCGATGCTATTGGAGAGATGATTACGGGTGGCGATACACCGGAACCCACGATGTATTCTCCCTAAAGAGTCGCACGGCGTGGATCTGTTTTGTTTTGGTTAGAAAAAAGGTGATACAAGAATAAGAGCCTGAACGATCAAAGACAATCCTGAGCGCCGGTTCCAAACGGATTTTCGGCACTTCCAATCATATACCCCATGCACGCGGGCATGTCCGTGCCGCCGTCGCTTTTAAAAGTATCCCAAGTATCATGGAAACTTTGGACGAGTGAATCTGCAAGGATGGCCGGTGCCATTTCCTGAGAATAGTCCTCATCATTAAGGCCAAAGTGAATATGCGTGCCCTGGTTTTCTCCCGAAGGAATATACATATAGGCGATGACATCACCTTTATCGACCTCTTGGTTTTCAGTCACGAGGATGAAATCTTTGTAAAAATTAGAATCACCAGGATCGACCATCGGTTCGATGGAGTATTGAAATATGACAATCTTTCCGTCTTTTTTTGCAAAGGCAGGGTCGATACCGTATCGGTAATTGGATCCGACCTGAGTCCACTCCGTCATGCCGAAGATGGAGCCATCGGCAACGGCATAGATGGCGGGAAAATTTGAGGGGGACAGGTTATCAGTGGCCCACTGTGGATCCGAATCATCAAAATGCACATTGGCCCCATGCGGGCTAACTGCATTGACCCCTTTGTGGGGATGCCCATCGGAAACAAAAGAGATATCGACTAAGAACTGATCTGATTTATTTGTGAGGAATTGTGAGACGTCGGGAAGAGCTTCCGCATTTTCAGAATTTTCAGAATTGCCGCCGCATCCATGAAGCAATAGAACGAAGGACACCACCAGAAAAAATCGACACACCATTATGGTGCTTTCCTTTTAAGAAGAAAAAGTCAAGCAGTGCCGTAAAACCAGACTGTCTTATTGTTTACCTCTCAAAATTCACGGCTGCAGAGGAAAAAGTGAGGGAGTTTGGGGATTCAGGACATGGACCGCTCTCAACTCTTTCAAGTGTGAGCGTTGTGTTGCTCGTCATTTGGAGGAAGAGATATCCTTCCGTGAAAAGATTGAACGAAATATCAGGATACTCCCTGAGACTATCGTAGCAGTAGACATTATTATCATAGGTTACGTCAGAGAATCGCCTGCGAATCTGGCCGCTCGAGACAAAATCAAAGAAATACCCATCAGCATCAATCGTGGAATTCCCGACAGAAAGGACACCTATGTCAGTATCCTTATTGGATGGAACCAACGACAGATGGCCTGCCTCTGATTCAATAGATGTCGTCCCTTCAAGATACCACTTCCCCTGCGCTGCATTCGCAATGTCGAGGGCTAGAGTGCCACAGATCGGATCATCGGTTCGAGACTTTTGCAGTAGAGACAGAAGACTGTCCTTAACCGACCCTTCCTTGTAGTAATCGTAGTGGCAGACGACATATTCTTCGTCTGAGAAAAAGAGGTCTGTATTGGCATAGAATATGGGATCGATGCGTGTATCTCTGACTCCAAAGTCCAGTGCCCCCGAATTGGTTGCCGTAGGACCGCCGGCATAACCCAATACGGTCCCGGCCGTCACCTCAATAGACGCACCCTCAAAGCATGCTGTATATGTTTCCGTCCCGGCGGTATATGTTCGGCAATCGTCCATCCCTCCAACCTCATCGAGAATATCGCTGCTGAGTGTCGTTACGTGTAGAAAGTAACCCTTCACCTCATCACAGAGATAAAAATCAAGGGTATAGTCTGTTTGGTTCGATTCGTTCGTTACCGATTGAACTGAAGTGATCGTTACATCTCCAGGGGCGTAGACGGGTGCAGCCATCGTTTTATCCGCCAAATACAAGTAGGTATGGCCGGTGGGAAAGGTATGACCTGGTGGGTTTGTGGCACCTAGGGGTTCAATTCCAGTAAAGGCGTTTGAGTCCAGCGGGGCCACCGTAAAAAAGGTACTCTGGTCACCGCATGAAGATAGGTTGCTACCGTCATCGTCATCATCGTCGTCATCGCCACCGCCGCTACCACCAAGTCCACATCCGATGACAAGGCAGAAGCTAAGCAAGAACAAAAAAATAAGGAGAGATAGGATCTAAGGTAACCCCCTCTTTGGCGATTACTTCTCATAGCCTAGCTCTCCTCGTTAATGCGTGATGAAATTACCTTTATTGTACCAGATATGATGGCCCGTTTTGACCCTGGAATACGTGGGTTAAAATGAGTTATTTAGGCTTTGAAAAACCGGAGCTAAGTGGAGTTGAAATAAATCCTAGGGAATGACGTAACTACTTGATATTATTTATGATTTGTTCCATGGAGAGGATTTGCTCACTCACTCGAACGCTCAGCCGCGTTCTCATTCTTCCAAACAAAAAAATCTGCTTGGGACCAAAAGGCCCCGCGCAGATTTTGTGCCCGGGAGAGGATTTGAACCTCCACAGGGTTGCCCCCACATGAACCTGAATCATGCGCGTCTACCAATTCCGCCACCCGGGCAGGGATATAGAAAAGAGTTTATTCTTCTTGTAATAGAGGAGCTTTCTGAGTCGCAAACTCCCGCTTCACCGTCACCAGAACGATCCAAGTGAAATTAGCCCCCAACGCTGTCAGGACTAAGATCCATTCGAGCTGATTGATGAGACAGAGAAACATGAAGAAGAAAGCAAAGAAATCCCGCTTCATCACGAATTTAATCTTCATGAGGAGACGAATTGGCCAATACTGAGTCTCCCCTTCCAGATCGTGAACCAATTCCTTTGCAACGGTAACCAAGCTGCCGGAATCAGTATGGCGAATCAGATAATAGAACATAACCCCCAGGGTCGTGATCACCCCTCCAAACATAATGACGGCCAGCAGGCCGGGGTGGGCAAAGGTCCCTTGATTGACGACACCAAAAAGGGCCCCGATCAAAAAGGCAAAATAGCTTAAATTATCGCAGATCGTATCGATCCACTGCCCCTTCTTGGACCAGGAATACTTCAGCTTGGCTACTTCTCCATCCGTACAATCGATAATCGAACTCAATTGAAAGAGGATTCCCCCAAGCGCAACATCGACGTACACACCACGCGAAATCAACCAGCCGGAGACAATCCCCATAATCCCAACAGAGAAACTGATTTGATTCGGCGTGAGTGGCGTCCAGACTAGCAATGAAGTCAACCAGCGGGACAACTTGCGATTGACATAGCGAAGAATAAAACCCTCGGTTGGTTTTCTGAGAGACCGATAGAGTGAATTATAAAGACACCGTTTGGCCTGCTTCAATTCTTGCCGTGAATGAATCGGAAGTCGTTCCTCTTTGACGATTAGCTCATCAGTGCGCAGGACCAAGTCGTAGGCGAGAAGGTTGGCATTGACGACCACTGGTTCTTCTCCAAGCAACTGAAAGGTGATTCCGCGCCGCTGCAGGCGAGCCATTGATTTACGAAGGGCGGTGAGATCCCCTCCCCGGTTGACCACCAGAAACCTCTTGTAACCCTGCCGCCGATGGGGAAGAACCGCCCGCTCCAATAGGTTCAATCCAGCCAGTTTCCAACTCGCCTCGGAAGTAATGTAGAGAAGTGCTGTCTTCATAGCCCAATAACCCCTAAGCAATCATCATTAGTAAGCGTTTAACGTCCGACTCATTTAAAGGGCGAATGTTGTTATCCATTCTCCCTTTGGTTACTGACCGTTCGGCAATGCCGGCAATATCTTCCTGACGAATTCCTAACTCACTGAGCCGAGTCGGCACTCCGATCGACTTCATAAAATTCGTCAACACCTGCTTTGCTTTTGAGACTGAATCTGCCCCCAGTAACCGCGCGATCCTTAACAGACGAACCGAATCACCCCGCGCATTTTCCACCAACAAAACCGGCAGGGTAATGCTGCAAGCGATACCATGGGGGACCTTATAAAGCAAGGTCAAGGGGTAGCTGATACTATGGGCAGCCGCCGTCCGGGTTTGGCTAAAGGCCATCCCAGCCAGCAGGCAGGCCTTGGCCATCGCCTCTCGCGCGACGAGATCCTGCGGTCGCTCCACCGCTTGCGGCAGATAGATCAACACCAATTCCAGGGCTTGTTCCGCGAACATTTCCGTGAGCGGCT
>CAZXZM010000039.1:0-11624 GCA_964645365.1 uncultured Pseudomonadota bacterium | reverse complement strand
GCAATGACATTTGATCGTTACCTAGAAGGAATACGCCAAGAGGCCGAGTCCCCTACCTTTTCGCAAACAATCTAATGACTGCTTATCTTTGGCTCAAAGCATTGCATCTGATCTTCATGGTCGCTTGGTTTGCCGGGCTGTTCTATATTTTTCGCCTTTATGTCTATCACGTGAAATTTAAAGAGCATGCCGGGATGCCGGAAGCCTATCAAATGATGGAAAAACGCTTGCTTTATATTATTATGTATCCAGCGATGTCACTGACGTTATTATTTGGTTTTCTAATGATCGCCCAGGCGCCGACCACACTCGCTCAACCCTGGTTTCAGTGGAAGTTTATTGGGGTATTGCTGCTGATGGTCTACCAGTTCTTTGCCACCCAAGTGCACCACCGAATGGCGCGCGGGGAGTATCTCTTATCCGAAAAGGCCTGTCGAATTCTCAATGAAGTTCCAACGCTTCTGCTGATCTTTATTATCCTGATGGCGGTTTTGAAACCATGATCGGTGTTTTGCTCGTTAATTTGGGGACACCAGCCCACCCGACGACGCGATCGGTGCGCAAATACTTAAAGGAGTTTCTTTCCGATCCGCGGGTGATCGATCTCCCCACCTGGCAGCGTTGGCCCCTTGTTCATTTGGGAATCGCCCCCTTTCGCGCGCGTCAATCGGCTCGGGCCTACCGACAGGTATGGCGCGAGGAAGGGTCTCCTTTGTTGGTCCATAGTCGGGCCCTTCTCCATGATGTCGTCAAAAAATTAGGGAAAGATTACCGGGTCGCTCTAGCGATGCGTTATGGGGAGCCGACCATTCCTTCGGCTTTGAAATGGCTCCGGCAAAAGGGGGCGACGGAACTACGTATCCTGCCACTCTATCCACAGTACGCCGCCTCATCGACCGGGTCGGCCCTGGCCAAGGTCTATCGAGAGCTCCCCGAATTATGGGATCCACTGCCGGTCAAAATCATTCCCCAATTTTTCGACCACCCCGGCTTTATTCAATGCCTGGAAGAGATCGGCCGTCCCTATCTGGACAAGGTGCGGCCCGATCACATCCTCTTTAGTTTTCATGGTCTGCCGGAACGACAGATTTTAAAAAGTGATCCAACCGGCAAACACTGCTTGCAGACTTCCGATTGCTGTCAGTTGGCGGTGACCGAACAACCCAACTGTTACCGAGCTCATTGCCTACAAACGGCAGGAAGGTTAGCCAAGGCACTTGAGTTGCCGAAGGAACATTATTCAATTTCATTTCAGTCGCGACTCGGGCGTACCCCCTGGCTTAAGCCCTACACTGATCAAGTGGTTGTAGAGCTAGCCCAGAAAAACAAAAAACGTCTGGCGGTCTTTTGCCCCTCCTTTGTCGCCGACTGCCTGGAGACCTTAGAAGAGATTGGGATTCGGGCCCGGGACTCTTTTCGCCGGGCGGGAGGAGAAGCCTTGGAACGGATCCCCGCCCTCAATGCCCATCCCCGTTGGGTCGATACCGTCTGCCAGCTCATTCGGGATAGCTAGAAGATATTTCGTCAAGATATTGCTTTTCGTTCTGCTGTAGGTACGCTAAAATGGCCGTGCGTTATTTGTTAATCACGAGAAGGAGCCGGTCATGACAATTACAATTGCGGGCCAAGCGGCGGCCTACGACCCCTTTGATCCCGATCCAGCGATTGTGGCGGGGCACATTGCGCGTCAATATCAGGAACAGGCTGGGCTTGAAGGAGACGAGTTAGAGGAAGTTTATATAAGCGCCCTCAGGACTGCGGTGCGCGTTCTGCCTGTTGCGGAAGGTCACGTCGACAAAACGACCAATAGAACGGAGGGAGCCGGAGTCGAAGGGGGTCTCGCTTTGGAAAGTGCCATGCAAGTGGTCGAACATAACCGAAGTGGCAGTTCATTGTCCGTGACAAGCGCACCGACGAGCCTTACTGCGAGAGACTTGCGGGACTTTCTTTTCAGCCATGGAGTATCAGCCGCAGACAACGTTTTTTTTGATGATGACGGCATTAATCATATTCTTCGCGTTGACCCTGTTGAGAGCGTCGTAATTGGGCGGGATTATGCCGGTAATTATGATGTCAGAGATGGGTTTGGGTTGGCGCCAGAGACTGATCCGGACAATGTATTATTTCCCGAACACCATAGTGTTTCCTCTTTGCGTAGCGGTCTTTATTTAGCTGTAGTAGAAGAGCTTTAGTCGGTCGGCTAGGGCTGTCACGTGGTCGACGATGTCCCTGAGCTGCTTTCCGCAATCAAGGTTCGTATTGTTTCAGAATAATTATCAAGGCCCATCTGCTTGGTCACTTCCTGCAGACGTTGCCAATCTTTTTCAGAGAGACGGAGATTAAATAATCGCGACCTATTGTGTCGTCGTTTCTTCCGCAGATAGGTTGCGTAGGTGTTGGCTGTCCGGCGACAATCTTCAGCGGGAATACCAAAAAAAGTGACATTGCGGGCTTGAGGATTCATAATTTTTTGAGCCTTGTTTTTTAGGGCTTGATTGACTCGCAAGTCTTTTTCGATGCCGTAAAGAATTTTCGGATTGTAGACCAGAATAGCGGGCAATACTTCAAGGACACGTGGTTCTTTTTTCCCAGCCCCTAGAATATCGTGCAATCGAATGCGTTTTTTTTGCGGCGTCACTCCAGCGACCAATATCAGTTTTTCATAGGCCAACCTCTGAAGTACTTTTTCGGTTGTTGTATCAATCACGTTCCATCCACTTTATTGATATTTTCCATTGTTTCAGTTTTTCTCTCGCCTGAGGGAAATGGTCTAAATAGTTTTGGATTAATTGGCGATCTCGTTGCCTTTTGAATTTTGCCTTTGAGGCAGATAATAACATCTGGGTCAGCAAGAAGAACCGTGACTCTTGTTCCAGAAAACCAGGGACGGTATTCCGTATCTTCTGGCATCCAGATTAAATGGGCATCGCTGTCGAGCCGAATGCCACATTGCCCAGCGACCTTGATGGCGACCATCTGGAGGGGGAGCCCCCCTGCTTTTCGTCTCTCCCGATCAATGCGCTCGAGGGTCTGATCAAGCTGCTCTAAGAGCGCCCGGAGTCGCGCTGCAAAATTGTTCATGCGATGAAAAGTATAGTGTATTTATATTGTAAAGACAATATAAAAAGCTAGGGGGGCGTGGGCCTCCAGGTATGGACGGTGTCGACCAAGGCCATGACATGATCGACGGGAGTTTCTGGCAGAATTCCGTGGCCTAGGTTGAAGATAAAGCCGGGACGGTTTCCGACCGCGTCGAGGATCTTTTTAGCCTCTCTTTGAATGACCTCCGGTTTCGAAAAAAGGATCACTGGATCGAGATTTCCCTGCACCCCAACATCACTCCCGAGCCGATCCCAGGCGCTTTCGATGTCGACGCGCCAATCGACGCCGATCACATCTCCCCCCGCTTCTTTCTGTAGTTCCAGCAAGGTCGCCGTCTCGGTGCCGAAGTGAATAACCGGAATGCCAGTTTTGATTCCAGCAATGAGTCTTTGCGTATGAGGCAGAACGTATTCGCGGTAATCTTCCGGCGAGAGACACCCGACCCAACTGTCAAAGACTTGGATGACTTGTGCTCCTGCTTCGATTTGCGCATTGAGGTAATCGACTAAATTATCAGCGAGTTTGTCGAGTAGTTGGTGCCACGCCTGCGACTGTTCCTGCATCAGGATCTTGGTCGGAATAAAATTTTTCGATCCCTGCCCTTCGATCATGTAAGAAGCGAGCGTAAAGGGGGCACCGGCAAAACCGATCAAGGGAATGCGAGAATCCATAGCTGTGCGTGTTTTTTGGATTGCCTGAAGAACAAAATTTAGCGTGGCGGTTGGGTCGACCCGCTTTAATTTTTCGATATCGGTAACCGAACGAATAGGGCGCAAGATTCGTGGACCCAATCCCTTTTCAAAATCGAGTCCGACTCCCATCGGTTCTAGGATCAGTAAAATGTCGGCGAAGATAATTGCGGCATCGACGCCGAGTCGCTCTACTGCGTCGATCGTGACCTGAGAGGCGAGCTCCGGGTCTTTGCAGAGCTCCAGAAATCCAACCTTTTGTCGAATCATCTGGTATTCTGCCATGTAGCGCCCTGCCTGGCGCATCAGCCAGATTGGGATGATATCATTCGGCTCCCGGCGACAGGCGCGGAGGATTAAAGAGTTGCTCGTTTTGTCATCCTGAGGAGCGTTAGCGACGAAGGATCTCCTGCTTGAACTCGGGAGATCCTTCGCTCCCGATGGTCGCTCAGGATGACAAGGGTGAATACGCACCCAGGCTTTTTCCGCTCGTTTTCGTTTCCGCTCTACAATCGCTGCCCCCTGTTCCGCCGCCTGCTCTACCATCCTATCCATTTTATTCGGTGCTGCCTCAAGGTCGGGGAAGAGTTGGGCATCACGTAGATATTCACTGGTGGTGGGGCCGATTGAAACGATTCCGATGCGATGCAAAGCGCGTCGTAGTGACGCTTCTTTGCTTTGTGTAACGGCGACCTGGAGGAGATGAACGACCTGCGCCGCATTCGTAAAGAGGGCGAGATTGACATGTCTTGCAATGATGGCATCGATAGCGTCTTGCAAAGGTTGCAAGTCATCTGGCAGGGCCCACTTGTAAACCGGAAAGGAAAAAACTTCGACCCCCCGTTGTTCCAGTTCTTCAACAAAAGAAATATTCGGGATTCCATATTCCTGGACCGCAACACGCTTTCCCGCCAGATGCATCTCCTCATCGAGGATCGTTAGAATTTCATGCCACGTATTTGGTTCTGGAACGGTAATAGCCACTGGAATTCCAAGACTGTTACAGGTGGCGATTGGCTTGGGGCCACGGACGCAGATTTTTGTTTTTGTTGAGAGGGCTTCAATAATTTCTCCTTTTTGGTGACGTGTTTCGAGGGTTTGAATCAGCGTACGTGTTCCTACCCCAGTCATCAAAACGAGAAGGTCAAATTCCCCTTTTTCAAGTCGATCATAAAACGCAAAGGCGGCCGGATTTTCCTCGAGTGGGGTTTCCTTCATCGAGGGGGCGAGGACCGGTGCACCGTTCTGTTGCTCGATCAGACGCCCCATCTTTTTGGCGAGACGGCTTTCGAAGGCGACGACATTCAAGCCTTTAAAATCGGGGGCCATCCGTTGCTTCTAGCGCATCAGCCCTTGAATATTCCAGTCTTTTTCATTAAGTCTTGGGTCGCGATGCCGACGAAACATCCGAATAGCTTTGGAGCACAAGGGGTGCTCACCCGTGGAGACCAAACCTTCCAGATCTATCGTCTCTCCGCCTTGACTGAGGCGGGCTTTGCGGTCGATCGGCTTCCCTTTTCGATCCGTGTTCTCCTCGAAAATCTGTTGCGCTATGAAGACGGCCAGACGGTGATGCGAGAGGATATTGAGGCGCTGGCCGCCTGGAGCCCCGATAAGAAATCGGACAAAGAGATCGCCTACCGTCCGGCGCGCGTCATCTTGCAAGATTTTACCGGAGTTCCCGCGGTGGTCGATTTGGCAGCGATGCGGGAAGCACTTCAGGAGCTGGGAGGGGACCCAAAAAAGATCAATCCGCTGCAGCCGGCTGACTTGGTGATCGACCACTCGGTTCAGGTCGATCGCTTTGGGACCGACGATGCCTTTCGGTTTAATACCCAGAAGGAATTTGAACGGAATCGGGAACGGTACACTTTTTTGCGGTGGGGGCAACAGGCCTTCGATAACTTTCGTGTGGTTCCACCCGGTGCGGGGATTGTCCATCAGGTGAATCTGGAATTTTTAGCCGGTGTCGTCGGGCAGCGCGAGATCAACGGAGTGCGCGTGGCTTTTCCGGACACTTTGGTCGGCACCGATTCGCATACGACGATGATCAATGGTCTTGGTGTCGTCGGTTGGGGGGTTGGGGGCATTGAAGCGGAGGCGGCAATGTTGGGGCAGCCGATCTCAATGCTGATTCCGGAAGTGGTTGGCCTTAAGTTAGTCGGCAAGCTCCCGGCTGGAGTGACCGCGACCGATCTAGTCTTGACCGTGACGCAGATGCTGCGAGCCAAGGGAGTCGTTGGTAAGTTTGTAGAATTTTTTGGGCCGGGCCTCGCCTCTTTAGGTCTCGCCGATCGGGCGACGATCGCCAATATGGCGCCCGAATATGGGGCAACGATCGGTTTTTGTCCGGTCGATGCGGAAACGGTCCGTTATCTCGAACTGACCGGACGTGATCCGGAGCAGATCGCCTTGGTTGAGGCTTACTGCAAAGAGCAAGGGCTGTTTCATACCGACCAGACTCCCGATCCGCAATTTACCGATACTCTCGAGCTTGAGCTGGGTACCGTCGAGGCTTCATTAGCGGGACCAAAGCGCCCACAGGATCGTGTTTTACTCAAAGAGGCGAAGTCCGGTTTTGCGAAGGTCCTGACCCAAACGTTTAAGAAAAAAGAACCACAAAAAAGTGCCCCCCTTTCTTTTTCGGGAGAAGATTTTACACTGCAGGATGGGTCGGTTGTCATCGCGGCGATCACCAGTTGCACCAATACCTCGAATCCAATGGTGATGGTCGGAGCTGGATTGCTCGCCAAGAAGGCGGTCGAAAAAGGGCTGACCGTCAAGCCATGGGTCAAAACCAGCCTGGCCCCCGGATCAAAAGTCGTTGCCGATTACCTAAAAAAGAGTGGATTGCTCTCCTCATTAGAGAGTCTGAAGTTTCATATCGTTGGATTTGGTTGTACCACCTGTATCGGAAATTCCGGTCCGTTGCCGGAACCAATTGCACAGGCGATTGGAGAGAATAACTTGATGGCGGTCTCTATCTTGTCGGGGAATCGTAACTTTGAAGGACGGATCAGTCCTTATTGTCAGGCGAACTACCTTGCTTCTCCTCCTTTGGTGGTCGCTTATGCCTTGGCGGGACGGATGGATGTCGATTTGGTGACTGAACCGCTCGGTACCGATCGCGGGGGAACACCGGTTTTTCTCAGGGACATCTGGCCTACCTCAGAAGAGATTCAAAAGGTTGTCGGTGATGCGATTGATCCCGAAATGTTTCGCCATGATTATGAGACAGTTTTTTCAGGAGATGAAAACTGGAATGCCCTGGAGATTCCATCCGGTGATACCTTTGCCTGGGATAAAGATTCCACTTATGTTCGCACCCCTCCCTTCTTTGCCGGAATGAAACGAGAGCCAGCAGCGTTGCAAAATATCCAAAGGGCTCGGGTCCTGGCCTTGCTCGGGGATACGGTGACGACCGATCACATTTCTCCAGCCGGCGCGATTCCTCTAGAGAGCCCGACCGCCGAATACCTGAAAACGCACGGAGTCGAGCCGAAAGATTTTAATACCTACGGTTCCCGTCGCGGGAATCATGAGGTGATGATGCGAGGGACCTTCGGTAACATCCGGCTCCGCAATCAATTGGCCCCTGGGACCGAAGGGGGGTGGACCCGACATCTCCCCGAAGGGACGACGCAATTCATCTATGATGCGGCGATGAAATATCAAGAAGAAGGGGTGCCACTCATTATCATTGCCGGCAAGGAATACGGGACTGGTTCGTCGCGTGACTGGGCGGCCAAGGGGACTTTGCTGTTGGGGGCCAAAGCGGTCTTGGCGGAAAGCTTTGAACGGATCCACCGTTCTAATCTCATCGGAATGGGGGTTTTGCCGCTGCAGTTTGTGGCAGGCGAGAACGCGCGCCAGCTGGGGCTTACGGGAGAAGAGGTCTATTCAATTACTGGCATTGCCGATAGCCTTGCGCCGCGTCAAGAAGTGACGGTGACCGCCACAGGTGAAAGTGGAGAGAAGAGTTTTAAGGCGATGGTCCGGATCGATACGCCGGATGAAGTGGAGTATTACCGTCATGGTGGGATTCTGCACTACGTTCTGCGACAGATGGTGTCCTAAATTCAGCGATTATTGAATCGGCGACTTTCACTCCCGATTCCGTCAAACGGCAGGACGATCCATTTAAGACAACCCACTCATTTTTCAGGCATTTTTTGACCCAATTTGGATCGGTTGTTTCAAAGCTTTCCTTAAATAGTTCCTGATATCTGGAAAGCGAAATTCCTTCGCGTGTTCGTAAGCCCAGCATTACAAACTCTCCCTGCGCCATTTCTTTTGTAATAACGTCGATTTCAAAAGTACCACCCATGGGGTCCTGTCGCCGATGGGGTTTCGTGAGGTAGTCCTTGAGATCACGAGCGTTGTTTCGACGTTCAAAATAGGTGAAACTGCTCGCTGCCGTTCCAAATCCCCAGTATTCCCCATACCGCCAATAATTCAAATTATGAAGACACTCGAAACCAGGCCGGGCGAAATTCGAAATCTCGTAGGCGGGCAAACCGGTTCCTTGTAGGTGTTGGCGGGTCCATTCAAATTGCTGCAGTGCTGTTTCATTATCGGGTAGAGGCGCTGTTCCAGCTTTGTCATTCTGAGCCGCCCTTGGCGGAGAAGAATCTCTAGAAATGAGATCCTTCGTTTCACTCAGGATGACAGGCACATCACTATTTTCATAAAGGCGTGCAAAGGGCGTCCCTGGTTCAATTGTTAAGTTGTAGCAAGAAAGATGCGTTGTTTCTAAAGAGAGCGCAGTTTCTAGATCTTGTTTCCATTCAGAGAGCGTTTGGCCCGGCAGGGAAAAAATCAAGTCGCAGTTGATATTTTCAAAGCCGGCCGCAAAGGCATCGGTTACCGTTGTCCGTGCTTCTTGGCCCGAATGAATGCGTCCTAGGAATTTTAAGTAGCGATCCTGGAATGATTGGACGCCAATTGAAAGACGGTTAATTCCCAGCGATCGAAAGGTTTTTAATTTATCCAGGGAAACGGTCTTTGGATTTGTTTCTAGAGTAATTTCACACGATTGATCCCAGGAAAAATATTTCTGCAGATGCGCCAGGATCTTTTCGATCAAGTCAGGTCGTAGGAGGGAAGGTGTTCCGCCCCCGAAGAAAATCGATTGCACCGTCGGACCGACAGGACCCGCCGCAGTTGAGTATCGTCTGTCTATTTCGCCGCGCAGGGCTTCGACGTACCGCTCTTGCAGCTCAAACTCTTCCCATCCCCGCGGGACGCTATAGAAATCGCAATACCCGCACTTCACTTCACAGAAGGGAATATGGATGTAGATGGACGTGGGCGTCTTCATAGGGTTCAGATCAGCGGGTGGCGCGGCGATGCCTTTCGGCGGGCTGCCCGCTTGTGGGGTAGCCCCTGACGGAAGGTCTTCGCCGTGACAGGACCCGCTGCATTCTTGCATAGGATTCACAAGTCTACTATAGACAGGCTATGCCAACCCCCAGCTGTCCACAATGCAAAAAAGCGATTCCGTGGGACGGGAATTCGCATCGTCCCTTTTGTTCCGAACGGTGTAAGTTGGTCGATCTAGGAAAATGGGTGACGGAGGAATACCGCCTTCAGGGGGAGCCGGCCGATCTCGATCAATTGCGCGAGCAGCTGACCCCGGACATAAAAAAACCGCCTGTCCACTGACAGGCGGTTCTCCAGTTTTTGGACCCCTAGGTCCACCAAAGGCGCTATTAACTGAAGCGGCGTCGAATCGCCAACAGGACGAACGGGACTCCGAAGAGCAAGGCAACAGGGCTGGCTGAACCAGCTAACGGAGCGGTCAAGCTACAACCACCACTGCCATCTCCGCCTCCTTGTGCATGGAGGGTCGGTTCCGGGCCACCAAAATATTCTGAATCGGGATCACAGACATCACCGACTCCATCAAAATCTTCATCGGCCTGACGCGGGTTCGGCATCCACAGGCAATTGTCGATCGGATCTTCGACGCCGTCACCATCATAATCATTGCGGCAAACATCTCCTACGCCGTTCCCTTCGGTATCAATCTGTTCGGGATTAAAGACGATCGGACAGTTGTCGTTGCAGTCATCGATCTCGTCCCCATCCGTATCGGGGTTATCAGGATCGGTGTGACGTCCTATTTCGACCGCATCGGCACAGCCATCGCCATCGGTATCGGTCGTGGGGACTTCGACGTCATCGTCATCGTCTTCGTCATCACCTTCATCGGGATCAGGCGTAATATCGGGATCCGGTAAGTCCGGTTCGACAACAGTTACAAAACAATCGGCAAAACCACTTTTGTCAGGATCAGTCGGGGCGCAGTCATAAAGATCAGTGACATCATCATCATCAGAATCGACATCGAGTGGATCGGTTCCGAGGGCCGCTTCACCGTCATTCACGATACCATCGTTGTCGGCATCGTCATCGCAGGCATCACCATAACCATCACCATCGAAATCGGCCTGGTCTTCATTGGCGATGTCGCGACAGTTATCGACGTTATTCAGGAGCCCATCACCGTCGTTGTCGAGTGCCGTCCGTCCTGTCATTGGCAACAGGAGGAGCAGGGCGAGCAGGGCAATTTGAGTCATTGATTTCTTCATGATTAGATCCGTACTAAACCCTTCTTGCGTGTCAAGCGGAAGACCGCGAGAGGCAACATGAGGAGCAGGAAGGGGATCACGTCGCTTGGACGTCCACCCGTGCCCTCGATACGGCAACCACAGCCACCATTTCCAGCTGAAGTCTGCGCCTGGAAGGTCGGATCGCAGGCATCACCCACACCATCGCCATTTTCGTCGGCTTGGTCGGGATTGGCCACATAGCGGCAGTTATCCAGGTCGTTGTCTTCATCGTCGGCATTCGGCACGCCATCACCATCGTCATCGTTAAAGCAGACTTCACCAACCGTCTCATCATCGTCTGACGGAGTTTGGTCTGGATTGGTCACCAGCGGGCAATTGTCGCCGGTGCCATCTTCATTCACGCCACAGACGGTCACGGTCTCTTCCGTGGGCTCTTCACCTTCGGCGCCTTCAACGGTTTCTGTCTTTTCAACCACCTGGTTCCCGTCACAGATTCCATCGCCATCGGTATCGGCACTAAACGGATCGGTGTGAGTTACCAGTTCTTCCTGACAGTCGCTGATTCCGTCACCATCGGTGTCGGGATTATCAACTTCGGTATGGGTGATGTTCGTTTCAATTTCATCGGTTAGGCCGTCACCATCGGTATCGCCACCCACGGGGAGACAAAGTCCCTCTGGGCTTTCGGTGGTAATCGGTCCACAGCTCGCCGCAATGTTCGGATCGAGCGGATTACAATCTTCGAGGTCGTTGATCCCATCGCCATCGGTATCGGCATTGGTCGGATCGGTGCCTCTGAGTGCTTCGGCGGTATCGGTCAGGCCGTCACCATCGGTGTCGACACTTTCCGGTGTGATGATCTGAGTGCAGGTATCACCTGGGCCGATCAACGGATCGTTCGGGAAACAGTCCCGACCGGTCGCATGAGGAACGCAGACGCCATCGACTTCCAGAGGGCCGTCACAGATTCCATCGCCATCAGTATCGGCATTTTCTGGATCGGTGCCGATCTCTTGTTCGGTGGCATCGGAAAGACCATCACCATCGGTATCAACCGCGGCGGGCGGAATCGGATCGTCACAAGGAGTCGTCACATGACTATCATCAAGCGGGCAGGCATCCAGGTTATCCGGTGTGCCGTCGTTATCACTGTCGGTATCACACGGGTTGGTGCCAAGCGCCTGTTCTTCGGCATTCTCGAGGCTATCGCCATCGATATCTTCGTCACAGGCATCCCCGATCAAATCACCGTCTAAGT
>CAZXZM010000038.1:0-11643 GCA_964645365.1 uncultured Pseudomonadota bacterium | reverse complement strand
AACAGTCGGCTGGGTAACGCGTAAAACCCCTTCCAAGTAGGCCCCCGCACCAAATCCTTGCCTCGGTAACGGCGAAATTCAAAACCCCTTATAATCATTAGGGAACTTGACTTGGGCCCCTTAGCACGATATTCTGGAAAGGTCAGTAATCCCAAGGGGTTACTCTAAGCGATGAAAGAATTCGAGCAGATCTGGGATAAGGTCGCGAAGCCAGACGGCTCTGGTCAGCGTGTAATCCTCTATGAGTCGGTCGATGACCTTGTCTTTATCTACGCCTCCGGCTTCGTCGACGGTGAGAAGTACACCCTCGAGAAGTGGATCCAGGCCTTTGAGCCCTCCCGGAAAGAAGACAAATCCTATCGGGTTTCCTACAAACAATGGATGGACAAGGAGAGGTTTTACTACACGGGTCCTGTCCGCTTTCCCTTCGATCCACTCAAGATTCCAGAAAAGGAATATGACAAAGAAGAGCTGATCGATCTCTTCAAGAGCTGCATCGTCTCCTCCAGTCAGGCGACCCCTGAAAAAATCCCCCTCTTTATAAAGGACTATGAAATGCGGGGGCTCTTCAAAAATGGGGTGCTCCTGATGACCAAAGAGCTCAAAAATGAGCTGAATGCCTTTGTTGCCCGCTTCCCTTCCCCGCTACGCGTCCTCGAGGTCAATGTCCAGAAACTGATCCGGGGCTCTGCAGCCCAAGAGACCGCCGACGCCGGTTCCCAAATGCGAAGTCAATACAGCGAAGGGTCGAGTAAGGTCAAAACGGCCAAGGCGCAGCTTGAGGGCATTATGAGTGGAAGGCTTCGGGAGCAGGGACAAAAAGGGAACGCCGACGAAGCTAAAAGCCCCGCCGTCAAAGACCTCCAAAAACAGGCAGTCAAGAAACAGACTGTTTAGACTGATTTTCCTCGAGAGCTTTTTCGAGCTCTTTAATCCGCTTTTTCTGTTCCCGGAAAGACTTGCTCCGAAAGAAATCGGGCAACGCCTGCAGAAAGGAGAGAAAGATTGCCCCGATACAAAAGGAGGCGATCAGGATAAAGCCAACCGGCAACTCATCCGATCGGAGAGTAAAAAACCCTGGAATACGAAATCGGAAGACCATCGAATAGTTGAGGGTCTCCGGCGTCATATTTGTATAAAGAAAATTCAGGAGTCCAAACAGAACCAGGGCCAATGCTAAGGCGCCAATAATCTTTCTCATGAAGCCTCCCAGGCGCTTTTCAGGCGCCGGTAAGTTTCCGCCAGATGTTCCGGCATCACCTTTGTCTCACCAAAAATCGGCATGAAATTTGTGTCCCCAACCCAACGGGGAACGATATGGAAATGAACATGATCTTCAATGCCTGCCCCCGCTGCCTTGCCCAGATTGGCTCCTATATTCAACCCCTGAGCCCCCACCTGCTTATTAAAAATCTCGGTCCATTGCGACAACGCCGATATTAGTTCGGCCCCGGTTTCGGGATCGAGGTCAGCGAGCTCACTGCTATGCTGATAAGGTACCACCATCAAATGACCATAACCATAGGGAAAGCGATTGAGAATTGAAAAGACCTTGGAACCACGCCACAAAATAAGATCCGCTTCGTCCTGTTGGCGCTCAGCACGCTTACAGAAAATGCACCCCGCCCCTTTTTCTCCCTCGATAAATTCCATCCGCCATGGGGCCCACAATTTCTTCATGGCCCCACTCACTTAGCACGGCGAATTACATTACCATTTCCATTGATCCGTTCCCGCAGCTCCTTGCCTACTTTGAAAAAAGGGACGCGCCTTTCTTCTACCTGGACTTGCTCTCCCGATTTTGGATTCCGACCGAGCCGCGGCTTACGGTGCCGTACTTCAAAGCTCCCAAAACCGCGGATCTCAATGCGCTCCCCATTCCGCAATGAATCGGTCATGGTCTCAAAGACCGTATTGATAATCACCTCCATGTCTTTGAGTGAGATATGCTTAGCCCGTGACGCGAGCTTGTTGACAAGATCGGATTTATTCATCGCTACTCTCCTCCCCGTTACAACCGTTACATCCGCCAAAAGGCGAACGATTGATCCGGAATACCTTGCAGTGCAGCGGCAATACGCTGCGCCATTTCATCAATGAAATACTGGAGCCAATGGCTCGATCCTTTTTTAATGTAAATAACTTCTGGCTTTCCTTCCACCCCGCCTAGCTTGGCAGCAACCTCGATCGCATCCTGCAAGGAACCCAACTGATCGACCAAACCCAGACTCAACGCCTTTTCACCGGTAAAGATGCGGCCATCGGCAATAGCCTCCACCTGCCTTGAATCCAAACCACGCGCCTCGCCAACAACGCGCTTGAACTGCCCATGCATCTCTTGCAACACCTCCTGCAAGACCTCTTCTTCTTCCTTCGTCATGGCACGAAAGGGAGAGGCCAAATCTTTCATCCGACCACTTGTAAGAACGCGGGGTTCCACCCGAATCCAATCGAGTAGCCCTTTCACGTTAACATGGCTCATCCGAACCCCGATGCTTCCGGTAATCGTGCCGTAATTGGCTATAATTTTTTCGGCTCCACAAGCGACATAATACCCACCGGAGGCAGCGACCGTTCCCAGGGAAGCGACCACCTTTTTCTTTTTCGCAAGGCGAGCGACCGCTCCATGGATCTCCTCGGAGGCACTCACCGTCCCTCCGGGGGAATTGATTCGAAAGACAATCGCCTTGATGTCTTCCTTCTCGGCTAATTTTTCCAGCTGGCGGATAAGAGGACGTGGATTATAGATCTCCCCCTTCAGGGTGATAACGGCAACATCCCCCTTTTTCTGAGTCAGGTCAGAACCGGACAAGAACAAACGGGCACAACTCGAAATCAGCCCAACCGCCAACAGCAGCAAGACGAGGACGATAATGAGGGGAAGCCAACGACTCATTTATGAGGATTTAGTGTCTGCTTGCTCAACCAGCCCAAAGGCAATCCGACGATCCCGCTCTTCAATGGAATGCAGGATCACTGGGATTTCTTGGCCTCGCTGAAAATTGTCCTTAAGATGTTCGGCAATCTCTTCCGGAAGAGCGGAGCATGGAATGGTTCCTTCAACTCCTGGCTCAACTTCTAGATCGATCCCCCGCTCGTTGACCCCCAACACCTTTCCGGTCATCTTTTTACCGATTTCATATTCACCGCGGATGCGGGGCCAAGGATCATCAACCAATTGCTTAATGCCGAGCGAAAAACGTTCATTGTCTTTATCGATGCTCAAAACAATCGCTTTGACCTCGTCGCCTCTCTGATAGACATCCTGCGGGTGACGGATCTTACGGGTCCATGAAATATCAGAAACGTGAATGAGGCCATCGATCTCTGTCCCCTCCACCTGCACAAAGGCCCCAAAGTCGGTGATGTTTTGTACCGTCCCAGACACAACCGATCCTTCGGGAAACTTGTCTTCGAGCCCTTCCCACGGGTTCTGAAGAAGCTGTTTTAAGCCCAGAGAGATCCGGCGGTTCTGTCGGTCGATATCAAGGACCACGACTTCAACCTCTTGACCCAGCTCGACAATCTTGGCGGGGGGCCTAGTCTTTTTGGTCCAAGTCATCTCGGAAATATGCGCCAGCCCCTCAATCCCCTTTTCCAATTCCATGAAGGCACCGTAGTCCATGATATTGACCACCTTGGCCTTCACACGGGTTCCAACCGGATAACGCTCCTCGGTCCCTTCCCAAGGGTCGGGAGTGAGCTGCTTGTACCCTAAAGAGACTTTGCCGGTATGACGATCCACGTTTAGGATCTTGACTTCGATCTGATCCCCCACTTTGCAGATCTCTGATGGATGGTTGAGGCGCCCCCAACTCATATCTTTAATATGGAGCAGACCGTCGACTCCTCCGAGATCAATGAAAGCACCATAGTCGGTAATATTCTTAACGGACCCCGTCACCGTCTTCCCCTCTTTAATATTTTCGAGCGTTTCTTGGCGGACCTGGTCACGATCCTTTTCAAGTAAAACACGACGCGAAACGATGATGTTTCCCTTCATCTTATTGAGCTTCAAGATCTTGAAACGGAATTTCTTACCGATGAAGTGATCGAGAGAACTGACCGGACGGATGTCAATCTGGGAAGCGGGAAGGAAGGCCTTGACCCCGATATCGACTGAAAGGCCCCCCCGGACTTTGCAAATGACCGTCCCATCGACCGCTTTGTCATCGTCGAGTGCCGCCTGGAGTTTATCCCACGCCTTGAGGGCATCTGCCTTTTCTTTCGACAGGACAGCAAAGCCATCCTCATTGTCGACCTGTTCCAGGTAGACCTCTACCTTGTCTCCCTCCTTGATCTGAGCTTCGCCGGAGGCATCAATAAATTCAGAGAGAGAAACCAGCCCCTCACTTTTGTGACCGAAATCGACCACCACGCTATCCCCCATCAGCTGCACAACGGTTCCGGTGACGATATCCCCCTCTCCGGCCAGCGTTTGGATTTCGGTAGATTCGAGTAGTTCGGCAAAAGTGGTCTCTGGTGACATGAAATTTGGTTCCTTTCCGTGTTAAAGTCGCGCGACGTTATGATGAAAGTCCTTGATTGTCAAAAGGAATTTACCCCGAAGGGGGTCAGGTCAGCGACCGAAGATCGTCCAAAAAATGGGGGTAAGAAATGGCCACGCAATCGAACCCATCGATCGTAACCGGGGTGTCAGTGGTCAGCCCAGAGACCGCCAAAGCCATCGCTATCCGATGATCACCATGGCTCTGAACGGTACCACCCGACAGGGCTTGAGTGCCCACGATCTTGAGCCCATCGGGCAGCTCTTCAATGGAACCCCCCAGTTTTGGCAGTTCCGTCGCCATCGCACTCAGGCGATCACTCTCCTTCACCCGCAACTCCCACGCTCCCTGAATCACCGTTTCCCCGGTGGCGTGTGCCGCTGCAATGGCCAAGATCGGTATCTCATCGATCAAGGCAGGGATTCGTTCGGCACCGACCGAGATGCCCTGCAATGAAGAAGAACGGACGATGAGATCGCCCACCAGCTCCCCACTCACTTCACGTTCCTTTTCGATCGTAATATGCCCCCCCATTTCAGAGAGGACGGAAAGAAGGCCCGTTCGAGTCGGATTCAACAGAATGTTTTCCAGGCGAACTTCGCTATTCGGAACCAACAATGCCGCTACGATAAAGAAAGCGGCCGAAGAAAAATCCCCCGGCACAGTGATCGGCTTAGCCTCCAGTCCACGGCCGGGCTGCAGCTTGACCCAACCAGGACCCCATTCGAGATTGGCCCCTAAATAAGTGAGCATCCGCTCGGTATGATCGCGGGAAGGATGCGGTTCTCGAATATTCACCCCCCCTTGCGCGAAAAGTCCGGCCAGCAGAATAGCCGATTTAACTTGGGCCGAGGCGAGTGGCGATTCGTAATCAACCCCCGCTAGCGTCTTTCCTTCGACTTCGATCCAACGCTCTTCTCCCTCCTGTCGCTCAGCAATCTCTCCCCCCATCTGCCGCAAGGGGGTGAGGACACGTTCCATCGGGCGACGATTCAAGGAGGCGTCGCCGGTCAAAATGCTCTTAAAGGGAAGTCCGGCCAGCAGCCCGGTCATAAGACGCAAGGTCGTTCCGCTATTGCCGCAATAAAGGGGATCCGGAGCGCCCTGAAGCCCCTCCCTCCCCTTTCCGGTGACGATCCAATGATCCCCCTCCTCGTGAATCGAAACCCCCAATTGTCGCAAGATCGCTTCGGTCCGACTGACATCTTCGGCCACTAAGAGGTGTTGAATTTCCACCCGACCCTGACAAAGGGCCCCTAAGATCAGGGCGCGATGGGAGATCGACTTATCACCGGGTACGTGAAGTGTTCCGGTTAGCTGGGACGCTGAATGAATGGTCTCGGAACTCACAAGTTTTTCTGACGGATCGCTCGACTCTGCTGAAAGAAACGCTGTAAGGCCTGAGCATCTTTTTTGACAAGCGCTCGCTTTAATTGCTTCCACCCTTTTTCAAAACGATCCATTCCCTTTAAGATTTGGTCGCGATTTTCGAGACAGATGTCGCGCCACATTGTTGGGTCGGAGACGGCAATCCGGGTAAAGTCGCGCAGTCCTCCTCCGGCCAATTGCGTCGCTTCTGTTTGTCCGGAGAGAGAATGGATCAGGGAATAGGCCACCACATGAGGGAGATGGCTGGTCAGGGCAAGTAAACGATCGTGCTTTGCGGGAGAGAGGGTCATCACCTGCGATCCCACACCGCGCCACAGCGAACGCACCTTAGTCATCGCTGCACGCGCCGTTTTCTGCGTCGGCGTTAATAGAACCACTCGACCCTTAAAGAGATCCGCCTGCGCCGCTTGGGCACCGCTCCGTTCCGTACCGGCAATCGGATGGCCACCAACAAAAGCGGCCGGTCCGCAAATGCGTCGCTCGGCCAGACGAACGATCGAACGCTTGGTGCTGCCGACATCGGTAATAACCATTCCCCGTTTCATCTTCTTAATGAAGGGGGCGGGAATCATTTCCAGAAAATCGGTGATTGTCTGAACCGGTGTCGCCAAAACAATCAAGTCTGCTTCGAGCAAGCGATCGGAGGCAAAGAGATCCTTCGTCTTGCGAATCTGCCAGGGAGTATGAATCGCACGTATTCTTTTTGCCGTGCGCAAGTTGGCTGCATGACGTCCGACACCAATAACCTCTTTCGCCAGACGTTTCTTGATGAGATTCAACCCGAGCGAGGCACCGATCAAGCCGGTCCCAACAATAATGACCTGATTGAATGGTTTCATTTACCTTGAGGATAAGAACCGAGAACTTTTAAAAAGAGGCATCTCTTTTCCAACTGAGCAATGGCCTTCTTCACTTTCGGCGAAAGAACATGCCCTGCCAAATCGAGAAAGAAGACATATTCCCAACGCCCCTGCTTGCGCGCCGTCCGGGCCTTGTTGGTTTCGAGTCGCATCATCGGCCGCGATTCGATTTTAGAAAGATTGATCCCGGCCCGATGGAATGGCTCCAACATCTTGTAGAGAATGCCCGGCTCATCCTTTACCGAAAAAGCGAGTGAGGTTTTATCTTTGCCGGTCTTTTTGGGCGCTTCCGTTCCCAACACCAAAAAGCGGGTCATATTATTACCGTGATCTTCGATGTGGCGGTGCAACACTTTCAAGTCATACTGTTTTGCCGCCAACTCACTCCCAATGGCGTAGGATTTTGGATCTTGGCTCGCCAACTGAGCCGCACGCGCCGTCGAGGTCGCCTCCGCGAGGGAAACCGTTGGGTAGTGCCGTTCCAACCAACCGCGACACTGCGCTGTCGCCTGCACGTGAGAATAGATCTGCTGTGGGGTGATTCCCTTCTTTTGTCCGAGCAGACAGTGCGAAATCTCCAGCAAGATTTCCCCGCAAATATGCAAGGGGGACTCCAGCAACCGATCGACCGTATGGGTCACGGCCCCTTCGGTAGAGTTTTCGATCGGCACGACTCCATACTCGGCTTCACCCGATTCCACCGCCTCAAAGACAGCGCCGATCGTTAACTGCGGAGTCATCTGCGTCGACTGCCCAAAATTCTTCAGGGTCGCCCCATGGGTGAAGGTCGCCTCCGGACCGAGGTAGGTGACCCGCAAGGGCGATTGCAAGGCCCGACAGGCGGATAGCACTTCGCGATAGACATTGCGCAAGGCATGTTCTGGAAAGGCCCCCCCATTTTGCCGGGCCAGCCGATTTAAAATCTGTTGTTCCCGCTCTGGCGCATACGTGCGTCGTCGATTCTTTCGTTTTGTCTTCCCAATCTTGACGGCGAGATCGGCCCGCTGATTCAGCAGCTTGGCAATCTGCGAATCGATGCGGTCGATACGCGCGCGATGACGAGAGATCGGATCGGAAGCCATTTGAAAAATCTAAGTAAAAGTGTATGTAAAATCAATGTATAAACCAAAACCGACCGGTCTCAAGCGCATCGAAGAGGTCCTGCGTGGCAGTCGTATCGGTCCGATCACCCAGACACTGATCCTGGTCAATATCGTCTGGTTTATCTACATGACCGTTGCCGGGGTCAGCCCGTACCGTCCCGATCCGCGTCTTTTGGTCCGTTTTGGCGCCCTCTTTGGCCCGATGGTCTATCAGGGAGAGCTATGGCGGCTCCTCTCCTGCCAGTTCGTCCATATCGGCCTGCTCCATATCGGATTTAATATGTACGTCCTCTACGCCTTGGGACGGGACTTGGAGATCTTGTTAGGGCGGGTCGCCTTTGTCTGGGTCTATCTCTTTGCAGGGACCTGTGGCGCGCTCGCCAGCCTGTGGGCCCACCCGATCAGTCTGTCGGCCGGCGCCTCTGGAGCGATCTTCGGATTGGCCGGGGCCTCGATCGCCTTTTACCTCCGCCTCCACCACCCCGTCTTTAAAAACATCTTCGCGCGGTGGCGAAACTCCCTTTTAATGTTCATTTTTTATAACGCGATTTTCGGTTTCATTATCCCCGGCATCGACAACTTCGCGCACATGGGGGGACTCGCAGCGGGATTTGCGATGGCCTTTCTTGTGGTCAGTCCGGAGGGATCCGAAACGGAAATACAGGTGCGGATGGGATTAGGGTTGGGCGTCGGACTCGCCTTTTTATATTTCACGGCACAAGCGCTACAACTTCCCCTACTATAATGAGCGGGAGACGGGACTCGAACCCGCGACATCAACGTTGGCAACGTTGTGCTCTACCAGCTGAGCTACTCCCGCATGAACCGCCTCGAAATTATCTTGAATCAGCAACCCCTGTCAATTGTCTCAAGAAATCGTTAAACCGCTCCCCCTCCTCCCAAAAAGGGGCGTGGGCGGAATGCTCGAACCAAACCTGCTGATCCTTCGGAAAAAAATGATCAATCAGTTGCCGATGCTCGGCATAAAAACCATGACTCCCAAAAACGAGCGTCTGGGGAATCGTTAATTTCTGGGCAATCTTACTGAAATTAGTCGTAGCCATTTCGCGATAGAGATTGATGGCAGTTTCGAGGGGAACCTCATCTGCGGCACGAACGATCTCTTTTATTTCAACTGGATCAGCCTGATAAAAAACCTTGCTTGCGAATCGTTCCATTGCACGGTGACGATCCAGACGCAGGGAACCTTCAACCGCCTCTACTTGCGCCTGTTTCGGATCCATCACCGGCAACATCTCAACATTGATAACACGAACAAAGGGGTCGGAGCCAAACAGTTCACAGTAGCGCCAAAAAACAGACATCCCCATCGACCAACCAACATAGGTGCCCTGTTCAATTTTTAAATCCTGTACGAGTTCATAGAGGGCGGTCGCACAGTCACTGAGGCTAATCACCGCATCGCTTTGGACCAACTCGCCATGTTGTGGCAGATCCCAGGAAACTAATTTCAGATCCGAAGCGAGCGGAAGCTGCGGCTCCCAGACCTGACGGCTCATCATCCAGCCATGCGTCAAAACAACTGCTGGATTGTGCTTAGGATGTTTTTTGTTTTTCCCGCGCGAGAATTTCAGAAAAGAAACTCCAAATATAATGAGCCCCTGACCCAATCGAAGCAATCACCGTTAACGCAATCAAGACAAGTCCAACCGTGCGGGGATTGACCCCCCAAAAGGGGTAGTGAATCAACAGAGCGGTCAGTCCACAGATTTCGATAGCGGTCTTTCGCTTCCCCCAAAGACTAGCCGCAATCACAATCCCCTCCCCTGCTGCCATCGCCCGCACTGCGGTGACGACAATTTCTCGACTAATAAGCAAGATGACAATCCAGGCCCACAAGCGACCCAAGGGGATCAACATAATCAAGACCGCCGCCATCACGAGTTTATCGGCCAGAGGGTCAATGAATTGACCAAAGGAACTGGTCCCGCTCCCTTCCCTTCGCCGGGCCAGATAACCATCGACGATGTCGGTAATGCCGGTGACCGCAAAGAGGATCGCTGCCACCCAACTAAAAAAAACATTCCAGCGCGAGGGGTCACGACTGGGATCAATAAAATAGAGCAGGGCCACCATCACGGGGGCGACGGCAATGCGAGCATAGGTGAGGTAATTGGCCCACCCCAACATCTGTTTACGGGTCAGGGTTCTGGGGCGCTCCCGCCGCCGCTCCATCCAAGACATGAGCCGTTGTTATCACCTCCCCCTTCGCATTGCAAACCACCTCCGGAGTCCTTATAAGCAAATCATGTCTCGCGACACCGACTTTCTGGTTATTGGCTCCGGTATTGCTGGGCTTTCTTACGCCCTGGAGGTGGCACGCCTCGGTACCGTTACTATCGTCACGAAAAAGGGGCGGGCCGAATCGAATACCAACTACGCCCAAGGGGGAATCGCCGGAGTGATGTCGGCAACCGATTCTGTCGCTGGCTATAGTGAAGACACCCTGAAAGCTGGGGTGGGCCTGTGCCATCCCGAAATCGTTAAAATAGTGGCGCAGGAATCGCCGGAGGCGATCGAGTGGCTGGTGAATCTGGGAGTGGCTTTCTCCCGTCAGGCCAGTGGCGATCTCGATTTGGGACAAGAAGGGGGACATTCCGAACGGCGCATCGTCCACGCCAAAGATCAAACCGGCGCGATGATCGAACAAGCGCTCCTGGAAGCGATCCGACAACACCCCAACATTGAATTGTTGGAGGATCATTTCGCAATCGACCTAATCACACAGCATAAAATTGATCCGAAAGGAACGGGTCCCGACCGTTGCCTGGGGGCCTATGTTCTGGAACGAGAAACGGGAAACGTCGAAACGGTACGGTCCCACCTGACCCTGCTTGCCGCTGGTGGGGCGGGTAAGGTCTATCTTTATACCTCCAACCCCGACATTGCGACCGGGGATGGAATGGCGATGGCCTATCGAGCCGGGGCCCAAATTGCCAATCTTGAGTTTGTCCAGTTTCACCCCACCTGTCTCTTTCATCCTGAGGCAAAGTCTTTTCTGATCTCTGAAGCGATCCGTGGGGAGGGAGGCATCCTCCGTCTCCCAAATGGTGAACCCTTCATGAAACAATACGACGACCGTGCCGAACTCGCTCCGCGCGATATCGTGGCGCGTGCCATCGATGCCGAGATCAAAAAAGGGGGGTTTGATTGCGTCTGGCTTGATATCACCGATCGCCCCGCTTCTTGGATCAAAGAGCGCTTTCCGATGATTTTTGAGAAGTGTCTCGGCTACGGAATCGATATCACCCAACAACCGATCCCGGTTGTGCCGGCCGCTCATTATTTCTGTGGCGGTATCCTGACGGATGACCAGGGGCATACCGATATCGGCCAGCTTTACGTCGTCGGGGAATCGGCCTGCACGGGGCTCCATGGTGCCAATCGTCTCGCCAGCAATTCTTTATTAGAGGCCGTTGTGTTCGCGCGTCGGGCAGCGCATATGAGCAGCGAAGAAATAAAAAATAAACCGGCTCAGCATCCAACCCTCCCCCCCTGGAACTCTGGCACTGCGACCGATAGTGACGAACAGGTCGTCATCACTCAAAACTGGGATGAAATTCGTCAGCTTATGTGGAATTACGTTGGAATTGTCCGGAGTAACAAACGACTGGAGCGAGCCCGGCGGCGCATCGCTCTCCTGCAAGAAGAGATTCAGGAATATTATTGGAACTTTGTCATCACAACCGATCTGTTGGAGCTGCGGAATATTGCGCTACTGGCGGAACTGACGATCCGTTGTGCGCTGGCCCGCAAAGAAAG
>CAZXZM010000037.1:0-11737 GCA_964645365.1 uncultured Pseudomonadota bacterium | reverse complement strand
AGAAAGGAGCTTGTCACTCGCCTTGGTGGTAAGGTTGTGCAAGTGCCTAAGAAGAAGAAACTACCATCGGGGAAAGTCAAGGTCGAGTACAAGGAAGAAACCGAGGGTGGTATACTACATTGGGGTCGAGAGTCAAGCCCCGATCTTGAGTGGTTCCGCCAGGAGATAAAAAAAGCGTACGGGGGGCGAGCACCCAAGATCCTGGATCCCTTCGCCGGGGGTGGTGCCATCCCTCTTGAAGCTATGCGACTGGGGTGTGAGGTTACGGCCATGGATATCAATCCTGTGGCGTGGTTCATCCTCAAGTGTACGCTCGAGTATCCACAGAAACTCGCAGGAAAAACACAACCCCTACCCAAATTCGCCCTTGAATCACCCGAGTTTATGAGGGAATATTGGAAGAAAAGGGGCAAGTACTCGAAGAAGCAAATCGAGGCCATGGTCACACAGTCGCAGACTAGTCTTTTACAGGCACCCGAAGCGGATTTGTCATGGCATGTGCGTGCTTGGGGATGGTGGGTTCTTAATCAGGCAAAGAAGGATCTTGAGAAGTATTACCCTATGGTGGATGATAAGCCCACCGTTGCGTACCTGTGGGCGCGCTTGGTTGCCTGTAAAAACTGCCGCGCAACGATACCACTGCTCAAGACGCGGTGGTTGTGTAAGAAGGACAAGAAACGTGTTCTCCTCACCATGGAGTCGAACAGGGATCGTACGGGGGTTGTGTTCGGTGTCCAGAACGACGTGCCCGTCGTGGGAGGTAATGCCGCTCAGAGGCGGGAGCACGACAAGCGAATCGGGCAGGGTACAATGAGCAAGAACGGCGCGTATTGCCCGTGTTGCGGCCAGCCAGGTACGGTCGCGATGGGGATGGAGGACATCCGCCAAGAGGGACTTATGGGACGCTTCGGAGCCACCATGACCGCCGTCGTCGTGGATGGTCCAAGTGGCAAGGAGTATCGTTTGTCTACGTCGGAAGAAGTGCAAGTCGCGGTGGAGGCGGAGAAAGGACTTGACGAGGTTTTCGCGGAGCTTCCGTTCGGGATTCCGAACGAGCCTTTACCGAGCAAGAACGCGCTAGGCTTCCGCGTTCCGCTCTATGGCTTCGACAAGTGGTCTAAGCTCTTTACCCCCCGCCAACTTCTCGCCCTCGGTACGTTCGTCAAGCAAACGCGCGTAGCGAGGGAAGCTATGCTTGTTGAGGGTTATGAGGAGGAATGGGCCGAAGCAATCCAGATGTACCTTGCCACCACATTAAGTCGTCTGGCAGATTACTCATCAACAATTTGTCTATGGGCACTCAGCGAATTTCTTTGTCACACATTTACACGCTTCGCATTCCCAATTACTTGGGATTTTGTTGAAGGCAATCCCATCGGCAGAACCTCCGGAAATTATGATGGGGCTAATGATTGGGTTAGGAGAGTCACAGTCCATCTCTTGGAGGCGTCAAAAGACGCCCCTTCTCCAACTATCATTAAGGGCAGCGCTATTGCCTTGGATTCACAAGCTCTCGACGTCATCGTCACTGATCCTCCCTACTACGATGCCATCGCATATTCCGACTTGATGGACTTTTTCTACATCTGGCTCCGACGAACCCTATACGGCCACTCCTTGGAAATAGACAGCTCGTTTAGCGAGCCGCTCTCCCCAAAGTGGGACCATGAAAGGAACGACGGAGAGTTGATAGATGATGCGAGTCTATTCGGTGGAGACAAAGAGCGCTCAAAAGCAAATTACGAGGATGGGATGGCTCGTGCATTTCAAGCGTGCCATCGGGCTCTCAATTCTGAGGGGCGCCTTGTCATTGTCTTCGCCCATAAACAACCGGATGCGTGGGAGACTTTGGTTTCCGCAATCATCCGAGCCGGATTCGTTGTTGACGGAAGCTGGCCAATACAGACCGAGCGCGAGGCAAGAATCCGTGCATATGCATCTGCCGCCCTTTCCTCATCCGTCTGGCTCGTCTGCCGCAAGCGACCGGAGGATGCCCACCTTGGTTGGGACAACCAAGTCCTCGTCGAGATGCGGTCCAAGATCCATGAGTGCCTGCACGAGTACTGGGACGCGGGCATCCGGGGTCCCGACTTCGTGTGGGCCGCCACGGGCCCCGCCCTCGAGGCGTTCAGCAGGCATCCAATCGTGAAGAAGGCCAATGAACCTGGCGCCATCATGACTATCTCCGAGTTCCTTCGACACGTACGGCGCATCGTCGTGGACTTCGTGGTGGGCCGCGTCCTCTCACCCACCGGCGATGAGATGAGCGCCGAGGGGATCGACGACGTCACTACGTACTACCTCCTGCACCGCTACGACTTTGGATTCAAGGACGCGTCTGCAGGCGCCTGCATCCTGTATGCGGTATCGTGTGGCCTTTCAGACAGGGCACTTGCGGACGAGCATGACATCCTCGTGCGCACGGGCGGTAAGGGCGGAAGGGAAGAGGACGCCGACGAGGAGGAGTCAAAGGAGGGTGCGGACACCAAGGTAGACGAGGGCTCCGGGAGCACGGTGCGCCTCAAGGCGTGGAGCCAGCGCAAGCGCAAGACGATGGGCTATGAGGCCAACGGCCGGCCTGCGCCGCTCATCGACCGCATCCACTGCCTTATGCACCTCTGGCGTGCGGGGGACGCGATCAAGGTCAACGACTTCCTCGAGGACAACGGCCTCTGGCGGAACGCCACGTTCCACCACGTCCTCCAGGCACTCATCGAGCTCTCCAAGGAGGGTGGCGAGGAGCGCAGCCTCCTCGAAAGCCTCAGCAACCACGTCGCCGCCAGGGGCGGAACGGTTAAAAAACCCAAGGCCGTTTTCGAATATTCGACGGATGTCCGGAACGGGCAGGAGGGGAAATCAGGATGACAAAACTTCCATGGAAACCCTGGCACGAGGTAGTGTCTCTTCGCGACGACCTCAAGTCTGGCGAACTTAGCCTCGCCATGTTCGCTGCTGACCTCTACGACGTTGCCATGGACAGGCCCGAGGGGCCCACGATCTACCGCGACCCGCGCGAGTTCTTCTCACTCACCTACCCCACCTTCAACATCCGCAAGCTCGCCAAGGAGGTGTGCCTGCGCCTCGCAGGCAAGAACGACAAAGCGGTGCGTCAGCTTGAGCTCACCTACGGTGGTGGCAAGACTCACACCCTCATCACCCTCTACCACCTCGTCAGAGAACCCACCAAGCTACCCGACCTACCGGCCGTTCAGGAGTTCATCAAGGACATCGGTCAGGACCCGCCAGAGAGCCTCGTCGCAGTGCTGCCATTCGACAAGCTCGACGTGGAGAAGGGCATGGAGGTTGTAGGTCCCGACGGAGAGCGTCGGTGGCTCAAGCAACCCTGGAGCGTCCTCGCCTTCCAGATCGCTGGCAGCGATGGCCTCAAGCTCCTTCACGCGGAGGACAAGGACGAGGAAAGAGAAAGCGCGCCGGCAGAGAACCTCCTTGTCGACCTCCTCTCGATCCCATCCAAGAAGGGGCTCGCCACCCTCATCCTCATGGACGAGGTCCTCATGTACGCCCGCGAGAAGGTGGCCTTCGATCCAGCCTGGCGGAGCAAGCTTATCAACTTCTTCCAGTACCTCACACAGTCCGCAACCAAGGTGCGCACGTGCGCCATCGTCGCCTCCCTCCTCGCGTCGGATCCGCGCAAGAGTGATGTGCTCGGCAAGGAGCTGACACAGGAGCTGTACGCCATCTTCCGCCGCGAGCGGGAGGAGGGGATCCAGCCTGTCGTGAAGGATGACGTGGCGGAGGTCCTGCGACGCCGTTTCTTCACAGCCGAGTCCATCCGCGACAGGGAGGCGTTCAGGCCGCACGTCGTTGCCGCCCTCAAGGGTATCACGAACATCGACGACCAGACGCGCAAGGAGGGGAAGGCGGCAGAGGAGCGCTTCCTGAGGAGCTACCCCTTGCATCCCGACCTCACCGACGTCTTCTACTCCAAATGGACGAACCTCGAGGGCTTCCAGCGGACACGCGGCGTCCTGCGGACCTTCGCACTGGCGCTCCGAGATGCGGAGACGTGGGACCAGAGCCCGCTCGTCGCCGCGAACGTCCTCCTCGTAGAGCCAGGAAAGGAGGGCGTCAGCGAGGCGGCGAGGGAGCTCGTCACCGTTGCAGCCACCGAGGCGTACGAAGGGAAGAAGCAGGACTGGAGCGCCATCCTGGAGGGCGAGCTCGACAAAGCCCGCGGTGTCCAAGAGGAGTCGGCCGCCCTCAGATTCCGCGAGGTCGAGCAGGCCGTCATGGCAACCTTCCTCCACTCCCAACCCATCGGGCAGAAGGCGCTCACGCGGGAGCTCATGCTCCTCCTGGGCCACACGCGCCCCGACAAGATCGAGCTCGAGAAGGCGCTGCGTCGCTGGACTGAGGTATCCTGGTTCCTCGACGAGGCCTTCCTCGGCGCGACAGAGCAGGAAGCAGAGGGTTTCAAGGAGCTCCCCAAGTCGTGGCGTCTCGGATCGAAGCCGAACCTGCGCCAGATGCACCACGAGGCATGTGAACGACGCGTTATCCCAGAGCTTGTTGAGGCCAAGCTAATCGACGAGATCGTCAAGGTCAGGAGCCTCATCGAGGGGGCCCAGGCTGCGGGAGCGCGCGTCCACAAGCTACCGGACAAGCCCCGCGAGGTCGAAGATGATGGAGAGTTCCACTACGTCGTCCTCGGCCCCGCGTACGCCAGCGAGTCTGGCAAGCCCAATACGGAGGCCGCTCGCTTCCTTGACGAGACCACCGGAGAAGACAGACCTCGGGTCTACCGGAACGCGGTCGTGCTCGTGGCCCCGTCCAAGGACGGCCTCGATCTCATCCGCAGCCGCATCCGGGAAAACCTTGGATGGCTCGACGTCCAGGGCCAGCTTAAGGACCAGGACATAGACCTCCTAAGGGCTGAGACCTTGGTGAGTCACATCGACTCCTCCAGGAAGCGGATCCCGGAAGCGATCAAGCAGGCATACAATATCGTCGTCACCGTCAGCGAGAAGAACGAAGTCCATGCCTTCCGCCTCACAGTAGGCTCCGACCCCCTTTTCACCATCGTGAAGAACGAGCCGCGATCGCGCATCCAGGACTCGCCAGTCAGCGCCGACGCCCTCCTCCCAGGTGGGCCCTACGAGCTGTGGAGGGATGGCGAGACATCACGACGCGTCAATGACCTCGTGGGGGCATTCGCGCAATTCCCGCACCTACCAAAGATGCTGCGGCGGAAGGAGATTATCGGCACTCTCGTCCTCGGCGCGAAAGAAGGTGTCTTTGTTCTCCGCGCCACGCGGCCGGACCGGACGGTACGGACGATCTGGCGCGAGGAGCCCGATGAGGCTGACCTCAAGGACCCCAGCCTCGAGGTGGTCCTCCCGGATGTAGCCGACCTGACACGCATCCTTCCTACACTCCTCGAGCCCGACAGGCTGCCCGGTCTCTGGAACGGTGATGACATCTTAATCAGGGATGCCCTCGATTACTTCGTCGGTGGTAAGGTCGTGCAGGTGATCCGCAACGGGTACGAGGAGCCCGTAACGATCCCCAAGGCACCCCAGAAAGTGGTCGAGGATGCAATATCAGATGCGACTCAAGAGGGTCGTCTCTGGCTCACGTCCGGGCCTGCAAGCATCCTCGGAGAGGAGATACCCGCTGGTATCCTTCGGGATGACGCACGTATCCGTGCACCCCCACCGCCGATCCCCACCACCGATATACTGCCGCAGAACCTACCCGACACCTGGGCCGATGGAGAAACCACAGCGCTCGCCATCTTAACCGCATTGTCACAGAAGGCAGGCATGACCCTGCCATGGACCGTCGTGCGCACCGTCATCGACGGTTCCCTCCGGGCCCGTCTCATCGAATACAGTGGCGATCCTGGATTGTGGCCTTGTGAACTCCAGGGGGCGCAGGCTGTCAGACTGCGAATACCTGATGTTGCGCCACCGCCACCCCCTCCGCCAACAGGGCTTGTGGGCGAAGCGGACCTTCGACCGAACCAGCTCCAGGACCTCGCGGACAGACTCCCGGAGATACTGACGACCGCAGCCGATGTCGACCTGCAATTCCGTCTGAGGATCTCGATCGGCGAGCCCTCCGAGCCCGCACCAGAGATCCTGGCCGAACTCAACAGGCTGCTTGCAGAGATCGATGAAGAGCTCAAGCTCGGTGGATGACTGCGAGGCCCCAGCTGTAGGAATTGCACGGGGTGGCATGGATGGACGCGGGTCTGCGGTTCGACGAGCACGGGATGCTGATCAGGGGGACGTCGGCGACGATAGGAACCCCGGGGAGCGTCGCCTTCAAGTGCACGTACAACGACAAGGCCTACAGGCATGTCTGCAGCGATGAGGCCTATCGTCACAACGTCGCAGCGGGGAGGGTCTGGTGCAAGGACGAGGATAACGACTGCAGGAATTACGTCTGCAAGGAGCTTACCCTGCAGAACCTTCCGTGCTACGAGTGCGGCCTCTTCCGCTTCTGGCGGTACGGCGGTGGCGTCAAGCGCGGCCCCGCCCGCTCTGGAGAGACCGTACCATTGAAAGCAGCGGAGAAGGGAGGGATGGCCTTCCTCACGACAAGGGAGCCCCATCACGACGAGGTCGACCGATACATATTCGGCTTCCTCTTCATCAAGGACAAGAAACGGGAACGCGACCAGCCTGACAACGAAAATATCGTGATGGAGTCGGTGTTCGTGATCGGCGATAAGGAGCGATCACTCGAGTTCGATCCCAGGGCCTATCTCAAGTTCTGGGAATTCTACAGGAATCCGAAGAATCCAAGCTCAATTTTCTGGGGGACGGGCCTTTACCGCTCGCTCGATGATGACATCGTCCTCAAGGTATTGTTGGCACTCCAAGAGAGGTATTCGTCCATCGATGACGACAAGGCCAAGGAGATAATTAACGCACACGTATCCCGCTACGAGAGAGTGGTCTAGGTTGGCATGCGATGATGTGTGCAAACCGCCATGCGGACGAGGTCATGAAGGGAAGGTGCCGAAAGCACCATCGAACCGAGCGTCACAGGATGGAAACAGGCTCTTCTTTATCCACCTCCGACAGAAGGAGAAGCGCAACGACCCGAGGACAGATCCCAAGTACGAGAGGGGCAACTTTGGAACGACCGGGTGTCATGGTGCGAACCTCATGGCCCCCCATCGGATCGAGGACCGACTGAAGCCGGGTGACCGGATCGCTTTCCTCCAGGGCGGGATGTCGCGGGATCCGTCCGTGTCCACGATCAAGATAGCCTTCCTCACGCCGCCACTCAGTACAGTCCGCCCGGTCATAATCAACTGCGAGGATCGTGAGGTAGAGCGCGGCGTCATCGAATGGGAGCCACAATGGGACCACATGCGGAAACGGCCGCTGAGGTTCAGGTATCAACTAGACCTCCTCGACAGACCTGCGGAGCTTGAGTTCACCCCCGCCGAGAGGATGATGCTCGCCTGTATCAACGACACAATCCTTACGGCAAAGCGTAGAAAGAAGGCGGCGCGGATCAGCAGCTGCATGAGGTCGCTTTGCAGGGGGATACCCATCGATTCGAAAAACGCGAGAACTGTCATCGACCGTTATGAAGAACACGTCAAGGAGATGTCCAGTAGATACAGCTCCAATGCCTTCGTTAGATGTGACTCCGAAGCGCATACCGATACAACGGCAATGCTCCTGCGTGTCGGGATCGACACGGGGACCGACGGTGCACTGGCCCCCATCTTCGAAGACGGCAGCTTCGAGTACATACCCATCTCCGAGAGTGATCCCTCCTCGTGCGAGACAAGAACCTTCAAGAACACAATTGGGAGGAGCGGGCACCCGCTCTCGACCTATCTCCCAAAAAAAATCGAGACGAGGACAATTCACTTCGATCCCGAGTTCGATACCTTGACCTATGGGGATCCCACAGTGAAGAGCAGATACCTCAGATCGTTGGTCAGGGGGGACCTTCTCGTGTTCTATGCAGGTCTGATGCCCTACGAAAACACCAGCCAGAAGAGGGGCCTCTACATAATCGGTTACTTCATGGTCGACGAAATACTCGACTTCAAAGGGATGACCGATGCTGAGAGGGTAAAATGTCGTCGTCGCTTCCCTAACAACGCCCACATGAAGAGAGCTGACGAGGTGGACGAACTCGTCATCGTTGTGGGGAAGCGGAGAAAGAGTCGGCTGCTTGACAAGGCCGTCCTCATCAGCCAGCCGAAAGCCGACAGGCGAGGACGTCCTTACATGGCACTCTCCGACGAGATGGAGGGGATGCTGGGTGTATCGGGTGGCATCCAGCGAAGTATCCCGCCGCGGTTCATTCGAGGGCAGAAGTATTTAGAGAGTCTTCGACAGATCCTCCATTATAATTAATACAAGAACCGATATAGTAACGCCCAGCGCGCCCGCGATATCACACCTTCTTCTCCAGGTCGTCGAACCGGCACTCCTTGCAGATATCATTGTTAATGGGCATCCGCCGGCCCTTTCTCTTGCAGAACGTGCAGCCCCACTTGCCGAAGAACCGGATTGCTGGATCAAGCGCGGCCGGTGTGCCATTAATAATGTCTGGGCCTTCGGCACCGTGCGTTTCAACATCAGCGCTCCAGGTCCGCTGTATCCGTTTCCGCACCTTGTCTAGCTTCATTTCAAAGGTGTCACAAACGCCCAAGTACTCAGTCACCTTCCTCACCTGCACATCGACTGCGACAGGGAGCTTGTCGAGGGACGTGATATCTGCGTTCCCGGGATAGGCCAGCAACCGCACGAACATGGGTCCGACCTTGGGCCCCCGTATCATGGGGAACAGAGGCGACCCTTTCTGGGTCGTCCTTGAGAATGCCCCAAGCAATGTTAGGGTGTCTCCCTTCCCGTCCATTATGGCCTCGTGGACATCGGGAGCCATTACAGGATCATTGAGCGTTTCAGCGATCATCCTCCAAGCTGCCGCGTCGACGGTATGGCGCTGGCTCACACGGTACGAACGCAATGTGTCCGAGAGATCTCTCAGGCTTCGGCTGACCACCTCCTTTGGATCATACACCCACCGATGTTCGACGAATAGAGTCGCCCCGTCAGCCCAGAGACGGTCTGCATCGCGAGCGCGGTCCATAGCGGAAATGAACGCGAGAAAGAGTCGTATGTCGGCATCCGAGGAGCCCGCGGCCCTCATACGCTCAACAGCCTTGACCTCCGGCATGCCCTTCCAGCCCACTATGGGCGCGTTGTGCCTCTGTCTAAGGTCGAGATGGCCACGGTTGAATGCTTGAGTGATACTCCGGGCAAGCCCGCGAGCATCGTCGCTCGGCCATGATATTGTTGCGGGATCCTTTAGTGGTTTTCTTCCTCTAATGGCTACGTCCGAGGGGATCATTTGTACGACCCGGTCATACCACTGAAGCTGTTCACCAATGCGGAGGCCGCTCAAGGGCGTGACGAGCTCCGCACCCTCCCTCATGAGGTGCGGTCTGAGGGCGTTGACGTAGTCGGCGCCAGCGTGGACCTCGAAGGTCTTTCCTTGCAGTCCACCGAAGCGATCACCAAGCTTCTCAGCGATCTTTCGGCCCCACGTTTCACGCTTGCTGCGGTCCATGTCAGAGACGCGGAAGTCGTAGGGATCGATCACGTCCTCAGGATCGATGAGACCGTACTTGGAGCTGAGCACCATCCACTGCCTACCGCTCGCCTCGGCATATCGACGGCGCCGTCTGAAGAGACCGGATATATAGAGATCCTTGGCTGGCAGGGGCGAAGATGCCTTCCGAGAGACACAGCCCAACAGGACGGCGGTGACATCCTTCGAGACGGGAGCCCTTCCGCTGTCGGGAGTAATGTCCGTGGGTGTTTGAAGGTAATCAGTCAGCGATCCGTCATCGGCGGCATCATCACGCACGAACGCAACCCTCTCGGGAGCGAGGCCCCTGCGACTTATGCTATACTTGGCTTCTCTCCAGGCTCGGGAGTATGCGTTTTGTGAAGAGTTTGACCAGAAGGCAGGATGTTTCCGCGCGCTACTGGGAAGTGGTCGGTCGAGAATGGTCTCAAGGTCCTCGAATGACAGCACAAGCTTCTGCTTGCCCGATTTCCTGAGATACTCAGTCAATGGATCTAATCGTCGCATGATGCCTCCCCCGAGTTGTCGAGGTGGGTGTTCACCTTTATACGATTATTCCGAAACTCTCAAGATGCCTACCTGGAAGCGGTCGGTACGCAGACAATCTCTTTCCGAACTCCCGACCATCGTTCCGGCACCCTGCCGGTCCGTCCGGACCCTGTTGGGGATGCTTGAGCGAATCATGAACCGATAGCATGCGGGCCTGTCAGGTGCGTTCGGCAGTGTACTGCCGGCCTGCCGCCGCCGCACAGCATCTTCTGCTTTACCGCCCCTCCTCCCAAGGTGGGATCCCAGCACCTGATGCTCGGTCTACATGGGTGATGTCCCGGCCACCGACCTGCTGACGCTGGCTTGGGGCAAGGAACACCTTGCTGGCGCACGGCGGGCCATGAATGTCAGTTCTGAGCATGTGGTAGGCCTACATAAAAGACCAATAAGTAATTCATAATTATTGCGCTTGTTAGTGAAATTGGACATGAGTTATGGGGCTACTGTGGACGTTATGGATAGGTTTAACTAGGTTTAACTAGGTAGATAATACAAACCTATTAGATAAAGTTAATATACTCGCTCATCACATAGTTACCTCATGGAAAAGCAGAAGATCCATCTCAGGATCCTCGAAGCCCTCGCGATGCCCAGGACTCTCTCGGAGTTGCGGGAGATTCAGGGTGATATGGAACTCAAGGACTCGGTCATCAAGTACCAGATCCAGAAGCTGAAGCGTCAGGGCCTCGTCACTCGCCAAGCGGGGAAGAGATGGGGCCGGACCGATGAGGGTGAGGCGTTCTTCGAGAGGTGTCGCGGGACACTCAATGATCCTGGTGAGGAGTCCAATGCCATCGAGCGGGAATACCTCACCAAGGGCCTGGCGCACGACCTCATGGGGCGCATCGACAGCTGCTTCGAGTCGTTCGAGGCCTTTGTCGACAAGCAGGATGATCCTCGCTGGGGTCCCATCTTTAGGGCCTACTGGAGGAGGGGGGAGCTGCTCAAGAAGAAGATCGAGGACCTGGGTGATCCATCCGATGAGTCCCTCGGGAAGGTCGAGGAGCTTGTGCAGGACATGGATGCTAGGCTCAAGAATGCCACCGGGACCATTTCTCTCCCGCGGGAGATCGAGAACCTGACCGCAACGGCGAACAAGCTCAGGAATACCGTCTTGAAGCTGTCATCGACCATCATCAGACTCGAGAAGAAATCAGGGCTGAAGGCGGAGGAGGCACATCAGGGGCTAAAGATACTCGAGGAGCTGGATTGTAGCCCAGAGATGCTACGCGGTGTCATCGAACTTGTCGGCGAGGCACAGGGAAAGGGAGTGTCGATGGAGCACCTCGCCCGCCACTACGAGGCGTACGGGGACATGTTCTGGCGCGGACAGCGGCTCGAGGCCGAGGTGAAGGCACGGGATGGGAGGTTGATGGAACTAAAGGGGGATGAGACAGCCCTCCTCGCCGAGCTCGAGCGCCTGAACTGCGCGATCGCCACCACATGCGAGCTCTTCGAAAAGGTCAAGGCCGAGGGAGCACTAGCGCTAGAGTCCAAGCTGAAGGAGCTCCCCGTCCACAGGCTGTTGCCGTTGCTCATGGAGGCAAGGGACCGCGAGATGCAACGACTGATGGCCGACTGTGACGTCAAGGGTGTA
>CAZXZM010000036.1:11546-12006 GCA_964645365.1 uncultured Pseudomonadota bacterium | reverse complement strand
GTTTTACCGTCGGGTTGCTGCAATTTTTATCTGGTATGGATGGGCCTGCCTGATCAATAGGATGCCTTTTGTTATGGTTCCGAGTGATGGCTACGTCGGGTGGCTCATTTTGGCATCCGCCCTCGTTCCTTCTGGTGAGCCTCTCTCTTTCGGCAAGAAAGATCGCGATTGGTTTATGCCACAATCTCTCTATGTAGGTGCTTGGATTGTATTGGGGGTTGGTTATACGGTGAGTGGGATCGACAAGGCCCTTGCGGCGAGTTGGATCGATGGATCGGTCTTAGAGGCTATCTTTTCAGGGGGGATCATTGCGCGGCCGGGGTGGTTTAATGGACTCTCCCTATCCTTGCCGACATTCCCTGGTACCTTTCTTAAGGGTGTTACGTGGTTCGTCTTGGCGCTCGAGGTCCTTTATGCCCCTCTTTGCCTCTGGAAGCCCACAAGGAAGTTCGCCTGGTTT
>CAZXZM010000036.1:10531-11536 GCA_964645365.1 uncultured Pseudomonadota bacterium | reverse complement strand
GTTTACGATGGTGGGGATGCATATCTGTGTGCTGTTTTTTGTCAATGTGACGAGCGTGTCGACCGCTATGTTGCTAAACCATCTCTTCGTATTCGATTCACGCTGGATTCCCAAGCCCCTAACGAAATTCAGAATTTTAAAGCCTGCGGATGCCTAATCGCTGATCGTTACACCGGTCGCCACATAAGTCCAATCACCGCACGGGGGCCCTTTGTCGAACTTTATTTTCTTTCCGGAGAGAAAGGCGGCCAAAACCTGGCTATAGAGTATTTTTTCTCCGTCCACCGAATTGGACCAGACGGAAAATTTTTCCTCGGTAGCTCCACACTGTGCTTCTACCCAAAACTTTCGCCATCCCTCTGTGAAATTCCATGGTTTTGTAATTTCCCCCTTGCGGAACACCTCGGCCACGGTAGCAGATTTTCTCACTTTGATAAAGAGAAAGCGTCAAAATATCTACACCTTGAGGACTTTTCGTATAGCGGTCAGGAGTTCTCGAATGCGCTCGACCGATTTCGCTTCGGCGTAAAGACGGAGGAGGGGTTCGGTGCCGGAGGGGCGGATCAGGACCCAGCTCCCATCTTCTAGATTCAGACGACAGCCGTCGAGGCGGTCGATATTGACGACGGTGGTTCCAGCCAGTTGGTCGACGGCGAGTGTGGGGAGGATGCCACGGACTTCGGTCATGGTAGCCGGTGTGAGCTCTAGATCATGTCGCTCAAAGTGATGGGGACCGATTTCCTTCTCCAGATCGGCTAAAATTTCTCCCAGCGGTTTCTTTTCATAGGTCATGATTTCTAAGAGCATCAGACCTGAAAGGATCCCATCCCGTTCATAGACATGTTTGGCGATCGCGATCCCTCCCGACTCTTCCCCGCCGATGAGCGGTTCGATCTCACTAAACTTTGCACAGATATGTTTGAAGCCGATCGGTGTCTGGTGGATCGTGAGGCCATATTTTTCCCCCAACCGGTCAATCATCTGACTGGTGGAAACGGTCTTAAC
>CAZXZM010000036.1:2626-10521 GCA_964645365.1 uncultured Pseudomonadota bacterium | reverse complement strand
TTTTTCACGAGGTGCTTTAGGATCAGGGCAAAGATGTGGTGGCTGTCGACAAAATTTCCGTTTTCATCCACCGCGCCGATACGATCGGCGTCTCCATCGGTCGCTAGGCCGACATCGATTCCTTCCGCGCCCACCTTTTTTAATAGTGCACTGAGATTTTTCTCAATCGGTTCGGGCTGGGTCGAGCCAAAAGTGGAATTGGCTTCTGCGTGCAGCTCCTTGAGGGGTTGCTCTAAAACCTTTGCAAAAAAACCGGTGCCGGCACCGTACATCGGGTCGGCGACGATATTCCAGCCGGCGCGCTGGATTGCCTCCAAGTCGACCATCGAACGAAGCTGATGGACATATTCCCCTAAGGGATCGACATCTTCGAGAAGCCCCTTACGACGCGCCTCAGCCAGTTCCATAAACCGTGGTTCCAGGCCTTGGGCCAGTCGTTCGTGATAACGATCTTCGATAGGACTGGTGTATTCCTGTGAGGCCGCCCCACCGTTCGGTTCTTTAAACTTGATTCCATTCCAATGGTAAGGATTGTGGCTCGCTGTAATGATGATACCGGCTCCCGCTTGGTGATGTTTCGTCAGCCAGGAAATGCAGGGAGTAGGACAAAATTGTGTCGCTAACCGGACTTCAATTCCGTTCGCTGTTAAAACGCGAACTGCCTGTTCTGCAAAGTCACGGGAGCGAAAACGCCGATCATAGCCGAGATAAACAAAGTGCGGGTCCTGTTTCGCCAAAAAAATATCACAAAAGGCCTGCATCACCCGTGCAACATTTTCAAAGGTAAAGTCCTCGGCGACGCGTCCTCGCCAGCCATCTGTACCAAAGTGGATTTGCATGCTAATTATTTTGAACCATTTGTGCTGCCAATTTCCCCGCCGCAATGAGGCTGGAGGGATCTGCCTTATTTTTCCAGGCAATATCAAAGGCGGTGCCGTGATCGACACTTGTCCTCACAAAGGGCAACCCGAGTGTCATATTGACCGCGCAATCAAAATGCAAGAGCTTGACTGGGATTAGCCCTTGATCGTGATAGAGGCTGATAACCGCATCATAGGTCCCATTGGCCGCCTGATAAAAAAGTGCATCAGCAGGGTGCGGGCCGGTGACGGCAATTTTTTTGCGGTGGGCGGCGCGGATTGCTGGAACAATCAATCGTTTCTCTTCATCGCCGAACAGTCCTTGTTCTCCCGCGTGAGGGTTCAGGCCGACGACGGCCAGTTTGGGACGGCGAATACGAAACTGTTTTCTCAAAACCTCGTGAGTGAGTTCAATCGCTTGTCGGATCCGCGTCGAAGAGAGGTGAGAAACAACTTGCATCAAAGGAACATGAAGAGTGACGAGGGTGACGCGTAATCGTGGACCGACCATCATTAAAAATGTTTGACGAGCCCCCGCTAGGGCCGCGAGTAATTCGGTATGTCCAGGGTAAGGGCAGCCCGCTGCTTTGATGTGTGCCTTACAGAGGGGACCCGTGACCAACCCTCGACAGGTTCCCTCTTGAATCGCTCGAACGGCTTCTTGAATATAGCTCAAGGAGGCTTCGCCGCGCTGTTTTTTGTCTTTTGACTGGAGGAGAGGAGGGCGACCCGTTGGTTCGACGATCGTTAGCTGGCGGGGGAGACTTTGCCGATTCATCCTGGCGGCTTTTTCAAGAAATCGACGGTGCCCAAAGAGGGTCCAATGAGCGATCCGTTGCAAATGAGGCAACGCCTTGACGATCACCTCCGGGCCGATTCCCTGTGGATCTCCCATTGTCATGGCCAGACTCGGATTGCGGGCAGCTTGTTTACTTGATTTCAACGTAGGTTCGTTTGCGTACTTCTGCCAAATAGGCATCGAGATCTTCGCGTGATTTGTTTTCCAGGATCTCCTGCCGCGTTTTTTCTTTATTTTGCCGTTTGGCTTTGTATGGAAAGCGTCTCTTGTAAACCTCAAAATCTTCTTCAGTAATATTGACTCGCTGTCCAATGATCTGTTGGATAAATTTCATCACTTGGATCTTTTTCTCCAAGTCTTTTCTGTATTGTCCAAAGGGGATTCCCTTGGAGGCCAATTCTTTTTTCAATTGGGGCAAAGTGATACGATTTTGGGCCAGGATACCGCCGAGCCCCTGCTGCATTTCCTCTGGGGTGACTTGAATATCGAGTCGCTCTACTTCCTGTCGCAGAAGTTGTTCTTTGATGAGTTCCTCTAGGATTTCATGATTGGTCATCTTGCGTTTTTTCGTCGAAAGACGAACGACACCGGCGGCTCGGGCTCGATGGATGTCAGAGTCGAGAATGATATTTTTTCCGACAACGGCGGCGATGCGATCGACCGATTGCTTGGCGACCGCCGGGCTGGCGAGGATCAGTCCCAGCAGGAGACTACTCAGCAATGTTGCTTTGAAACGCATGACCCCCTTCATAACCGGACTTTCCTTAAAATGTCATGGTGAATTTTGATGGGGGCCTTTTGGCGCAACGATTGGAGGGTCGTGGCCATCCAATCCTCCATTTTTTGGCTCGTCAGTTGTCGCTTGATTTGGGGGAGGACTTTTTTATAGCTCTGCTGCTGTGGAGGGAGGCGATCAACAACCTTAAAGAGGTGAAAGCCGTAATCGGAAGCAACGATTTCACTATGCTCCCCCTTCTTTAGGGCAAAGCAGGTGTCGGTAAAAGTAGGGGGGTAGTCCTTCCGGGTGAAGTATCCCAAGTCCCCCCCCTCGGTCGCTTCGGGTCCCGTCGAAAACTGTCGTGCCAATTCAATAAAATCATCCCCTTGCTTGAGGCGTCGCAATAAATCGTCCGCTTCGTGCCGGGTCGCCACAACAATGTGGAGTGCTCGAACCTTTTCCGCTTGAAGAAATCGCCTTTGATTATTTTGGTAATAACTTTTCAATTCCGTAGTGGAGAGGCCGTCATGACGGGCAACTTGCTCAGCAATCCAATGTTGAATTAATAATTTTTCCTTTTGTCCCGCTTGCCATTTTTCAAGGGTGAGTCCCCGGTCCTTTAACTGTTGCTTAAATAATTCCGTTTCATAGCCACGCAGTAACTGCTTTTTATGTTTTTCCCAAATGTCCGGTTCTAATTCAATACCGTCGGCGTGTACTTGTTGGAGCAGGAGATGATGTTCTACTAGCACGTTCAATATCTGTCGTTTTTTGCGTTCAATTTCTTGCGGAGTGCGATGCGGGGGAAGATCGCCAGGAATTTCCTGAAGCCGGTAGGCTTGTTGCAGGGAGGCTACGGTGACGGAGGTGGTTCCAACCTCAGCCACCACGGTGGTGCCTTCAATCCGGGTACATCCCCAGGAGAATAGTAAAACGCTGGCTAGAATTGTCCGAATCCACATCGGTCGCATCTCTACAGTGTCTCAGCGAGTCCCTGCAAGAAGTATCGTGGGACAGAGAGCCGTTCTTGGTCGTTCGTGGCAGTCTGCTGGACGATCAATTTCATTTCAGGGGTTAACTGATAGGTCTGTGGCTGTTGTTTTAGTTTATCCAAGATCTGTGTCGGCTGCAGCTGGGTGGAACTATCAAAGTGATAGACGAATTGACGATCGCTACAATGCAGAGCCCGAATCCGGAGTTTTTTGGCCAAAACCTTCAAGATCATAAGGTGGAGTAAGTTTTCTGTTTCGGGAGGGAGTGATCCAAAGCGATCGACAATTTCTTCTTCGATCGCATAACAGTCTTCGACAAGCGGGAGCGAAGCGAGGCGCCGGTACAAATCCAACCGTACTTGGGGGTCAGGAATGTAATCTTCCGGCAAGAAGGCGGCGACTTTCAAATGGAGTTCTGGTTCTATGGTGGACAAGACCTCTTCTCCTTTGAGTTCACGAACCGCCTTTTCCAAGAGCTCTGAATAAAGCTCGTATCCAATGGCTTCCATATGGCCCCATTGTTTTTCTCCCAGGACATTTCCTGCTCCCCGAATTTCTAAATCATAAGAGGCCATCTTAAAACCACTTCCCAGTTCACTAAAGCGCTGCAAAACCGAGAGTCGCTTTTTGGCGTCGGTAGTCAACGTTTCGGAATGGGGAACCATGAGATAGGCGTAAGCGCGCTGGGCCCCCCGGCCCACCCGTCCCCGGAGTTGATAGATCTGGGCCAGGCCCATCCGATCCGCCCGTTCAATCAAGATAGTATTGGCCGTTGGAATATCAATTCCCGATTCAATGATGGTGGTGCAGAGGAGGATGTCCTGTTCTTGCTGGACAAAGGAGATCATGACTTCTTCCAGCTTTGCTTCAGGCATTTGGCCATGGGCGACAGCAATACGAAGCCCCGGGAACTGATCACTCAGACGCTTTTGAACCTTGTCGATATTCTGAACACGATTGTGGACGTAAAAAATCTGTCCACCACGGCGCACTTCACGGAGTACCGCCTCGTTCACGATCGCTTCGCTATACGGGGCCACAAAGGTACGGATCGCCAACCGGTCGGTTGGAGGGGTTTCGATCACACTGATGCCGCGGATGCCGGTCAAGGCCATGTTTAATGAACGCGGAATCGGGGTGGCCGACAAGGCCAAGACATCGACGCTCTTTTTAAGCTGCTTGATTTTTTCCTTTTGGTTCACCCCGAAGCGATGCTCTTCATCGATCACTAAAAGCCCTAAGTCTGGAAAGGAAACATCGGGTTGCAACAAGCGATGGGTGCCAATGACGATGTCCACTTGACCAGCGCGCATCTGCTCGAGTGTCGTTTTGATTTCAGCGCGACTCTGGAAACGAGAAAGCATGCCGATCGTTACAGGGTATTCCTTGAAACGTTCTTGAAGGTTCTGAAAGTGCTGGAAAGCAAGCACCGTCGTTGGAACCAAAATCGCAACCTGTTTATTGTCTAGAATGGCCTTAAAGGCAGCGCGCATCGCCACTTCCGTTTTTCCATAGCCGACATCTCCAAGGACCAGTCGGTCCATCGGGAGATCCTGTTCCATATCGGCGAGGACTTCACTAATCGTTCGTTCCTGGTCCTCGGTTTCTTCATAAGGAAAGCTCGCTTCAAAAGACTCAAAGAGTTCATTGCCTGGTGAAAAGGCATGTCCCCGTCCGGCGGTTCGCGCTGCATAGAGATTGATTAGTTCTCCTGCCAATTGTCGGATCGCTTTTTGCGCCTTGGCCCGGGTTTTTTGCCAGGTATTCCCCCCGAGGCGATCCAACTTCGGGGCCTTGTCGCCACCACTGTAGGATTCGATTTGATTTAATCGATAAATGGGGAGATACAGCTTGTCTCCTTTTGCATATTCCAAAAGGACGAAATCGTTCGTGATCCCTTCGATTTCCATGTGGAGGAGGCCGCGGTAGAGTCCCACGCCATGCTCTTCATGAACAATCGGATCCCCCTCTTTGAGTTTATTGATGGCCGAAAAACTTTCTCGACGGCTGACGGTATCGTGACCTCGCCGTACCTTGGGCCCAAAGATTTCCTCGTCCGTGATGACAATAAGATGCTCGCTGGGCCAACGGAAGCCGCGCGATAGGTCGCCGACCACCAGGGTGAGTTGATGATCGGTCTGTTGGAGCGCTGCTGTGAAGGGGGCCTCAACGGTTTGGGTTGGTACTTCATAGGGAGCGAGCAGATCGAGGAGCCGGCGCTGTTGTGCGCTGGAGGAAGCGACCAGGACGACCCGATTTTCAGCCAGCCATTTTTGTAGAGTGCTGGCGATCGCTGCAAAGGGGGACTCTCCTTTTTTCATGGCGTGAGCGCGTAGCTCGTTATTTTCTTCGGTTTGAATCTGGATCGAACCTTCCGTGGTTACAGAAAATTCGGTCAGTTCTAATTGTGGTGCGCTGCACAGCTTCTCTTCTTCTAGAATTTTGTCGTTTAAAATTTCCGTTGGAACCAGACAGCGTTCAAAGCTATCGGTTTTGGAAAAGGCTTCCTGCAATTCAGTCTGCAGATCGGCAAGATGGGTTTGGATTGGTTCGCGGTCGTTCAGAATAACGCGCGTTTCAGTGGGAAGGTAGTCCAGAAGGGAGTGCGTTTGTTTGTCGAGAAGTGGGAGGAGGTGTTCGATACCATTGGTAAGAAGACCTTCGCGAATCTTGTCAGCGATCTCTCGTTTTTCGGTCGCTTTCAACCCCGTTTCATCGGCTTTTTGAATGAAACGGGCGGCCAGTCCCTGGCGGGTTTTTTCATCCCACAAAAGTTCTCGTACCGGCACCAGCCAAACTTCATCAAGGAATTCGAGTGATTTTTGTCCGGCCGGATCAAAGCGCCGAATCGATTCAATTTCATCTCCCATCAGTTCAAGGCGCCACGGGTTGTCATCCAGGGGCCCCCACAAGTCAACGATGCCGCCACGAACCGCAAAGCTCCCCCGATCTTCAACTAGAGGACTTTGTTGGTAACCCCATTCACTCAATAGATCGATCAAGACCTCACGATCAATTTCATTCCCCTTTTTTAAAATCTGTCGTTTGTCCTGAAGAATCGAGGGGGACAAGACCGGTGAAGCGAGCCCTGCGATCGAGGCGACCACGATTTTAGGACGGGGGTCAAACAAGAGGGCGGCCAAGGTTCGGATTCGACCTGCCTGGACATCGCGGTGGGGGGAGACTCTAAAATAGGGGAGACTGTCAAAGGGATAAAAGGCGTGGATAGGGGGTGTTTCCCCCTCTGCGGCCGCCAGAAAAAAACGGAGTTCACGGACCCGCTCACTCAGTTGTTCAGTGGTGGGGGTGATCACCAACCAGGCGGGTGCGGGTTGTTGACGCCATAGTTCGGCCAAGAGATAGGCCGGGGCCGAGCCGACCAGGCCGGTGCAGCGCAAATGATCCTGCTCGAAAAATTGCGGAGAGCGTGCGATAATGGAGCTTGCCATGGCCGGCCCTTCTTCACATATCCCCGCCAATATTAGCAAGTCTCCCCAGCAGGGGCAGTCCACTTCGGGCGAAGGGGAAGCGCAGACGGTACCGTCTCGTTCTACTCCGCAGACCGCAGGGAAGGCGGATCAATTTAGTCGTGTGGCTGTCAGCGATTTGCTTCATGAAATGAAGAAAGCGGTGACGCGTCAGGCCGACCAGCAATTCAATCCGACCCGTCTCGTGGGACAGGCTATGCAGGCGCCGCAAAAAAATCTCAGTCCCTTCGAAAAAATGTTTTTAGAGTTTTTTATGGGGGTGCGAAAGTTTGCGGCCTTCCTCAGGAAGGGTCAGAAGAAATTTCGCAAAAAGAAGAAAGATGAATGGAAGGAATTTTTTGAACGCCTCTTTCCCTATACGAAAGAAAAGAAGATTGCGTTGGGAAAAATTCGGGAACTGATTTTTCGAGGCCTGTCGACAGAAGACCCACGGCTTGTTTCACAGCCGGCCACCGCACGCGGAACCTTGTTAGTGGCCGATATTGTTTTTAGCACCGGACGAACCGATAAATTCGTCCGTCTGCCACTCTCCGCCAATGGCCACCAAAGAGAATTGGAGAAGATGCAGCCGGGGGAACGGATTAGCGTCGAACATCTGCCACGCTACTTTGACCAAGAGCAGCTCGACTATTTGGGTCTTCATTATAAACCGATTCGTCCTCTCTTGCCGTCGCAGTTGGGGGGCGACCTGGCACAAAACATGACGCGACAGGCCGATGCCGCTGCGCGAGCGCGGGAAGCGATGATGAACTCATCGATGGGGCTCTCATCGCAGGCTGCGAACCTTGCGGCGGAAGGGGTCAAAAAGGAATCGGGGAAATCATCGTCCGCTGAACCGGCCGAAGGGTACGCCGATCAGGATGATGCGGCCAAACACTCCAAATTTAAAAATCTCTTTAGACGGAAATAGCTTCTTACTTTGAATCTGGATCAAAGGCTTGCTCTCGCACAATCTTGAACTTTCCATCCTCTATTTTTCGATAAAAGCAGCTGCGGTAACCAGCGTGACAGGCGGCAACCTTTTGGACGGCCTTGATC
>CAZXZM010000036.1:0-2616 GCA_964645365.1 uncultured Pseudomonadota bacterium | reverse complement strand
ACAGTCGACATAGATCTCTTTGACTTCCTGGGTGTGACCGGAGGTCTCTCCCTTCACCCAGTATTTTTGGCGGGAACGGGACCAGAAGGTGACATAGGGTCCTTCTAGGGTTCGTTGGAGGGCCTCACGGTTCATATAGCCGACCATCAGGACTTCGTTGTTGTCGACATCCTGGATAATCGCGGCCACCAACCCTTTGTCGTCGTATTTCACCTGGTCTAATATTTCGTCAAAATTCATATCGAACCTTTTGCTGTCATCCTGAGGAGCAATAGTGACGAAGGATCTCCTGACTTCGGTGAGATCCTTCGCTTCGCTCAGGATGACATGCTCAATGATTATTCCTTTGTCAAATTATCATGTGCAAAACCGCCGCACTGCCTCAAAAAAGGTCTCCATCCCCCACTGAAAACCCGCCACCGGAATCCGTTCATTGTGGTTGTGGTAGAGCTTTGAAAAGACGATGTCGCGAGGGAGCTGGATCGGTGAAAATCCGTAGGTCTTAATTCCGAGTTGGGAGTAGGCCGAGGCGTCGGTGAAGCCAGCGACGAGATAGGGGATCGCTTCACTCCCCGGATCTCTTTCCTCCAGCACCTCTTTTAAGGTGTGAAATAGGGGGGTATCGGCCGAACATTCGGTCGCTGGGTGAGACTTCATCACCTCCAAGACATAACCCGGCCCGAGGATCGATCGGATCTCACGCAAGAAGCTCGCCTCGTTTTGCCCGGGTAGGATCCGACCATCGACTAAGACGGCCGCCTCGGACGGAACAACATTAATTTTCGTTCCCCCCTCCAACATCGTCGGGTTGGCGGTGTTATGGGTCAGCGCGATAAAGAGCCGGGCAGCGTCACGGTCGGGAAGAATTTTTAAAATCAGATCACCATATGACTGAGTGATTCCTTTGACCAATAAAGAGATCGGGAAGGCCCGTCCGCTGGCGAGTGACAGGATAAAACTTTCCACGAGTGGATGGTCGTGACGGGGGAGCATCTTTTTGTGCAGCCTCTCAATGGCCCGCGCGATTTTAACAAGGGCGTTGTCCCCAAAGGGAATGGAGCCATGCCCCGCCTCTCCGGTCGCCTTGACCTTCAGCCAGACAAAACCCTTTTCGCCGATTTGGATTGGGTAAAAACGCTTGTTGCCAGAATAAACAGTAAATCCTCCTAATTCATTTAGGGCATATTCGGCACGGATCAGTTCGGGATGGCGGTCGACCAAAAAACGGGAGCCATGTTCACAGCCAGCTTCTTCATCGGCTACCGCGGCCCAAATCAGGTCTCGTTTTAAGGGGAGGCCAAGCCGCTTGAACAACAACAATGTCATTAGGTTAAAGGTGACCATGTGTTTCATGTCGATTGCGCCGCGTCCCCAGAGATACCCCTCTTCAATGCGTGCCTCGAAAGGGGGGTATTGCCATTTGTCCAGTTCGACCGGAACGACATCGACATGGGATGAAAGGAGCAAGGGACCTTCACTTTTTCCGGACGGGAGACGGGCGATAAGATTACCACGCCCCTCTTGGGCGGCCAGGCATTGAAACTCGATCCCTTCTTTCAGCAGGACTTCACCCAAGTAATCGGTCACTAAAGATTCTTGGCCGGGGGGATTGACGGTCTGGAAACGAATCAGGGCCTGAAAATGCTGGAGTGCTTCACGATGAATGGTCTTCCAGTCGATATTCACGGATTGGTCTTACGACCTTTTCCAAGAGAGGGCAAAAGAAAATTCTGGGGGATTAGGGGGTGCGTTCAGTGATCCAAAACCCAAAGCGCTGTTCCGGGTCACGGATAAAATCGATCGGTTTCAGGCCATGCCCTCTCAGCTCGTCGCCCAATTCACCAGGAGTAAATTTGTAACTAAAGGACATCTTGATCCTCTCCCCTCCTTCAAAGGCAATAGTTCTTCCAGCAAGGTGGACTTCCTGTTCTTGACAGCTCTCGAGGTACATTTCCATCCGCCTTTCTCTCTCATTGTAAATCGCGACATAGCGAAATTGGGTGAGATCAAAGTCAGCGCCGAGTTCACGATTGAGCTGCCGTAAGACGTTGAGATTAAATTGAGACCATAGCCCGTTGGTTTCATTGGAATCGTTGTAGGCCGCCTCAAGCGTGGCAGTTTTTTTATGGAGGTCAGCCCCGAAAGCAAAAAGACTTCCGGGTTGGAGGACCGCCGCAATCTCCGCAAAAAACTCCCCCCGCGTTTCTGAATAAAAATTGCCGATATTTGAACCAAGGAACAAAATGCTGATTGGTAAGCCGGGCGCGAGATTTCTCAAAGCGGCAAAGGCGCCATCGTAGGCTGCATGAAGGGCGCTAATCCAAAGGTTGGGAAAATCTTCCAAGAGGGGTGGGGTCGTTGCAGTCAACATTGAACCCGAAATATCGACTGGGACATAATGCCCTTCCTCCCAGGCTGCCAAGAGATGACGGGTTTTTTGGCTGTTTCCCGATCCGAACTCAACGAGTGATCGATTTTTTCCAAGGCGGGCCATGATGCGGGTGGCATCTCCTTGAAGGATAGCCGCTTCTGAACGTGCGAGGTAATAGCTGGGACATTCCCTGCAGATCCGCGCATAGAGTCTAGAACCGGTCTCATCATAGCGAAAGCGCGTAT
>CAZXZM010000035.1:0-12018 GCA_964645365.1 uncultured Pseudomonadota bacterium | reverse complement strand
CACCCCGCTGCGGGGTACCGCTGACGGAAGGTCTTCGCCGCGACAGGACCCGTCGAGTTTAGCGTCGATAGCAACAACAATACACTGACTTCCGAAACGTTTGGACGCCTTCTTGACGAGCTCCGGATTTTTAACGGCGGCGGTATTGATCGCGACTTTATCGGCACCGGCATTCAACAGATTGCGAATATCTTTCAGGGAACGGACGCCCCCGCCAACGGTCAAGGGCATAAAAACCCGTTCGGCGGTTTTGCGGACGATCTCCAAAATGATGGGACGCTCTTCATGGCTTGCGGTGATGTCTAGAAAGACCAGTTCATCCGCTTTCTGTCGGTCATATTCTTCGGCGACAGCGACTGGATCGCCGGCATCGCGCAGATTTAAAAATTTTGTCCCCTTAACCACCCGACCATCTTTGACATCAAGACAGGGAATGATTCGTTTAGTGAGCATTAGCGAGAAGGAATAGCAGACGAAGAGGGACGAGGAAACTGAATTAAGTGGCGTGGGTCGGGGCTTGGTAATGGAGGGGTTGCTGGGGTCTCTCCACTATCGGGGCATCCGTCGATATCGCAGGGGTTTTTCCCGGGCCCTTTGACGGCGGCCGGATCAAAGGGACCCGATTTCTTTTGGCAATGACATTGTCCTGAGGCATCTTTGACCGCCCGGTATCCGGGACCGCAATCTTTATCGAAACATTCGTTCTGGCCTTCCCCTTCTCCTCCGTAATCGCAGGTGGGCAATGGCGTCGATGAGGTTTCGTCTAATGGGGAGGGATCGATGACTCCTCCACCGATCCGACCGGTATCGATCAACTCGATCCCGCCAGGGGTGAGGCAGGCCGATTTGGCCAGAAATTGCTGCGTGATCGCAGGGCAGCCACACTCGGCCGAGAGGATGCATTCTCTTTCAGAGGGGCCGCTTCTTGCCGAACCCTCTTCTGACGAGTCGCTACTTTCTTCTATCGCATCTCTCCCCCCTTCGGCCTCAAGATTTTCAAGGAGAGAGTCAAGATCCGATTCCATACTATGGAGATCAAAATTGATACCATCCCACCCCAGTTTCGATTTGAGTGCTATCACGAGGGCCGGATAAAGAGCGTGGTCGGTGAGACCTAAAGGATCGTCTTCAAAGGTTTTATCGCTGAGTGATAATATGAGGCCAATTCCGTGGGCCAAGGCTTCATGTACCGCTGTTTTTATGAGCCTTTCCAAGAGCGCTTTCTTAAAGCGCTCATAATCTTGTCCTACGTCAAACCAAGCATAGAAAGCCATCAGCCCAATGGCTAAATCGATCCCTAATTCATCGTCCTCTAAATAAGCCCATCCGGCCACGACATTTTGCTCGGGAATCTTTCCTTCTTCGCCTGTTTTATAGAAGAGCCAGCCACCCGGTTTGTCGAAGGCCTTCTCGGCCGCCTTTTTGGCCGCCTCGAGGGCCTCTTTAAGATCCTCTTCTGAGGCGGGGAAGTGTTCCCTGAGAATTTCCAGGAGCTCCTCATCACTCAGTCGTTTTTTAACTTTGCGCTTCGCTTCTTTTACAATCGCTCGAATCGTCTTGTCGGTAATAAGTTTTTTTAGTTTCTCGTTCAGGTTTTTAATCAGTGTATTGCCCTCACGAAGAGGAAGACCTGTTTTTCTGAATTTTTTTATTAGCCTGAGAGCTTTTTGAACATCACGCAAATTTCCCTTTAACTGTTCCTTTTGTTCTTTGCTCTTTGCCGGTTTTGGTTTCTCTTCTTTCTGCGGTTTTTGAGTCGGCTCTCTTCGATTTGAGAGGGGCTCTCTGTGGATTTCTCTCAACTTGCTGCCCTTTTCTTTCCCATTTTTCCCGCCCCCAGAGGATGAGCCACCCTTCTCCTTCTTTTCCTTTAGTTTTCCTTCATAGACATCGTCACCAAAGCTGTAGAACTTACAGGGGGCATTTCCCGCACAGGGGTCATCCTTCTTCTTTTTCTTCCTTGCTTTGTCTTCTTCCTCTTTCTTTTTCTTGTCAGCGTCTTCTTTTGCTTTCTCCTCCTCCTCCTTTTCTTCTTCATCCTCTTCGGTTTCATCCTCTTCAGCTTCGTCATCGCTTTCATCAGAACTGTCGGTACCTGCGCTCCCATCCTCCTCAGGTATTTCCTTGTCGGCCCGGGGATCGATGGCACAGGCCTCGGCATAGGGGACCGCTGCCTGTTGGGCGTCGTCCATGCACCGCACAAAGCTAAAAGGGCGCGCCTTATCAATCACGCAACCGAGATAATCGAGCCGTTTTTTGGGGGCATGGTGGATCTGGTCCATTTCAGCAGAGCCGGAATCTCCACCCCCTAAAAGCGGGGGGAGACAGACCCCTTTGGGGCTGGTGCTGCGGTGACGGTAGAGCATGTCAAAAAAGCTATCGAGGCCGTAACCGAGACGGTCTGGCTTGAAGAGGGCCTGCAGGGCCTCCATCTCCCACCAGTCGTAGCGGATCTTTCCGTCATAGACGATATGTTGCCAGTCGGTAAAGCCCCGCTCACAAATGGTGGAGTAGGCCTCTTCGAGACAAATTCCATAAGGAGTTCGTTCACAGGTGGGTGCCCGGGAAGAACGATCAATATATTTCAAAAGAGATGAAGATGCTTGTTCTGTTGCAGGACGAGGCGGTGTTGAAAAGGTCAGAGAAACGCTAGGGCGTTTCCATGTCTGAGTCGGAACCAGAATCTGCTTTAAGTGCCCGACTTCTCGATCATAGAGATAAAATCGAGCATAACGATTCCCAAGCTTTAAGAGACTGGCCGAATCAAAAAGAAAATCATTTAAGTGCTTGGCAAGCCATTGCCACAAGAGGGCCGACCGCTGCGGTTGATGTTTGACCGTATCAAAGAGAAGAATGGCGACCGAAAAGTAGAGTTCCGCTAATTTATCGGCCAGAAGGTGGGATTGCCACCGGTCGGTGACCAAATCGTAAGCAAGTGGCAGGGCCAGGGCCAACCAATAGCTCTGATCGGAACGGAGGCAGCCCAATTGGTCCTGAATCCTTTTTAAGTTTTTGGCCGCTTCACCAAACTTTCTATCCACCTGATTGAGGAGAAAATAATGGAGATAGAGATCACTAAAAATCCCTCCGAGACACTGGGGGTATCGATCCAGCTCTGGGATCTTTGTATGAAGACCTGCTTGCAGAATTCTTCCCATCAGTGTCGCCATTTCCAATGCGGCTACCTTGATGGCAAAGGGGCTGGTGTGGTCGATCTCTTCATGGGCTCGGAATGCCTGAAAACTCATTGAAATCTGTTGTTCTAGATTCTTCAGTGTCTGGGTCGGTTGCCGGCATTGTTGCCAGGAAACTTTCAGTTTGGCGTAGAGGTCATTGACGACTCTCTTCTGTGGCGAAAAAAAATGAAAGAGCGTTGATTTTTCAAAGGTGCTTTCCTGTTCCGTTGTTTTCTCTTCCTCACTGTTATTTCTCCTATCCCGAGCGACCTCAGCAAGATAGTTTAAGAGATCGTCAAAGAATTGATCGCAAGAGGGGCCGAAGTTTTCCCGTGCCCGGATTGCCTGTGACTCCAGGGTTAAATAGCGAGGGATAGAAAAAAGCTCCTCTCGTTTGACCTGTTTTGTTACAACAGCGGAGATGAGTTCATCTGAAGGTGTCGAGGAGAAGGCATGTGCTGAGGTGCCGACACAATAAGAGCTTGCAAGAGATGCCAACAAAAAGAGCCAAAGGCGAGACGGCATTCGATGATTGTAACAAAATGGCTGGCTTGGATGCCAGGTAATTTAGTGGGCTATTTTTAAGGCCTCTTTGAGATCGAGGGTTTCTTCATAGAGGGAGCGGCCAAGGATGGCCCCCGTGACGCCGATCTTTTCCATCTTTTTCAGTTCTTGAATATCTTCCAATGAGGCGATTCCACCGGAAGCGATGATGGGCAGAGAACTTTTCTTGGCGATTGTCTTTAGTCCGTCAAAGTTTGGACCGGTCAGCATCCCGTCACGGCTGATGTCGGTATAGATAATGCAGGAAGCTCCCATTTCTTGGATTGTGTCGACGAGATCGACCGCCTTGGTTTCTCTCGTTTCGCTCCAACCCCGTACCGCGACGTAGCCATCTTTGGCGTCGATTCCTACTGCGATCAGGCCGTCGTATTGATCGGCGAGCCTTCGAACCATTTCTGGGTCTTCCAGTGCCTTGGTTCCGATCACGATCCGGCCGGCGCCGAGTGTCAGATAAATCTCTGCAATATCGTGACTCCGGATTCCTCCGCCGATTTGCACTGGCACATCGCAGTTTTGCATGATTCGTTCGATATGCTGGGTGTTGATCGGTTTCCCTTCGAGGGCCCCGTTTAAGTCGACTACGTGAAGCCACTCCGCCCCCTGGTCGATCCATTGCTTGGCGGCGTCTAAGGGGTCCTCAAAGTAGACGGTGGATTTTTCAAAATCCCCCTGCTCCAGGCGGACCGCCTTCCCGTCTTGCAGGTCAATGGCGGGGTAAAGGATCATAAATCTATGCTAAGAAATTGCTTGAGATAAAACAAGTTGCGATGAATTTCCCCTCCCACTAAAGACAGGGGATGCGTCGATTAAAGACTCAGAGCCGCGGTTTTCAAAAAGAATGGCGGCGGTTTCTGGAGCAGACGGCCACGATCTCTCCGAAAGTCGAGCGTGTCGTGTCGCGGATTGTGGTAGCAGTGCGCCGGCAGGGGGATCGAGCCCTCTTTGCCTCTACGCGTCGGTTCGACCGTTTTAAGATCTCGAAGCGGACAGTGCGTGTTTCTGCAGCAGAATTGCGCCGAGCCTGGCGTCAGCTCTCGACAAAAGAACAGGCGACCCTCAAACGGGCCGCTTCGCGGATCCGACGTTTCCATAAGGAGCAACGTCCGTACGATTTTTCATTGCAGGACCGCGGAGCCCGAATGGGGATGCGCTGGCTTCCCTTGGGGCGCGTTGGGGTCTATGTCCCGGGCGGACAGGCCGCCTATCCGTCGACCGTCTTAATGAATGCGATTCCGGCTCAGGTGGCTGGCGTCCAAGAGATTGCGATGGTGACGCCGGCACCAGCGGGACACTCAAATTCCTACGTGTTGGCGGCGGCCGAGCTGCTTGGAATCAGCGAAGTCTATCGCGTCGGAGGAGCCCAGGCGATCGCGGCGCTCGCCTACGGAACTGAATCGATTGCGGCGGTCGACAAGATCGTCGGTCCCGGCAATGCCTATGTCGCAGCGGCCAAGCGCCAGGTCTTTGGTACGGTCGCTATCGATATGATTGCGGGGCCAACCGAGGTACTGATTGTGGCGGATGGCCGGGCAAAACCCGCTTTGATCGCTGCCGATCTGATCAGTCAGGCGGAACATGATGCCGAGGCACGGTCGGTCCTGATCACCACCTCTTCGGCCTTGATCGAAAAAATCGAACGACGGGCCCTCCGCGATCAGATTCGTTCGCTCTCGCGGCGAGAGCTGATCCGGCGTGCGTTGCGGAATAACGGTCTACTGGTTTTGGCTCGTACCAAACGGGAGGTCATCGAATTGGCCAATGAAATGGCGCCGGAACATCTGGAGTTGATGGTCGCACAGCCTAAAAAATGGCTTCAGGGGATACACAATGCCGGGGCGATCTTCCTGGGGGACTACAGTCCGGTGGCGGCCGGGGACTACGCGGCCGGTCCGAATCATGTCCTTCCGACGGCGCGGACCGCTCGTTTTGCCTCCCCACTCGGGGTTTACGATTTCATGAAGGGTTCGAGCTTGCTGGAGCTATCGAAAAAAGGATTGGATCGATTGTCGGGCGATATTGTAAGGTTGGCCGAGATCGAAGGACTGACCGCCCACGGGCGATCCATTACCATTCGGAAAGATTAAAATGAAACGAGCGGCACGCATCAAGAGAAAGACCAAAGAGACCAACATCGACCTTTCGGTCAAGCTCGACGGGAAAGGGGTGTATCGGGTCCAGACCCCGATCCCTTTCTTAAACCACATGCTCGACCTTTTTGCGAAACATGGCCTCTTTGACTTTACGTTGAAGGCGACCGGGGATGTCGACGTGGATGACCATCACCTCGTTGAAGATGTCGGTATCTGTCTCGGGGAAGCTTTTAAAGCGGCGCTCGGTAAAAAGGAAAAAATTCGCCGTTACGGTTTCTTTACCCTTCCGATGGATGAGACCTTGACCACCGTTGCGATCGATTTTTGCGATCGACCCGCCTTCGTCTATAAAACGACCCTCAAGAAGGGGAAGATCAAAAACTTTGACGTCGAATTGCTCGAACACTTCTTTGAGGCGTTCGTCAATGCGGCACGGGTCAACTTGCACATCAATGTGCACTATGGCCGGATCAAGCATCACATTGCGGAATCGATCTTTAAGGCCTTTGCGAAGGCGGTCGATGTGGCGACACAGGTCGATTCTCGCGTGAAGGGGATTCCTTCGACCAAAGGGAAATTATAAACCCGCCGTCAGCTAAGCCTATGACAATTGCGATTATCGATTATGGCATGGGGAATCTGCGGAGCGTGCAGAAGGCCCTAGAAAAGGTACGTGGCAAGGCCTTCATCACACGAAAGCCTCAAGAGATCCGTGCGGCCGAAAAGGTGGTCTTTCCCGGGGTTGGCGCGATTGGCGATTGCATGGCCAACTTGAGAAAATATCGTCTGATTGACCCAATTCTAGAAGCGATTGAAGAGGACAAACCTTTTTTGGGAATTTGTCTCGGCTTTCAATCTCTCTTTACTGAAAGCGAGGAGTTTGGACGCCACAAATGTCTCGGAGTTTTTCCAGGTAAGGTCGTTCGTTTTAAACTTCCCCAAAAATATACGATCCCACACATGGGGTGGAACCAAATCGAACGGGCGGAAAGCACCCCTTACCTAAAAGGAATTCGAAGTGGCGAAAATTTCTATTTCGTCCACTCTTATTACGTTGTACCGCAGGGGAGAAAAATTACGGCAACAACGACACAGTACGGAAAGAATTTTGTTTCAAGTGTCGCGCGTGGCAATCTCTTTGCCTGCCAGTTTCACCCGGAAAAATCTCAGGCGGCGGGCCTGAAACTCTTGCAGAACTTCGTCAGAATTTAACCTGGGCTCGCTTGATGCGTGCGCCGAGCTTTCTCAGCTTGCGCTCGATTCCTTCGTAGCCACGGTCGATGTGGTAGATACGGTGGATTTCAGTCAGGCCCTCTGCAGCGAGGCCGGCCAAGAGCAGGGCGGCGGAGGCGCGCAGGTCGGAAGCCATTACGGGGGCCCCCGATAATTCATCGACTCCTTCGATAATGGCAGTGCTTCCCTCTGTTTTGATCTGTGCCCCCATGCGGGCCAGTTCCGCAACATGGACGAAGCGGTTTTCAAAGATGTTCTCGACGATGATGCTGGAACCTTTAGCGAGCGTCATTAGGGCCATAAATTGCGCCTGAAAGTCGGTGGCAAAACCGGGATATGGGGCGGTCGCGATATCGATCGGTCGGATTGATTTGGGCCCTTTGATACGAAGCCCTTTGGACGTTTCCTGAATGACTGTTCCCGTCTCCCGCAGTTTGTCGATCAAGGCTTCGACATGACCCGTGAGACCTCCCTGTAGTGTGATATCGCCCCCCGTGATTGCTGCAGCGATCATGAAGGTCCCCATCTCAATCCGGTCGGGGATGACAGCATGATTGGCGCCGCCAAGACGGTCTACACCCTGAATCTGGATTGTGTTCGTCCCGGCTCCTTCAATCTTGGCCCCCATCGCATTGAGAAAATTCGCGAGGTCGGGGACTTCCGGTTCACGCGCCGCATTTTCTAAAATCGTTTCCCCTTTTGCGAGAGCGGCCGCCATCATAATATTTTCTGTGCCGGTGACGGTAACGTCTTCAAAATAAATCTTGGCCCCCCGAAGTTGCCGTGCCTTCGCTTTGACATACCCCTCTTCAATTTCGATTGTTGCCCCCATCTTACGGAGGGCGTCTAGATGAAGATTGATTGGGCGGGCTCCAATCGCGCAGCCTCCCGGAAGGCTCACTTCCGCTTTGCCGTGACGGGCGAGCAGGGGCCCCAAGCAGAGAACGGAGGCGCGCATCGTCTTGACCAATTCATACGGGGCGCGGACGTGTTTGACCTTGCGTGGATCGACGATCAAACGATGGCGCCCATTTTGCGAAGTGGCATCGAATTTGCCCAACAGGGCCAGGGTTGTTCGGATATCGCGGAGCTGGGGGATATTTTTCAGCTCACACTTTTGATCGGTCAAAAGTGTCGCAAAGAGACAGGGGAGCGCAGCATTTTTTGCCCCGCTGATGGTCACCGTCCCTTTCAGCGGTCGCCCCCCGTCGATCACGATCTTCTGCATGGCGCGAGGGATAGCTTAGCTAGCGTCGTTTCGCAACCACGATCCGGGGGAGGCCGGCGAGGTCATTTTTGATCTCGATTGAATCAAAGCAACGGGCCTGTTCGAAAAAGGGTTGAATCGTTTCACTTTGATCGGAGCCGATCTCACCGATAAAAATTCCATTTGGCGCGAGCCAATCGGGAAGCTTCTCGACAATTCGTCGGTAGATATCGAGCCCATCGGTTCCCCCATCGAGTGCACTGTGCGGTTCCCAGTCGCGAACCTCCGGTTGCAGAGTTTCCAATTCAGCGGTGGCAATATAGGGAGGATTACTGACAATTAAATCGTATTGTTGCTGGTCGGGAGGGAAGAGATCGGCTTCATGGAGAGCAATTTGTTCCGAGAGTCCGTGAGCCGCGATATTCTCACGCGCGACTGTTAGCGCCGCCGCATTCCGTTCGGTTGCATCGATCTGTGTCTCAGGCAAATGTTTGGCCAGCGCAATTGCGATACAACCGGAACCGGTCCCAATTTCGAGTATTGTGGAGGCAGCGGGTGGCGCGGTGATGCCCTTCGGCCGGTTACCCCGAGGGCGAGCCTTGTCATCCTGAGGAGCGTTAGCGACGAAGGATCTCACCTCTGGAGATTCTTCGCTACGCTCAGAATGACAATCCTTATTCCCAAGTATTATTTCCACAAGCAGTTCGGTTTCTGGACGTGGAATCAATACGTCCGGTGCAACCTTAATTTTTAGCCCGTAAAATTCCGTTTCTTCCAAGATATATTGCAGAGGTTCACGTGCGGCGCGGCGTTTTACCTTGGCCCGGTAGTCCGATAGCTCACCGCTTCCTAAAATTTTCTCGTGGTCTAGGTAGAGATCAATGCGTTTGCAATGCAAGGTGTGAGACAAGAGGAGTTCTGCATCGAGACGGGGATTTGGAACCGCCTCTTTTTCAAAGTAGCCCTTTGTCCATTCAATCAGCTTGAGCGGAGTCCATGATTCAGTCATTTAGAGATCAGCCGATTTTTTTAGGTCCTCTGCCTGGAAGAAAGTCCTTAAGGAGACGACGATTTCTTGAAGGCCCCCCATCATAACGCGATCTAATTTTTTTAAGGTCAGACCAATGCGGTGATCGGTCACACGGTTCTGAGGGTAATTGTAGGTTCTAATTTTTTCAGATCGGTCACCGGTTCCTACCATTTCTTTTCGCGCTTGGCGCTCTTCAGCATCTTTCTTTTCTTGTTCGGCAGCGAGAAGGCGGCTCTTTAAGACCTTCATCGCCTTGGCCTTATTTTTTATTTGGGAACGTTCATCGCGGCAGGTAACAACCAGCCCACTCGGTTTATGGGTAATACGAACGGCGGAATCGGTTGTGTTGACTCCCTGACCCCCCGGCCCTGAGGCGCGAAAGACATCGATCTGCAGGTCATTTTCGTTGATACCAATGTCGACATCCTCTGCCTCCGGCAATACGACGACCGAGACGGCCGAAGTGTGGACACGCCCTTGCGATTCGGTCTCTGGGACACGTTGCACGCGATGCACTCCTCGTTCGTATTTTAAATCACTATAAACACTGTCACCATTGATGAGGGCGATAACTTCTTTAAAGCCCCCCACGCCGGTTTCGCTAGTATCCAACAATTCAACACGCCACTTTTTTATTTCCGCGTATTTTTGATACATCCGAAATAGATCCGCTGCAAACAAACTGGCTTCGTCCCCCCCCGTTCCGGCACGGATTTCCAAGACAATACTTTTTTCATCGTTCGGATCTTTCGGGAGCAAAAGGAGCTTCAGTTTTTCTACGAATTTTTTCTGGGCCTGTTCCAATACAGGGATTTCTTGCTTGGCGAGCTCGCGTAACTCTCCATCCTTATCTTCCAGCAATGCCTGATTGTCTGCCAATTCGCGTGAAGCCTTTTTGTAATCGCGGTAGGTCGCGACTAGCTCTTTTAACGAGGCGTGTTCTTTGGCGATTTTTTGGTAGGCCTTGGGATCCTGAGTGATGTTCGGATCCTGTAATTTCTGCCCGAGGTCATCGAACTTTTTTTCAACCTCAGCAAGCTGCTCAAACACTTTCTTTTTTGGTTTCCTTTTCCTTCGCTTGCTTAGCGTAGCGGCGAGTGAAGCGCTCCACGCGTCCGGCGGTATCGACCAGTTTTTGCTTTCCGGTGAAGAAGGGATGGCAGGCAGAGCAGATAGATATAGAGATCGCGGTATCGGAGACCGTCGAATGGGTCTCGATCACATTGCCACAGGCACAGGTGACCTTAACTGCTTTGTATTCTGGATGGATCCCTTCGCGCATGGTGGCCTGAACTAGCAGGGTTGTAGGGCGAATGCAATAGCTTTAGGAGTTGGCGATGATGCTGTCGAGATCATTGACTAACTGATCGACGGTGACGGTTTTCCCTTGCAAGCGACCATGTATTTCGAGCTTGTTGAGACCCAGTTCGGCAACACGATGGTCCGGCATATTGCTATAGCCATCTTTAGCAAACTTATTGTTTTTGGTACCAGCCACGTCGACCTTCAGGCCGGCCCATTTGAGCAGCCGACTCCCCAGCCCTTCTTTTTTAGCTGGAGCCTGTTGCTGGACCTGGGCCTGATGATTCAGGCCGCTCGCTAGATTTTGGATACCATTGTGCGCCATTGCGCTTAGTAATAGAGCAAATGTCGTGCCAAAGTGGGTAAAAATAGCTGTTTTGGGGACATATATAACTATTTGATATTATTAATGATTTAACAATTTAAGAGATAAGGCCCCCAATCTTGCGGAGAAGAACAGGGTCGATTGTGGTCTTGAGTCCCCATATTGGTCCCTATCAGCGCCATTTGACACGGAGTCCGGTTCCCCCTTTAATCCCCCTCTATGGATTTCCAGAAAATTCTTGAGGGGCTGGCCGACGACGGCCTGAGGCGCCGACTCAGGGTCGTGCAGGAACGAATAGGGGGAGAGTTGACGATTGAAGGTCGCCCCCTTATCGATTTCTGTAGCAACGACTACCTGGGGTTGGCGACCGACCCCCGACTCGGGGAGGCAGCTGAACAAGCGATCCGGGGGTGGGGTTGGGGGGGGCGTGCTGCTCCGCTGATCTCAGGGGAGACCACAGCCCATGAAGGGCTTCGCTCGACCTTGGCCGACTTCTTCGGTGCCTCCGGAACTCTTCTCTTTAATTCCGGTTATCAAGCCAACGTGGGGGCGATTCCGGTTCTCGTTGGGGAGGGGGGAGAGATTTTTTCCGATGAGTTAAATCATGCCTCTTTGATCGATGGCTGTCGGCTCGCCAAGGTCCCAGTGACGGTGTTTCAGCATCGCGATGTCGGGCATCTTGAATCGCTCCTTCAAAAGTCCTCCTCCAAAAAGGAGAAGTGGATTGTGACCGAATCGCTCTTTTCGATGGATGGGGATCGTGCCCCCTTGAAAGAGTTGGCGGATTTAGCGAGTCGGTACGGGGCGAGCCTCTATATCGATGAGGCCCATGCCTTAGGTACCTGTGGACCGGAAGGGAAAGGGCTTTGGGAGGAATGTCGCCAAAAAAACCCGGACGTTCTGTCGGAAGAGGCGGTCGTTCGACTCGGTACCCTGGGGAAGGCCTTCGGTTCCTTTGGGGCCTTCGTACTTTCTGGAACGACCGTAACCGAATTTCTCATGAATAGGGCCCGCTCGTTTATCTTCACAACGGCCCTTCCCCCCGCCGTGGTGGCGGCGAGTCAAAAGGGAGTGGAGTTGGCAGCTGCAGA
>CAZXZM010000034.1:0-12238 GCA_964645365.1 uncultured Pseudomonadota bacterium | reverse complement strand
GACCTACCGTCTCCAGTTTTCCCTCCCGGGCTATCAGGGCCAGGACATGAAGATCGACCTGGGGGTGTCTGAATTTAAGCCAATCCTGAAGAAACTGAAGGTCGTTCGCTAGCGATAACTTCCATAATCATTGACCGATATCAGGGAAATTGTTAAAATTTCCGTAAAGTTATATAATATCAAGTTGTTAGATTAGTCAGGAGGTCTGGCAGGCATTGGCAAAAAAAGGGGAAGCGGAACCGCAGGTCGATGAGCCGCGCTTTATACCGCGCTATCCGGCGATTGAAAAACTAATCGATTCCGAAGACTTCGACGCGATCAACAAAAATTTTGGTACGGCCTACGAGGGGCTGGAGAAGCTGGCCAAACAGAAAGGGCTAGGATCCGCAAGCGACGCTCGCAAGGCGATGCTGGCCCTGGAGAAGGCGATGGACCTGATGGCCTATTTGCTCAAGCTGAAATACCAGTACCTCGAGGCACAAGGGAAGGGAAACAAGGAAGGGGACAAGAGTCGCCAGAAAAAAAGTGGTGGGGGGAAGCAACTCCACCAATCGGGGGCCCGATAATTTTCGCGTATGCTAAATACCATTGAACCACAGGCCATTCGAGTACAGGAAGGGAGTAGAGTCTCTTCCAGTGGGGGGGCGGACTTTACGGCGCTGCTCCAATCGGTGTCTCCGGTCGCTTCGGCGGGTGCGGGGATGGCGACGAATAATGCCGGTATTTCCGCAGTGACTCATGCGGCGGTGACCGGTGTGGCTGCGGCCCCTGGTGGTGCTGGTGCCTATCACATGGGTGGGAGTATGGGGATTGCTTCTCCTGCAGTTCCTGCCGGTGGACTCGGCATCCCGACCGACGCCCCTATAGGCGGCGGCGGTTCCTATTATGGCGGCACTGGTTCTTCAGGACTTGACGGCATGCCTACCGACCCTTTCCTCCAACAGGATTATCTGTTGAACAAGATGCGGGACACCAACATGCAGATGTTGACCCTCCAGGCGGCGGTTCAGCAAGAAAACCGCGACTGGACGACCCGTTCTCAGATTCTGAAGGCCAAGCACGATACTGAGATGGCTCAGGTGCGAAACCTTCGGGTGAGCTAAGAACTACCAACCAGATCCGGCATTACGTCAAGAAGAGGGGGACAAGCCGATGGTACCAATCGAACGAGACGATATGATTGTGTTGATGGAGGCGGGATACGTCTACCTCGGCATGCAAAAGTATAAAGAGGCCAAAACGGTCTTTGAAGGGGCTGTGTTGCTGGCTCCAGCCAGCGAGGTTCCGCTGGTCGCACTCGGAAGTGTCTACTTTGCCCAGCGCAAATTCGACCAGGCAATCCGCCACTACAAAAAGGCCCTCAAAATCAACTCGGAAAGCCCCTTTGCTCACTCCTATCATGGCGAAGCCCTCTTTTTTAAGGGGAAAGAGAAGGAGGCCCTCGAGTCACTCAAAGAAGCGGTCCGGCTCGATCCAGAGGGAAAGTCGGGGGAGTTTGCCATTGCCCTACTGGCGGCCATTAAGAATGGTTTTGCTCCCCCGGATGGGCCGCCAACCCCACAAGCGGAAGCAAGTCGGTGAGACATCTTTTCCTCATTCCGGTCGTTGTCGCCCTTTTCTTCCTGACCGGTTGCGGAGAGATCCCCCTCCATCACAATCTCACCGAAATGGAGGCGGACAAGATCCTGGTCCTACTCGATGAAAATGGCATCTCTGCCTCTAAAAAGAAGGAGACGGAGGGGCAAGATGTGAGCTGGACAGTGGTCGTCTCTGGAGGGGAGATCGTTATTGCTCGCAAGTTGTTGGTTGAAAATAACCTCCCCACCCGTAAGGAATTGGGACTTTCCGGTGTCTACCAAGAGAAGGGGCTGATCCCGACTCCGGATGAACAGCGGGCCCGCTTTCTACTGGCACTCAAGGGGGAGCTCGTCAATGCCCTCCGTACCATTCCGGGGGTTCACGAAGTGGGGGTGATCTTAAACATTCCCGCCGAAAAAGAACTGTTTGCGGACCCAGACAAAAAGGCACGCCCTTCGGCTTCTGTCACTTTAAGAATCGCCAACCCGGAGATGCTCAAGACCGAGCTGACCGAAGAAAAGATCCGGCGTTTTGTCGCCAATGCGATCCCAGATATGTCCCCCAATGACGTCATTGTAATCTTAAGTGCTGGGGAGGGGGGAGCCCCCCTGGCGGCGATCACTCCTTCTTCTGCGAAGAATGGAAAGGCGACCGGTGATGTCCCTCCCGAAGTGGGGGGTACGGCCGGAGAGGGAGTTCCGATGATCGAGGTGGCGGGGATTCGCCTCGAGGAGGATTCCCTGAAGCGCTTCAAGGTCTATCTACTTGTTTTTCTTTGTGTTTTGATCCTTCTTTCGGCGGCGCTACTCGTGACCCTGTTTCGAATGGGTCGTCTGCGGCGTCGTTCCGGAAATCGGCGCCTGAAGGCGGTTCCGGTTGAAGGAGGAGAAGGGGGACCCGATCTACTGACCGGTGGGGGGCATCCAGGAGGTTAGCCCTTAAAGAGGCCCTCGGGCAACTGGAGGTTGGTCGGGGCCGATACTATTACCAAGAGGTAAGCTATGGATTTTAATGGTGTTGATCCCACACGCGTGAAGATGGAGGTAATGACGGTCAATCCGTATGCCCCGCCGCCGCGCAAAATCTCATTTGGAGCCAAGCTCGCGAGTGCGATGGGGGGCATCCTGGGGCCGCTTGGTCTCGCCTCTTCGATCTTTTTCCCACCGGCGGCCCTGATCGGCCTCGGTGCCTATGGAGCCAAACGGATGGCCGACCGTAGCATTGCGATGCAGGGTCAGTCGATTGCGATGGAGCAAGCGCAGGCGTCGGCACAAGGACCGCTCCAGGTTCAGTATTATGGGTACGACAACCCCCGCGGCGGCATCCAGCAGGTGTCCCATCAGGTGGGGGCCAGCCCGGTCGCGAGCGACCAGGTGATGAATGTTATTTTCTTGCGGGATCAGTCGTTTCAGGCGATGACCCAGACAGTCCAGCCTTAAACGCGAGGAGAGAGGGGAATCATGAGCGCCGTTGAACCGAAACCACCAGCCTTGATCGATATTACCGCCCTCCCGCGGACCGGTTCGACCGCTTCCAGTGGCGAACCTCCGGCCGATGTCGTCAGTCTCTGTGAATATATCAGCACGACTGAGCGTATCGATCCCGGTGCCGGCTTTCCTTCTCATTCAGTACTGGGAGGGGAATCTCGCCTGGAGCAGCTTCGGCAGCACTGTGAGCAGGCGTCGATTGAGCTCGATCCGTCCGTCCTTCCCGAGGAAGGGGCCCAGTTGGTTCGTGAGTGGCAGGAGGCCTTTCGGGAGCTCGACATAGAGGACCAAGAGCGGATTGGAACGACCCTCAAAAGACTCTTTTTCTCCTAATTACGCCCCAAACCGGAGACTCAAAACCTCAGTTTAGTGAGAGATGGGGAGAGTCCTCCGCACCACCTTCATAGAAAAATTCGAAAAAATTCAATATTTCAAACAACTTAGAAAGATTTTTTTTCCGGAGTCTCCCATTCGTCCCTTGGCATGGATTGTGCAACTTGCTAGGGAAGAGTAACCTGTAGCGACGAGGGGAGACTATGGCTTCAAAAGCAACCAGCAAGAAGAAAGCAGCAGCCAGCAAAAAGACGGCGGCCAAGGTGAGCCCCAAGAAGGGGACCGTTAAGGCTAAGAAAGAGACCGCGGCCAACAAGAGAAAACGCCTGGCGCAGCGGGACCAATTGGCCGAGCAGTATATCCCCTATGCGACCTCGATAGCTGGTCGAATCATGCAGATGCTCTCTTCGGCGGTCGAATACGATGACGTGATGTGCTACGCCCGACTGGGGCTTTTGGAAGCGGCCGAACGTTTCGACCCCACCATGAACGTCGATTTCAAGACTTTTGCTTATTATCGCATCAAAGGGGCGATCTACGACGGACTCCGCAAGAGTGGCTGGATTCCCCGTGCCCTCTACGCCAAGATCAAGTTTGAAGAAGCGACCAACAACTACCTGGAGTACGCCTCTCAAAACCGGGCGCCAGAAGACAGCCAGCAGCAGGCCGAAGTCTACAACACGGTCAATTCTCTGGCTTCGATCTACGTCATCTCAATTGATGCTTCCGAAGAGACGATGGAGATCGAAGACAAGAGTGCCAAGGATTCCGAACAATCGGCCCAGTTTCAGCAGCTCAAAGACCACATGAAGGCGGCGATCGAGCTCCTCCCGACTAAAGAGCGAAAACTGATCCAGATGTATTACTTCAAGAACAAGACCCTTGAAGAGGCGGGGTCTGACTTAGGGCTTTCCAAGAGCTGGACCTCACGGCTCCATGCTCGGGCACTTGAGATTTTATTTAAGAAGGTCAATTCCCGTATCCATTCGCAGCAAACGGAGGCGGCCCAAGAACAGTTACAGGTGAGCGAAGGAGGCGCGCGATGAGTACCGGCGTTGAAGCCAAAGCAGCCCAGATAGCCGCCAAGGTCGCCACCGAGGCCCAGCAGCAGAACCAGACGGCCAACCCGCAGATGACCGGGGAGGGCTCTCCTTTCGCCCAAATGCTGCAAGACCATGAGACCTCCGTCAATGCCATGTCTCCCGATATGTTGCAGAGCTTTGGAATCAGTGATAAAACTCATCCTGCAGACAAAGCAGTTTCAGCGCAGGGTTTGGATATCAATCTTTCCGAGGCGCAGCAGGTCGAGAAGATCGATACCAACGTGGCCAAGAATCTTTTATCAGAGTTGAACCACCAGGGGCTACAGATGGAAAAGACAGTTGAAATGATGACGATGCCCGGCAGTAACTTTAATAACTTTGAACTGTTGTCCATCCAGGCCCAGCTTCACCACGCTACCTTTCGCGCCGAACTCTTCATGAAGATTGCGGATGCTACCAAGACCATTCCGCAGACCATGATTAATCGTTACGGTGGACAATAATCCCTAGGAGTCCTTCATGACAAAACGGCTTTCCATCGCGGGAACAGTCCTTGCGACGATGGCCGTGCTCGATCGTTCCCATGAAGCGGCGGCTCTCTTCCAATTTGTATCGGCTGACGAAGAGGAGCGGTTGGCGCGTCATGCCGAGCGGTTGAAGCGACGGCTTGATCGAGAAGGAGAGTCGGCACTGGTGGCTGAACTGCAGCGGCTGGTGACCCGGCAGAGTTTTTCCTTTTTGCGGGATGTCCATCCTGGCTGGATCTATGAATATATACGGGGTGAAAGTCATCGCGTCATTGGACTCGTCTGTCGCTACCTGCCGGGGGATAAAGTGCGTTATTTGATCGAACACCTCCCCCATAAGGTCCGCGACCAACTGCCGAAGATTAGTGAGAGCTTTGCTATTCCGGAGGAGCTGATTGCTCAAGTCAAACGCGCCCTGGAACGACGCTTTTTTTGCGGGCGCCGCCCCTCTCCGGAGGAACCTTTTTCCCTTTATCATATCCCTTGGATGAGCCTGCGTGATCTGGAAAAGTTGATCTCGGAGATTGGTTACCGTGAACTTCAGGCCGGTTTTTCGAAGGCGGGGCCCAAGGGGTTGAAGACCTTTTTAGTGCGCTTTCCGATCGAGGAGGCCAAAAAAATCAAGACACGACTCTTAATCAAGGGAACGGTGCCCCCCAAGGATCGACAGATGGCACAGCGACATCTGGCGACCGTCGACCTGACGGTGACCGAGGCAAAAAAACTTCCCTATGAGATTGGACTTTCGGTCTTGGCCCAATCAGCGGCCGGGGAGAGTGCCGACTGGATCGATCCTCTGGTCCTGAAGCTGGCTCCAGCGGAGGGGTACGTCTTGCGGCGCTATCTCAAGGAGGTCGCTTCCAATCACCGCTTATCAGAGGTGGCCCGTCGTCAGGAGCAGCTACTCGGGGTGGTCCGGCACCTGGCCGATGAAGGGAAGATTTCACGATACTGGCAGCCGCGAAGAGATGATGAAACCACCGGGAGCTATCATGTATACTAAGGGGGAGTTCCATGGCTGATATTATTAAAAGCAACGATCCCGAGGGGCAGCTCAAGGTCGAGGAGGTGGGGAGTGCAGGTGCCCGTTCCTACCTCCCTTCTTCCGGGGTGATCCAAAAAGGGGGACTGACGGCGGCGGGACAGGCGGAGCTGATTGTCAGAGAGGCCCGGGAGGCAGCGGCCCAGATCCGTGCCCAGGCCAAAAAGTTATTGGAGAACATGGAGACACAGGTGTCCCAGAAGAAGCAACAGGGCCTTGAGCAAGGGCGTCAGGAGGGGCTGGCCCGGGTGACCGAGCTGGTGACGGCGGCGGAGACCCATCGGGAAAAACTATTACAAGACGCCGAGCCAGAATTTTTGCGGATGGTGATGCAGATCGTCGAAAAGATCTTAGGGGATGCGGTCGCTGAGGGACAGGTTGTGGCGGTCGTGAAGCGGGCCTTGACCGAGGCGATCGGAGAACGGGTGACCGTTCGGGTCCATCCAAAAGATTTGGAAAAGGTTCGTACCGCCGAGCCACAGCTCAAGGAAGCGATCCAAGGATTGAAGAGCCTGACCACCGTCGCCGATGAAGAAATTGAGGCAGGAGGATGCGCCGTCGATACCGAAGTGGGAACGATTGACGCGCAACTCTCGACCCAGATTGCTGCGATTAAGAAATCACTAGGATTGACGGAGTAAATATATGTCTTTGATCGATTTTAAAAAATACCAACGGGACCTTTCGCAGGTTTCTACCTACAAAGTGAAGGGGCGTGTGACCGAACTGATCGGCCTGGTTGTGCGTGCTGTCATACCGGGGGTCCAGGTGGGGGAGATCTGTCTGATCGAACCCCTCGGTGATCGCCCCCGGATTCGTGCGGAGGTGGTCGGCTTCCAAGACAAAGAGGTTTTGTTGATGCCGCTCGGTAACCTGGAAGGGATTGCTCCCGGCTGCCATGTCATTCCGACCGGACGGTCGATGAGTGTGCGGGTTGGCAAGGGGCTGCTCGGTCGAGTCTTGGATGGCCTCGGGGATCCTCTCGAGGAAAATGAGAAGGGTCCGCTCGAATGGGAGACCGAATACCCGGTCCATGCCGAACCGCCCCATGCCTTGAAACGTGAACGGGTGACGAAGACCCTGTCGGTCGGAGTCAAGTCGATCGATTCGATTTGCACCGTCGGTGAAGGGCAACGCATTGGTCTTTTTTCTGGGGCGGGGGTTGGGAAATCGACCCTGATCGGGATGATCGCCCGTAACGCCAGTTCCGATATCAACGTTATCTGTCTGGTTGGTGAGCGGGGACGTGAGGTCCGCGACTTTCTGGAGAAGGATTTAGGGAAAGAGGGACTCTCCCGATCGGTCGTCATCGTCTCGACCTCTGATCAACCATCGCTCGTTCGCTCCAAGGCGGCCTATGTTGCTACGGCGATTGCTGAATATTTTCGGGATCAGGGGAAAAAGGTCTTTTTGATGATGGATTCGATCACCCGCTTTGCACGCGCCTTGCGCGAGATTGGCCTCGCGGTCGGAGAGCCGCCGGCCCGGCAGGGTTATACGCCGTCGGTCTTTTCAACCCTTCCCCGTTTGCTCGAACGCTCTGGCAATTCCGATAAAGGGTCGATTACCGCCTTTTATACCGTGCTGGTCGCTGGGGATGACATGAGCGAGCCGGTTGCCGACGAGACGATGTCGATTTTAGACGGCCATATTATCCTGTCACGCGATCTGGCCAACCGGGGGCACTACCCAGCGGTCGATGTCTCCAAATCGGTCTCCCGCGTCATGATGGGGGTTGTCGATTCGGATCACATGGCGGCGGCACGAAAACTCAAAGAGGTGATCGCGTCCTACGAAAAGGAGCGGGACTTGATCTTGATCGGTGCCTACGAACCGGGATCGGATCCCAAGGTCGATTATGCGATCGACAAGATTGAAGAAGTGGAGGAGTTTTTAAAGCAGGGGGTAGAAGACAAGATATCGCTCGATGAATCGGTCAGTGAATTGAAGGAGATCTTTACCGATGTCTAGAAAGTACCGACTCGAACCGCTGCTTCGCATTAAGGCCCGGGCACGCCGGCAGGCGGAGATGGTGCTCGCCAAGGCGATCGCCCACCTGGAAGAGGAAAAGAAGCGCAAGGAGGAGTTGGAGGAAGAAAAAAAAGAGTTGCTCGAGACCAAAAAAGAGGTTCGGGCTGCTCTGGATGAACAGGTCAGCACTGCGACCAGTACGATTTCTGACTCACAAGAGTATATTGGATACATGCAGCGTTTGGATGAGGATGTCCGACACAAGGAGCGAGATATTGATCGGCAGGAAGAGGCCATCGAGGACGCCCAAGTGGTGGTAGGACGGGCACGCCGTGATTACATCGATACGGCCCGCGAGCACAAGATGATGGAGAAGCACAAAGAGCTGTGGGAAAAGCGCGTCGCCAAGGAATTGAGTGCTCGCGAGCAAAAAGAGCTGGATGAGCTCGGTCAAGTGATTCACCAGATCAGTGGAGGAGCGCGTTAAGATGGCAGACAAGGTCGACAACCCCGCGTCCCGACAGCAGGTCCGACAGACTCAGAAGGCCCAGCAGCCTCATCGGGCTTCCCGACAGGCGGGAAAGATGAGCATTGGCGTGACTACGTCGCAAAAGGCACGCCCCGATTTTGGACAACTCCTTCAGGATAGTATGAGTCATACCAGTACGTCGGTGCGTCATAATGTGAATCCCGGTTTGCCGCAGGAACGGGGGCGCGAACGGGAGACCACCCGCAGCGACTCGAGTCGCAGCCAAGAGCAGGTGGGGCAGCGGGGGGCGCAAGAATCGGCTGGCCGTGAAGTGCATCGTCGTGGTGAAGATTCTCGCGATAATTCCGACTCACGCGAAGGGCGTCGTGGTAGCGATTCTCGCGAATCGGGACAGCAGGCCCGGGAGGCGGAACAAAGAGTCGTGAGTCGGCAAGGGCAAGGAAATTCACACAGTAAAGGAGAGTCAGGGCAGCAGGAAGGGCGTCAGGGGACCGGTGGTGAACAGGGGGGACAGCAGGCCGGTGGTAAGAGTGCGGCTCAGACCGGGAAGATGGCCCAACCCAAGGCGGTCCAGGCCGATGCACTGCTCGGGGCGATGGCCCAGCGGGCGACCCGTCTGGCTGGACGGGGATTGATTCCTCCGCGTCTCTCTCAAAAAATGCTCGATCAGCTCGTTCAACACGCCCGCCTCCTGATGAATAAGGATGGGGAAAAAGAGATGCAGTTGGCCCTCCATGAAGAGATTTTCAAAGGGCTCCGTCTCCGGATCGCTACCCGCGGCAAGAAGGTGGTGGCGACCTTCATCACGAGCTCTCGTGAGATCCGGGACCTCTTTCTGTCGGAACGTTCGGCCCTCCTCGGTGCGATGGAAGAAAAAGGAGTTGATGTCGAAGAGATCGATGTTATAATGACGTAACGATTTCGGTAACTTACGTCATGTCACCAACAGCTACCCCATTCGATTTTTCCCGCCTCCAAAAGATGTCCGCGGCTGAACTGAAGCTGTGGCAAGGCCTGTACCGCTTTGCCGGCTCTGCCGACCTCGTCGCTCAGTTTTTACCCCAGCTTGAAAAAACCCTACAAGAGACCCTCCGTGAGGACTGTTCGATTCGCTTTCAGGGGATGCGCCTTGAGGGGGTCGCTGCCTGGCAACGGCACTTGGCTAAAGAGGGGATCTACGCCCTCGTCTCCGCCGGACCCGCCAGCGAAAAGGGGTTCCTGCTTCTCGATTCGGTCTTTGCTTTGAGCCTGATCGATCACCTGCTCGGGGGAGAACTCAAGGAGCTACCGCATGCCCGTGCCCTGTCGGAGATCGAAGAGGGGGCACTTTCTTATCTGCTGGCTCGACTCCTGCAGGCCCTCTTTGACTTTGCCGGTGGAGAGCCGGGACACTTCCGCTTGGAACGGATCTTTGGGGGACCCGATTCACTCCAACCTTTTTTAGAGGGGGTCGAGACAGTCGCCCTGGTCGATCTACGGATCGCCCTCTCCTCGGTGGCGGCGGTTATTCAGCTAGCGCTTCCGGATACTTTTATTGGAAAGGAACTCGTGCAGCCGCTCGTCGGTACCAGTTCCACTGCAACGGATACAGAGTGCGCTGCACGTCTCGAAAATTTTGGTGATCTCGATTACCCACTGGTCGCTTCCATCGGGGAGACCCGTTTGACCGAACAAGAGGTTCTTTCGCTTGAGGCGGGGGATATTTTACTTGTCGATCAACCCCACGCCCGTTTCAAGGAGGGGCATTTCGAGGGGGAGGTTATGCTCCTGCCGCGTCAAGGGGCTGGACCGAAGTTGCGGGCAACAATCCAACAAAATGCGGAGGCGACCCTTCCTCGCCTTGAAGTGGAAGCGATTTATCGGGGGGCCTAGCTGATGGCAAAAGACGCACCGACAAAAAAACCGGCCGCCAAACCTGATGCTGCGGCCGATCCATACCTACAGGAATTAGATAGTTCGATGGAGGATATCCTGGCAGAGGAGCCAACCCGTTTTGATATTCCGGCGGACCAACCCCCCGGCAAGGGATCGGTGAAGGCGGCTCAGAAGGCCCCTTCCGCCAAGCCAGCGGCCAAGCGTCCATCACCGACAAAAGCGGCCCAGGTAACTCCGGAGGTTTCGCTCAAGGGGCCAGCCGAGCTGGCCTCTGCCATTCCGGTCCAGGTACGGGTGGTGATTGGAGAAAAGCCTGGGACCCTGGCCAGCCTCCTGGCCATGAAGAAGGGGGAGATTGTCGAGCTCGATCGCGGTCTGGATGCCGGGGTCGATCTGATGGTCCAGGATAAGGTGATTGCCCGCGGTGAGTTGGTTGAAGTAGAAGGGCGATTGGGGGTTCGGATTATCCGGGTCCTCAAGGAGTCGCCATGACTGTTTGGCTGTGGCTCGCAGCCGTCGCAGCGGAAACGCCGACCACTCAGGAAATTCCCCCCCTCGATTTTTCCGGTCTCTTCCTCAAGATGGCAGCCCTGCTGGTTATCATCGTTATCCTCGCCTTTGTCTTGATGCGGTATTTAAGCCCCCACAGTCGGGCCCGCCGAAAGGGGGGCTCGACCCATTTTGAACTGCTCGACATCCATCGCCTGGAACCAAAGAAGTCGATCCATCTCGTGAAGGTGGGCAAGCGGATCTTTGCGGTCGGAGTGGGAGACGCACAGGTAAATCTAATTTCGGAGATCAATGAGAGTGATTTGCAACGGTAATAGCGCTAGCAATGGAAGCGGCGGGTGGTCCCTCTGTCATTCTGAGGGTCCCCACTGCTGTCATTCTGAGGGAGTGAAACGACCGAAGAATCTCGCCACCAGAAAGAGAGATCCTTCGATTCGCTCACGCTCGCTCAGGATGACACACGCTATTTTCTCTTTCTTCGTTACCTTTGCTACCTTCTTACTTGTTCCTTTGACGGTATTGGCCCAAGAGACCGGGGAGCGGGTGATCGGTTCTGGTCCTGGCCTGGCACCGCAAGGAGTGAGCCAACCGCTAGTCCTGATCATGGTCCTGCTCGGCTTGGTCCTTCTGCCGATCATTGCCATGATGACCACCTCCTTCGTGAAACTGACGGTGGTCTTGTCGATGCTCCGCAGTGCATTGGGGACCCAACAGATTCCCCCCACGCCGATTATCACGGGTCTGGCGTTGATCATGACGATCTACATCATGACGCCGGTCGGGATAGAGATGTATCGGTCGACTGAAGACACAATCAAGCAGGGGACCAATCAGCCGCTGTTGTCCCAGGCCTCGATGAATCTTTTATTGAAGGGGATGGGGCAGGCGAAGGAGCCGATGCGCGCCTTTCTTGCCAAGCATGCCCACAAAAGCGAGCAGAAACTTTTTTATAACCTGAGACAGCAGATGATGGGTCGTGTGGCCTCGGAAGAAATCCCGGCAGAACCGGCAAAAGAGAAAGAAGGAGAGGAGGAAGAAAAGGATAAAAAGGAGGGGATTGGTGAGGGAATCGATACCTTGCGGCCAGACGACTTCATGGTTCTGATCCCCGCCTTTGTCATCAGTGAGCTGACGGAGGCCTTCCAGATCGCTTTTATCGTCTTTCTCCCATTTCTGATTATCGATATCGTTGTGACCAATGTCTTACTGGCCCTCGGGATGTTTATGGTTCCACCGATCACTATTTCGCTTCCCTTCAAGCTCCTCCTCTTTGTGATTATTGATGGATGGCATATACTTACCAGAGCCCTCCTGACGGGGTATATGTGATGGAAGCCTACGTTATCAGCATTTCGCGCCAGACCCTTTATCTTGCCTTGATC
>CAZXZM010000033.1:0-12934 GCA_964645365.1 uncultured Pseudomonadota bacterium | reverse complement strand
AAGGAGGTTGGCAATTGAAAGGGATAGAGCCACCGCAACAACAACCCCCCCGCAATAAAGAGGAGGGCAAAAAAACAGATCGACTTAAAAAAGTGACGATCGATCTTGTCCTTCGGCAAAAACAGGCACAATGCTAACATTCCGCAGCCGGTTTGCAGTAAAAACAGATTGAAGACAAAGGTAATGCTCACGGGGGGTGAGGGCTAACACGGGCTACAACGGCTGTCCAGGTTGATTTCGTAAGAGGGGTATGGTTTTGTCGCCGCCGATGCAACCCGTTGAATTACTCATCTTCGATCTCGACGGAACACTTATCGATTCGAAACTCGATATCGCCCATTGCGTCAATTGGACCCTGGCCGATTTAGAGATTCCCACGATTCCCCATCAAGAAATTTACCGCCATGTCGGCTACGGCGTTCGAGCGCTTATCAGTGGGGCTGTCGGGGAAGAGCATCTGGATCTCTATCAGGAGGCGATCACGATCTTCGACCGTCACTACACGGAGCACCTACTGGACCATACCTGTCTTTTTCCAGGCATGGAAAGAGTGCTCGAAAAATTTCAGGACAAAAAGATGGCGGTGATTACGAACAAACCACAAAAATATACGGATCCAATTATTGAAGGACTGAATCTCCAAAGTTATTTCGGAGCGGTCTTTGGGCGGGATGCTTTCAAAGAGAGCAAGCCACATCCGGAACCGATCTTCCGTGTCTGGGAAAAGTTACCGGCGGCGCGCAATAAAACGGTAATCATTGGTGATACCGATATCGATATCCAGACGGGCAAGAATGCAGAAATTATAACCTGTGGAGTAAGTTACGGTTTTGGCTCTTTGGATAAGCTCCAAGAAGCCGAACCCGATTTTATTGTGAACGAACCGGAAGAGCTGATTCAATTAGACTGCTGGTAAATAGTTCCCATCGGAGTGGGATCAACGGCACCACAGAGTTTTGAGTAGATCGGTTCTCCAATCCCTTTACAGGGATCCTTCGGATCGGATTTTCCTTTGTGCCACGATGCGCCGCCGCCCCCCGAACAAAACCGACAATTCCAACAGGCCGAGTTCATCAGGGAATAGCTCGAAGAGAGGCATTCAGAAGGACAGCAGGGGAGTTCGACAAATTTCGAAGCTGAGCCTTTGTACTTAGTGGAGCCCAGGGAACCCTCCCCTATATCTCCTGTAAATGACGCGGCACCCTCTTTAGATTTTTTTGTGCCTCCCCCGTCATTCCCCCCCCACATTGACAAAAAGCCCCTGGTTCACTCGGTAGATTCGGGTTGCCACTTGCAACTGGGTCGATCGTTTTATTTTCACAAAAAATCTCGCTAGCCGCAGGACTTGCTGCCAGTCCTGCAATGCACCCACTCAGCCATTCATTGACCGGACAGACTCCCTGTCCCACGTGTTCCACGCCATCGGGAAAGATCTCCGCGTCAAAATGGGGGTCGGGACGAAAAGAAATACGGGCCCCCGCACCTGCCCAGACACCCGTTGAGGAGGATTGGCCAGTAAGTGGATTTTCTGGGTCATTATTTTCATTTTTGGGTTGTTGACCAGGCTGCTGACCGCTGTTTCCTTGCTGACCAGGCCCCTGACCCCCACCCCCACTTTGACCGCCTTGACCAGGATTGCTGAGCCCCCCACAGGCCGCCACCAGCGCGTCCACCCCCGCACAAGGTCCATGGAGGTAGCCGGGGGTTTGTTTGGGTAAACTCTGAGTTTGGAATGAGGAGCCCCTCCTCCCCCGGCTGCCCGCGCAGCGACCGGACTCGGGTCAATATCACCCCCCCATATTCAGTCCTTCCGGAGAAGTGCCAAGTCCACAGCTTCCGAACAGGTTGACCGGTTCAGGGAGTTCGCCGGAGTTACCGCAATCCGGTATCGCGGTATCCATAACCTGGCCTCCCAAATTACCGGTCATGGCTGCCACTTGTTCTTGGATCGATTTTAGATTCAGGCCCTGGCCCTTTTTAAAGCCGAGATTCTTGAGAAAGGCGGCCTGTGCGACACAGAACCAGGCGATATCTTTGCCGAGTAGAGCGGGGTGCATCTTTTTAAGGGCGCTGAGTTTATTAATGCCCGCCCATACTGTTTCCGCAGTGATTTCTTCTTGCTCAAGTTGATTGTAGAGGAGGTTGCATTCCTCAATGATCTCTTTGGCCTGCTGGAGACAGGCCTCATCAAGCGAGTTGCACCAATAAAGCGCTGTCTTGTGGATGGTATAAGTCGCTGCCGTTGGTAGTTTTACTGCAAGAGCCGAAACGGGAAACAGCAAGAGCCGAAACGGGAAACAGCAAGAGCGCCACAAGCAAGAATCTGGAGACAACGCAACCCATACCGGTTTATTTATCGTCTCAACAGGGGGTTGAGTTGCACTGCGAGCGAAGCGGGGGAGCTCTTGCTTAGTGAGTGACTGCCCCACAGGCGGCGGAGGAGACAAGCTTCACATATTTGGCCATCACACCACGGGGGTATTTCGGGGCGGGGGCCTTCCAGCTCTTGAGTCTTTCTTGAATCTCTTCTTCGTTGATTGCAATTTCCAGGAGACGATTTTCCGCATCGATTCGGATTGTGTCCCCCTCCTGCACGATAGCGATTGCCCCGCCGACCTGGGCTTCGGGGGCGACATGGCCGATCACAAAGCCGTGGCTGCCGCCGGAAAAACGGCCATCTGTAATGAGTGCCACTTCTTCGGCCAGCCCTTCACCCACGAGGGCACCGGTGACCGAGAGCATTTCGCGCATTCCCGGTCCCCCCTTCGGCCCTTCGTAACGGATAATAACGACATCTCCCTTTTTGATTTTTCCTGAGGTGATGTCCGCAAAGGCCTCTTCTTCGCAGTCAAAGACGCGGGCGGGACCCTCGAGTGTTGTCACTTTCAATCCACTTGTTTTATAGACCGCTCCTTCCGGTGCGAGGTTTCCTTTGAGGATCGCCATCGGTCCGTGCGGGGAAATTGGGTTATCGATCGGGCGGATGATTTTCTGTCCGTCAGTGAGCGACGGAAAGTCGGCAAGATTTTCCTGGAGTGTTTTTCCCGTGACAGTCAGACAGTTGCCATCCAGCAGGCCCGCTTCGAGCAAGAGTTTTTGCACCGCCGGAATTCCCCCGACCTGATAGAGATCGGCCATGACATAACGACCGGAGGGCTTCAGGTCGGCCAGAGTTGGGACTTTACGCGATACCGCATCAAAGTCATCGATGGTCAGCGTGATGCCGATTTCGTGAGCAATCGCAATGAGATGCAGAACAGCATTGGTCGAACCGCCGAGTGCCATCACGATCGTCATTGCATTTTCAAAGGCCGGACGCGTCAGGATATCCTTGGGGCAGATATTTTGCTGCAAAAGATTCATAATCGCCGGGCCGGTGGCGCGACAGTCCACCTTCTTTTCTTCGGAGACTGCCGGGTGTGACGAACTTCCCGGCAGACTTAAACCGAGTGTTTCGATCGCGGAAGCCATCGTATTGGCGGTATACATCCCACCGCACGAACCGGGTCCGGGGATCGCGTGACATTCGATGTCGTGGAGTTTTTCTTTGTCAATGACGCCAACCTTGTACTGTCCGACCGCCTCAAAGATGCTGACGATGTCGATGTCTTTTCCTTCGGCGCTTTTCCCCGGCAGAATCGTACCGCCATAAACGAAGAGACTCGGGACATTCAGACGACACATTGCCATCACGGCCCCCGGCATATTTTTATCACAGCCACCGATCCCGATGACGGCGTCAAAGCGCTGGGCCCCGGCGACCACTTCGATTGAGTCGGCGATCACCTCCCGCGAGACGAGCGAAAATTTCATTCCCTCATGTCCCATTGCAATTCCATCGGAAACGGTGATCGTTCCAAAAGTCTGGGCGACTCCGTGCGCCTCGTAGATTCCGCGTCGGACCTGTTCGGCCAGTTCGTGGAGGTGCATATTGCAGGGGGTGACGTCACTGTCGGCGCTAGCGATCCCGACGATCGGTTTTTCAAAATCCTGATCCCCAAAGCCGACCGCGCGTAACATCCCACGATTCGGGGCGCGGTTGTCTCCGTCGGTTACATCACGGCTGCGTCTTTTCAACGTCGGTAATTTTTTTTCTGAATCGCTCATCGAATCCTTCTCTTCATTTTACAAGCCAGACACCGAGAACAATGAGGGCCGCCCCCCCGAGTCGTTTCCAGCTCATCGGTTCTCCCAAAAAAGCAATCGCATAGAACAGCGTAAAGATCGGTGCCGTCGCTACCACCGGGACAATGCGTGAAGCCAGATCTCCCTTGAGGGCCGTGAAATAGAGGAGCAGAAAGGCGGTTGCCAGCAGGGCAGGGATCGCGATCCAGAGATAGGTCGCTGCCGAATAGCGGGGGTATTCACGGTAATCGGCGGTGACCAAAGAAATAATCAGCAGCAGGGCGGTCATCAGAATCGAACGGAGCGTGAAGACCCCAAGCGGCGAGGCCTCCCGCAGACTCAGTTTTTCAAAAATGGCGGCAGTTCCCATTAAAACAGGAACGCCCAGGGCGAGGTAAAAATATTTCATTGCCGACAGATCTTCGTTCGGATAGAAAAAAAGTCAAGTTGCATCATTGACTTCATCAAAACGGATGCCATAATAAAACGCAAACTAAAACGGTCAGCGATCCAGGAGGGATCCTTCCATGTCCTACGTTATTATCGAAAAGTGTGTCGGGGAGCGCTACGCAACCTGTGTCGATGTTTGTCCGGTCAACTGCATCTATCCGGGCGACCATAAGGGAGAGGTTTTTATGGTTATCGATCCGGAGATCTGTATCGACTGTGGGGCCTGCCTTCCGGAATGCCCGATCGAAGCGATCGTTGCGACGGAAGACGAGTCGCCGGAGTGGGCAAAGATCAATGCGGAGCTGTCACCCACCTTCAAGGACAACCCTCCGGTGGATCCGCGGCCTGCTAACGATCCTCCGCGCAAACAACACTAAAATTTAGTCGGTTTTCCTGATTCCCAGGCGAGCAGTTGTTTTACGAAATTGCTGTGCGCGCTGGCGATGACCTTCGGAATTGTCTTCGGGTCGAGCACCCCCGCTCCCTTGAATGGCAAGACCAGTTCCCAGACCTCCACGTTTGGATCTTCCCGTAAGGTTTGTAGGTGATCTTCGATTCGGGCGCGACGCATCAGATCGGCTAGGTGGGAAGACCACTTTAAGATATCGACAAAGGGGAGGCGGCGAAAGAGTCGGTTCCGAAAGATTTTCCAGCCTGAGACCTGTGGAAATAGATTCACCGCCAGGACAAAGAGTTTCTTTTTGTCGGTGAGCGCTTTTCGTCGGTCGAGATTCCATTTCCGGTAGACGCTGACTAAAGGCACCTCTTCGGCGGTTCCTCCGTCGACATAGACATACGAACTCTTCCCCTTCTTGATGACGCGTGGGACGTAGAGGATTGGAATTGAACTCGAGGCCAGTACCGCGTCAATCGCCGGGACCGTATGGATGAAATCACCGTAATCCCTTTTGTGGACCTTGAGGGGCGTTAAGACTTCGTTTCGCTTTTTATGCAGGTTGTAGGCGATGGCGTAGAAGGGGAGCTTTAGTTTGTTCTCCTTGTCCAGGCGGGCGACGATCTCTTGGATTGTCTCTTGGATGTCCATAAAACCCTTGAGGGCAAAGGGGTTTGAAGGGAGAGCCAGGTCAACCGCCAGGTTTTTCAAGACTTGAGTTTTGGAAGGGGAGAGCAGGAGGTCATAGCGTTCGTTGTAAAGATCGTATCCCTCCCGTTCCATCGCTTGGGGGCTTACCCCGAGCGAATAGACGAGTCCGGCGATCGCCCCTCCGGAACAGCCCCACACTTCGTCGATTTCCGAGGGGCGTCCGATTAAGTTTAATATTTTGAAGGCGGCCGCGTGGGCAAAGAGGCGCAGGCCCCCGCCACCGAGCGAGAGGGCAAAGCGTGTGTCTGGGTCGGTCATCCGAGCCCGGAGCTTTTTGAGTTTGTCTTCCAGCTGGGTTACCTTGGGGGGCTTGTCGGTCAGCCGCCAGCGGTAGTGACGGCGCCCCCCGGGGCGGTCGAGTACAAAGCTGTCGGGGAGGTCTTCTTCGGTTCGTCCCAGATAGACCGGGGTCTGGATCTTCTTGCCGTCGGCCGCCGCCAGCGCATAGGCCCGCACCTCATCGACTGCGTCGTCGGCGGGAAGGGCATGAAGAATCGTTTCGAATGGGAAAACTGGATCGATTGTTTTTTCCGCCTCCCGCCAGGCCTGTTTTATTCGAAAGGTGCCGGGGAGGAGGGAGGCAAGGCGGTGATAGCTGTACTCGCTCAAGAAATAGGTCCCATCGGCCGCCGGATGGAGTCGGAAATGGCTCCGGTACTTCTTTCGGGCGGGCTGCTCCGAGTTCAGCTGAACCTGATAGAGAGTGCTCAACGGACCGATTCTACCAGAAATCGGCCTTTCTCGTCTATAAAATCAATAATTTCAAAGAGTTAGAGTTCACCCGGAGGCCGTTCTGTAACTCACCGAAATTATTGCGATTTTTTGCAAATATTTTCGAGTTTTCGCATGGAAAACCAGCAACTAGACCGTTGACCCGGGCGATAATAGAGCATAGGAAAGAAATATGCCCGAGGTGCGTTTTAAGAGTTTTTTATGATGAGTAATTTCAAATAGTTAGGACAATATGGCCGGTGAAGGCGACATTCTGATTCAGAGTTCCTGTGGTGTCGATTACTACATGACATTGGAGGGAGAGCTCTATGGGGACGATGGCGACTCCAGTTTTATGGTTGATAGCCTCCCAGAAGGGGATTTTTGTGACGAGGCCCTTGTCTGCAGCCCCGACGATCCGGTCGAGGTCGATGTCGCTGACGAGGCAGGGACCTGTGATTCCGAGACCGGTTATGTCGATGGCGACGAACTGGGCGAGGCGCTTGATTTGGCCAATGGGGATGAAGAATGTTCGACTCAAAACGGTTCTCTTTTTGATGGTGATGCCAGTGGCTGGACTGCCCAGATTCAAGGGGCGGCCGAAGACGTCACATATAACGCCGCCGGCGATCCCCTCATGTTCACTTCTCCTGATGGGATGCAACGTTATTACACGACCGAAGATGGCCAGTGGTATGTCGAAGATGACGCTGAGGGTGAGACCCGGATGTTGGAAGGTCCCCCCGAGGGCTTTGCCGTTTCGGACGTTCCGCCGGCCGATGGGGAATGTGAAATCCAAACCTTTGAATCGCTGCGGGATTGCATGAACGAAGTCCTGACCGAACAGCAAGAACTCCAGATGTGTCTTCCCGCGATGGGGGATCTGTTGGCAAGGATCGATCAGGCCTGTGAAAATGGCGAGATCACCCCGGCTGAGCGTCAGGCGCTCTATGACATGCTGTCGGGTTGGGATGATCGCGTGGCTCAGGGGGATGATGCCGGGGCGCAAGAAATGCAGATGCGGATGATGGAGGCGGATGATGTTGAAGAGCTTCAGCAGGCCCTCGAAGAAGAGTTTGGTGTTGAGCCAGGGAGCGGCGAAGAGCAATACGAAGGGGTCTCCAGCGATGAATATTATATGACCGCCGAGGATGAAGGCGATGGCTTTGGTGAGGGCCTTGGCGAGGGAGAAGGAATTGAGGCTGCGGCCGGGGGAGAAGGTTCCGAAGCGGTCGAAGGTGAATTCACAGAAACGGTTGAAGGGGATGCAGGAGATTATATCTGGGAGGGAGACGAAGGGACGATGGGCACTGCGAGTGTTACCCCAGAAGGGGACAGCGTAGATGCTGAAGCGGCCTCTTTTAATTTTGGTTTTGTCGGATCCGCTTCCGTCGATGACGCTCCCTTCGGCGCGGAGGATGCTGGCAGTGTTGGAACGATGGGGCTCGCCAGTGCCACGACGCCCGATATTCCGGCCGACCAGCCCTTTGTGCTGACGCTTGGGAGTGCCGACTCTCCTTCAGTCGGCTTCGCGACCATCAGCGCCGACTATGGCCCCCTTGCCTTGACCGAGGGCTCCAATGATTTTCCAATTGTTTCGGTGAATGGACTCACCCCCTTGATTGAAACCGATAGCGCCGGTTCTGCCGTCGATACTGATTTTAATGGAACCCTTTTGCCGGTTCGGACGAGTGCTGACGGGGCCTTCTTGTTCTTCGCGGGACAGGATGATCCGGTCGTCCTCGCCTTTTCGAATCCGGCCCTATTGAGTGGTGTTGAAAATCCGATTCAGGCCGAGGCGACGGCAGAGGTCGATGCGACAATAGCGACCGGTTCCCGTTCACGGAGTTCCGCTGGTCGTTTTGGCGGCATTGGTCTTGGCGGAGGCTTGTTTGCTTTCGCCTTGGGTGGAGGCGAAGAAGGGGATCTCGCTCGAGATCCAGTAATTCTATCTCAGGTTGCTTCGGTGACAGGACTGTCCGGCTATGCGGCTGGTTCCCAGCGCGCCTTGATCTTGCCGGGTGGGTTGATTGCCCGGGTCTTCACTTCTTCCAGGGCGACCCCGGGTTATACCGTTGATGGGACTTCATCGCGCGGCAATGCTGCCGATCATCGTGACAGTGCCGATCACCAGGGTGGCGGTGAACGGGACGAGGATCATTCGGATCAACAAGATGATTCCCTCGTTGCCGAATGGGCCGAAGATTCCGATGGAGACGACGAAGACTTGTTCGGTTTTGATGCCTGGCAACAGCAACAGATGGCTGTCTAGCCAGTCTCTGTAATCGCCCTTCTCATTACTTTCACATCTGGTTCGACCCCGGTCCAAAGACGGAAACTGACTACCCCTTGATGCAGAAGCATATCAAACCCCCCGTGAGCGGTGAGTCCGGCAGCTCGCGCTCCCTTCACGAGTGACGTTTCTTCGGATCCGTAGACGAGATCAGAAACCAGGCTCGTTTTCGGAAGCACCGCGAGTGGCAGGTCTGAAAATTCATTTCCTTTGAGTCCCACCGATGTCGCATTGGTGAGTAGATGCGATTCAGAAAGGGCGGTTTCTAAATTGACGTTGTCCCAAGGGAGGGGGGTGATTTTTCCCGGGAAGATTTTGTTAAAATCAGCGGCCAACGCTTCCCCCTTTTCTAAGGTGCGATTGATGAGAAAAATCTTTTCCGCTTGATGAGACAAAAGGGCGTAGACAACTGCACGGGCCGCGCCTCCCGCTCCTAAAACGGTAATCGTTTTTCCATCCGGTTCCCAATCGGCCCCTTTCGTCAACGCCTCCAGATAACCGGGGGCGTCGGTATTGTATCCTGTTAGCTTTTCTTTTTCGCGAACGACACAATTGACCGCACCAATGACCCGGGCTTCTTCCGAAACCTCATCGACCAGCTCAAGCATCTTTTGTTTGTGTGGTACAGTGATGTTGAAGCCTTGCAAGGGCCACTGCCGGGCCGCTTGAATAAAATCAGTGAGGTCTCCGGATCGGACGTGGAAAGGAAGATAAAGAGCCTCCAGACCCGCCGCCTCAAAGGCGGCGTTTTGCATCCGTGGGGACAGGGAGTGAGCGATCGGATCACCGACAATTCCGTAGAGTGGAATCATTATTCCACTCCCTTCCGAAAAAAGAGCTCCGCTTGTTTGATGTCTTGGTGAATCTGATGGACCAATGCGCCGGCGTCGGCAAAGCGGGTTTCATCACGGAGCCGGTCTAAGAATTCAAGTTGCATTTTTTGTGGGGTGACTTGTTGTCGAAAGCGAAGCAGGTGCGATTCAACCGTCATTTTCTTCCCCTGAAAAGTGGGGCGGGTCCCGATGTTGGTGACGCTTCGATAACGTTTTCCTTTCAGGAGGGCATGGGTGACATAGACACCCGGAGGAGGAAAGAGTTCATTGTCACTCTTTAGGTTGAGGGTGGGGATTCCGATTTCGGTACCGACCCCTTCTCCCTGTACGATCTTTCCCTCGAGGGCATAGGGTCGACCGAGCAATTGGTTGGCCGGTTCAATCTCCCCCTTTTGAATCTTTTTGCGAATTTCCGAACTAGAGACGAGGCATTCGTCCAGCAGGAAGGCCTCCACTACGTGGACTTCAACGTTCTGTTCTTCTCCAAGCCTTTTAAGTTGTTCTGTAGTTCCGCTGCGGTGAACCCCAAAGGTGAAATCGTAACCGACATAGATAGCGGCGGCCTGAAGACGGTCGACCAATATTTTTTTAAAAAAAGTTTCCGGGGTCAGTTGACTAAAACGTTTATTGAAGCGTTCGACGATCATCGCTTGAAAACCACATTGATGAATCAAGGCCTCTTTTTGGGCTGCCGTTGTAATCAGGGGAGGTCGGGCCGTTGGCGTGAGAACTGAAACGGGATGGGGATCAAAGGTATAGACAGCGGCCGGTTGCTTGAGACGGCGCGCCTGGCGCAGGCATTTTTGAAAGATGTGGCGATGTCCTCGATGGACTCCATCGAAGACCCCTAAGGTCAGACAGGGTTTACGCAGGTGTCCGGCGGCTGCTTTCGACCCAGCAAAAATTTTCATAAATTTTCCGGCTTCCAAACGACCCAGGACTCGCGCGAGAGAAGCTCGGAATTGTCTTCTGCAAATACGGTGATGCGATTTTCACCCGGCTGCAAAGAAACAGTGACCGTAAGTGGGAGGGTCGTCGGTGTGGACGGGGAAGAGGCTTGGTAAAATACCTTGTCGGCCTTAACAAATACATAAACTTGCTTCACCTCTTCGTTATCGCGGACGATCCCTTCGAAGGTGTATTCGTTCTCTTGGGACCAGTAGGGGGATTCCGGCAGTGACAGTTCGATGGTCGGAGGGCGTTGTAGGGTATTGGCGGGTGGATTATGGGTGTCGGAACCGACAGCGAGCGTCAATTTATCCCGCAGAAAATCGGCAGTATGGTGATCTTCGATCGATAGATTGAAACGAGCGGTGTTGGCCTTATATTCTTTTTGTAGGCGGACAATTAATTTTGCCTGACCTGTTTTTCCCGGCGGGATCGGATCAAGTCGAGCGCGTCCTTGTGTCAGATAAACTTGGTCCCCTTCTAAATTGACTAAATTCACGACCGGTTTTTCGCTGGTTCCTGTACCGATGTTTTCCACCTCAATAATGAGTGGGATATCCTCCCCGGCGATCAGGGAAGAATAATCTTTTCCAAAATGCCAACGATAGGCAAAGCGAGGCAGGGGAGGTGCTTGAGAGAGAATAGGATAGTTTTGTTTTGCAGGATGACGGCCGAAGGCTTCCTGAAATCGCAAGGAGAGGGGTTCCTGTCGCGAAACGATTGCCGCCGGAACAGTGACCGGTACGGCATAACTCTTGGCGTTCCCCGCCTCAATTTTGCCGAGCGGAAATTCTAATTCATTAAGAAAGGGATTGTCACTGCGGCTGATTGCGAGCAGGCGGTAGAAAGGGGCATCACCGGTATTTTGGACTTCCACGTGGAGTTTGATTTCTTGACCGCCTTCGATCTTCGCAACGGTTTTTTCTTCATGCGTGATCCAAAAACGAACTTGCGCGGACGGCTTGCCGGTTGCCTTTCCCAGCGACCAATCAATTTCCCGAGTCGCTAATTTTTCGACGACTCGCTCCTCCTGTGCGGCGGCTGCCTGCTCCATGAGAGGCTTGATTTCTTGCAGCCAGGCCTCGCGAGAAAAAGCGCTCCGCTGCGTGAGAATTTGTCGCGCTAACTCGACCGGATAGTCATGTTCTAACTTCACAGTGCCCGTGATGTTTTCTTCCTCTTCCTCGGTGCCCAAGTATTTGAGTTTAAAGGCCGGCTCCCGCACTTCGGCAGTATCTCCCCCCTCGATGAGCGGCTTATCCAGATCTTGTTCCCGTGTCTTCTCGTCTTCGACGAGATCGATTCTCTTTTCACCAATCCGGACAGGGACCAACGTGACATCGGGGACGATGCCGAAGGCCTGAACGTCTTCAGTGCCGGCCGCCAGATATTTTGCAATTGTTAATTTGATGGCCGAGCCATCCTTGAGATCATAGATCGTTTGGACCGTTCCTTTGCCAAAGGTTTGATTGCCAATCACGAATGCTCGGTTATGTAATTGGAGGGCTCCTGCGACAATTTCAGAAGCGGAGGCACTTCCTTCATTGACCAAGACGATCAAAGGGACATCTTCATAGGGGTTGTTTTTGCGTGCGTAGTCTTTCTCATCGAGTTGATCATTAAAGCCGACCGTTGAAACAATAATGCCTCCTGCCAAGAAGGCGTCGGCAACGGCGACCGCTTGATTTAAAAGCCCTCCCGGATTGTTGCGCATATCGAGGACAATTCCATTGAGTTCATCCAAGTCATGACTGAGTTCGCGGAGTTGGCGGTACATTTCGGATGTGGTGTCTTCTTGAAAGTTTTTGATTTTAACGAGCAAAACTTTATCGGTCAGTCGTTCTGCCTTCACCGAGTCGATTTTGATCAGAGCACGACGGATGGTGAAGGAGAGAGGGGTATCGAGTCCCTCCCGTTCGATCATCAAAGAAACCTTTGTGCCAATCTTGCCTCGCAACCGTTCCACCGCTTCGGTGAGCGACATATTAATGGTTCGTTCATCACCGATTTGAACGATCCGATCTTTGGACTTCAGTCCGGCTCGATCGGCAGGAGTTCCCTCGAGGGGGGCAATCACTGTGAGATGACCGTCGCGAATGCCGATCGCGATGCCAATTCCGCCAAAGTTTCCCTTGGTTCCGATCTTGAATTCCGAATAAATCTGGGGGATCAAAAAATTACTGTGGGCATCGAGAGCAGAGATCGTGCCGCTTAGTAGGAGGTACTCCAGATTTTTTTCGTCGGTGGCAGGGTCGAGTAGGGTGGGGTCCTGAGTTTGGATAAAATCGGCAACGTGACCGAGCAGAGTGGGAAAGTCTCCAAAGCTTAAATTGCGCGGTAGATTAAAGCGTCTTTTTTGGTCGGCGACCTCAATGATGAAGTGGTCCGGATTCCAGGTGACCATGACCGGGGCCAATCCTTTTTGCAGGGCGGTCAGTCCGTTGCGTAAGACCTCAGCGGGGGCCAGGC
>CAZXZM010000032.1:0-13003 GCA_964645365.1 uncultured Pseudomonadota bacterium | reverse complement strand
CACGACTCACACGGCGATCATGGCCCGCGCCCTGGAAATTCCTGCCATTGTCGGTATCGATTCCATCATGGACCTGATCGCGGAAGAAACTCCCCTGATTATCGACGGCGAGGCTGGCGTTGTTATCACCAACCCAAAAGCGGCCGATATTAAGAAATACCAAACCTTGCGTCGCAAGGAGCAACATCTAAGGAAAGTGCTCCTCAAAGATGTCAAGCTACCCTCGGCCACCAAAGATGATTTTCCGTTGCGATTAGTCGCCAACATGGAACTGATCGAAGAAATTCCAACGATCAAGGCCTATGGAGCAGAGGGGATTGGACTGTATCGTTCCGAAACACTGTACTTGCGCCAACAACGTTTTCCTTCAGAACAAGAGCAGTTTCAGAATTACAAAAAAATCTTAAGCAAAATGAGGCCACATCAGGTTACAATCCGGACACTCGATATTGGTGCTGAAAAGAGCCTCACCAGCACCCCTTACACCGACGGAGCCAACCCAGCTCTAGGATTGCGTTCGATTCGTTATTGTCTGCATGAAAAAGAAGTCTTCACAGACCAGATTCGCGCCTTGCTGCGCGCCTCCCCGTACGGCCACCTCAAGATCATGTTTCCGATGATCACCACCCTAGACGAAATCCGCGAATCCAAGGAAATCGTGGCGGAAATTCGCGCGGAACTGCTCAAAAAGAAAGTACGGGTCGCTGACTCGATTGAAATCGGTGCGATGGTCGAAACTCCGGCGGCTGCGATCTTGGCCGATGTCTTCGCCGCTGAAGTTGATTTTCTGAGCATCGGAACCAACGACCTAGTCCAGTACACGTTGGCGGTCGATCGGGCCAATGATCAGGTTGCTGATCTCTACGACCCTTACCACCCTTCTATCCTCCGCCTGCTCAAGCAAATCGTCGATGCCGCCAAGAGCCGAAATGTCGAAGTCAGTTTGTGCGGCGAGCTGGCGGGAGAAGCCAACTTTTTTCCCTTCCTCTTAGGGCTAGGGCTCAATGAACTCTCGATGAACCCTCTCTCGATCCCGCAGGTGAAACGGAAGCTCCGCGAACTCACCTTTCGTAAAGCAAACGATCTAGTAGAACAGGCCCTGCAGTGCAAAACGGGCACCGAGGTCAAGAGTCTCTTCAACAAATTCAAGTGATTTTGATAGGGCTTGACTTGGCCTGACCCGCCCGTTAAGCACGAGCGACTATGAAAGATTACCTCTTTACTTCCGAGTCGGTCACCGAGGGACATCCCGACAAGGTCTCGGACCAGGTCTCCGATGCCATCCTGGATGCGGCCCTGACGGGGGACCCGAAAAGCCGGGTCGCCTGCGAAACCCTGGTCACAACGGACCTCTGCGTGATGGCTGGTGAGATCACCACCCAGGCAGAGATCGACTATGAAAAAACGGCCCGCCAGGTCATCCGCGACATTGGTTATACCGATCCAGAGATCGGCTTTGATGCCGATAGCTGTGAAGTCATTTGCAAGGTTCACCAGCAATCTCCCGATATCTCACAGGGAGTCTCCGAAGGGGCTGGTCTTTTTACGGCCCAGGGAGCGGGAGATCAGGGCCTAATGTTTGGTTACGCCACCAATGAAACTCCTGAGTACATGCCGATGCCGCTCGTCTTTGCCCATCATCTCACCCACCAGCTAGCTACGGCTCGCAAGCAGGGTGAACTCAATTTTTTGCGCCCGGATGGAAAGTCACAAGTCACCATCGAATATGTCGGCAACCGGCCCAAGCGAATCGATACGATCGTTATTTCCACCCAACACACCCCAGACGTGGAACGACAGACGTTGGAAGAAGGGATCCGAGAAAGTGTGATCAAGCCAGCGGTCCCTTCGGAAATGATCGATGACAAGACTCGCATTCTAATCAACCCGACTGGCCGCTTTGTCATGGGAGGGCCGCATGGTGACTGTGGCCTGACCGGCCGAAAGATTATTGTCGATACCTATGGCGGCCACGGAAGTCATGGTGGCGGAGCCTTCTCGGGTAAAGATCCGTCGAAAGTCGACCGTTCTGCCTCGTATGCCGCGCGTCACGTTGCCAAGAACGTCGTCGCCGCGAGTCTCGCCCAGCGTTGCGAGGTACAACTCGCCTATGCCATTGGTTATCCAGAACCGGTCTCGATTTTGATCGATACCGATGGAACGGGAACGCTGCCGGATGAAGCGATTCTTTCATTGGTCCGAGAAATCTGGGACCTCTCACCGGCGGGAATCATTTCCAGCCTTAACCTGCTCCGCCCCATCTACCGTCAAACCGCCAGTTACGGTCACTTTGGGCGAAACGAACCAGGATTTACTTGGGAAAATCTAGATCGAGTCGATCGGCTGAATGAATTGGCCCAGGCTCCACAATCGGCTGCGAACCGTTAGTTTTCCCCAACGCAAACGAAAGGAAATAAAACCAATGAGCGTTAAATGCGATATTAAAGATCCTCAATTAGCCGAAGAGGGGCGACTGCGACTCGAATGGGCGGGACAAAGTATGCCGGTCCTCCACGAGATCCAGGAACGCTTCGCCAGCGAAAAACCCCTGAAGGGAATCCGAATTGGCGCCTGCCTGCACGTCACAACCGAAACGGGCAACCTGATGGTCGCCCTGAAGGCAGGAGGCGCCGAAGTGGTCCTTTGCGCTTCCAATCCCCTTTCAACTCAAGACGACTTGGCCTCTACCTTAGTCGTGCATCACGACATTCCGGTCTTCGCAATCAAGGGAGAAAACAACGAAACCTATTACCAACACATCAATGATACGCTTGATTTCAAGCCCCACATTACGATGGACGATGGAGCGGATCTGGTTTCCACAATCCATCAGAACCGAGATGACGTTTTAGAAGAAATTATCGGTGGAACCGAAGAAACCACGACTGGCGTCATCCGACTCCGGAGCATGCAAGAAGATGGGGTCCTGAAATACCCAATCGTCGCCGTCAATAATGCAATGACCAAGCACTTCTTCGACAACCGCTACGGAACCGGGCAGTCCACAATCGATGGCATCATTCGATCAACGAACCGCTTGCTCGCCGGTAGTTATTTTGTCGTCATTGGTTACGGCTGGTGTGGGCGAGGGGTAGCGATGCGGGCCCGCGGCATGGGGGCCAAGGTGATCGTCTGTGAGGTCGACCCACTGCGTGCCCTGGAGGCAGCGATGGATGGCCACGAAGTAATGCCAATGAATCAAGCGGCCCCTCTTGGTGATTTTTTCTGCTCCGTCACCGGTGACAAGCATGTGATTGCCACGGAACATTTCGCCTTAATGAAAGAAGGGGCGATCGTTGCTAATTCGGGGCATTTTAATGTCGAAATTGATGTTGAAGGACTCGAAAAACAGGCCACCAATAAACGCCAAGTGCGCGAGTACGTCACCGAATATACGTTGTCGAATGGTAATCACGTCTACCTGCTTGGAGAGGGGCGTCTGATCAATCTGGCCGCCGCCGAAGGACACCCTTCCAGTGTCATGGACATGAGCTTTGCCAACCAGGCCCTCTGTGCTGAATATATAGTACAAAATGCGCAGAGCTTAGAACAGAAGGTCTATGACGTCCCGACCGAAATCGATCAGGAGATCGCCCGCCTCAAACTGCAGGGGCTTGGGATTCACATCGATGAATTGACCCCCGAACAGAAAAAGTATCTCTCTTCGTGGGACGAAGGGACCTAGGGCAACAATCCAGGATTCCTTTAGCTCCGCACCTGGCAACAAGCCTTCCCCCTATTTGTCATTCTGAGGGAGTGAAACGACCGAAGGATCTCACCATCAGATGAGAGATCCTTCGCTTCGCTCAGGATGACAAAGAGTTTCGGAATACCCCTGCGAAGGAAACCTGGTCTGTTGTCTTCAGAAATACATACCCTCCCCAGAGGAAGTCCCCTTGGGTTCTGGAGGAAGGATGTGAGGATGGGGGGCGAAAGGGCAACAGGGAGGGGGATTTGGGTTCCCGATCGGGGGGTGGGGACCCCATTTGCCTCCTTGAGACCCCCCTGCCCACCCCCTGCCCCTCTGTGGTTTAACTAAAATACATAATAATTTCAATAAGTTATAAGTAAATTAGATTTGGGGCTGAAAATGGCATCCTGGCACAGGGCTTGCAGTATTATCAGCCGAGAGAAGAAGATTATGTCTATTCATGCAACTAACAACTTCGGGACCCAGGCGGCAACGCAGACGCAGAATGCCACCGACGGAGTGACGAACCAGCAGTCGACGACCGGCAGCACCGAGATCCACAACCCGGCCGCCGAGGCCTATGCCTCGCAGAATCTGTCGATTCAGTCCCCTTCCGAAGATGTCCCCCCTCCTCCAGGACAAGAGGCCCTTGAGCAGGAGGTGAACGATCTTCGCCACCAACTCCTGGACAAGGAGATGGAACTAGAAGACCTAGAGGCGTATCTCGAAGAACTCCAATATATTTTAGACAACGGGGAACTCACCCCCGATGAACGAATCGCCCTCCAAGAAGTCGTTGATGAGGCGCGCCACCTGCACCTTGATATTCAAGTTGAGATCAGCGAACTGAGTGGCACACTGGAGATGCGGGAAGAAGAGCTAACGCAGCAATCTTACGGCACCGCCAATGACTGGGACGGCGACGGTCTGACCAATGAATATGAACAATCGATTGGAACCGATGTCTACCGAATCGATACCGATGGGGATGGAATCAGTGATCTTGTTGAAGACGCGATGAAGAATAATGGTGGTCTCCCTGTCGACGCCACTAATTACGCAAGCACGGGAAGCATTTCTGATGGAGTCGTCTTTGCCGATGAAGCGGCCGAAGCGGCGGCTCAGCTAGGTGTTCCGGTCAATGGACCAGCCGCCTCAGGCGGAAGTGGCTCCACAATCGGAGGAATTGGTAGTGACTCGGATGACGTGGGTGGATCGAGCGATACAGGTGGTGGAGACGATATTCCTCCCGTTGTGGGACCCCAACCTTCTGACGATGCCGTTCCGGTGAACCTGGGTGGCAGTGAAGAAGCCGACGAAGAATCTGATAGTGATGTCGAAACGGAATCGGTTGGAACGACTGGAGCCATGGGAGCCCAGGATGCTGGTGGCAATATCGGCATTCAAGATGGTGGCGATGTCGAGGAAGATGAAGAGATTCCTGAACTCGACAAGAATGAGGTAATCGCCGATTTAGAGGGGCATGTCTACGATGGTGACGAGATCCGGACCATTGGAGCCGAGCTCGGCAATGACAACACCTACGAAGATGTTGTCCTGAACGGTGAAGGACAGTATGTCGTGACGGTCGACGGAGACGATTTGGTCATCTATCACAAGAGTCCCGAAGGAGAATACACCAAGATTGTTATCGAAAAGGGGACTTTACGCCGAGTCTATCTGCAGGGGCTGACCGGCAACAACGATACTCTTGTTTATCATAATGTCCCTCAGCAGGTAATTCGAGGGGCGACCCAGATTGTCGACGGTCAACACACCTACGCCTCTGGTGTCTTTGTCGCGAAGGACAATGGCTTTGCTCCGGCTCAGACCGAACATGACAGTCAAGATGGGGGCTCACAGTACGGATATGATTACAATGTCACGACGTCGATCAGCGATGAGGCCCCCGAACCACAATCGGATGGGGCGGAAAATATTTGGATCGTGGAAGAGCTTGGAAGAAATTCATTAGGAGAAAGCTCTTCACGACTGGAAGCGATTTCCGAGGAAGATGGGGGCGTTTACCTCGAAGGGGAAGCGGGTAGTCAATACTTAGTCGAAGAATACCAGATGCTCGATGGTGGCGAAGAGCTCCATCTCTACATCCCAGAAACGGTCGATGGCCTGGTTGTCAAAGAGGTTGTCGTCAAGGAAGAAGGACTTAATCTGATTGTCGAACTCAAAGACAGCTCCGGCATCGTCCGTCGCAAGCTGGTTATCCGTAACGGAATCACTTACGGGAACACGGACGTCAATGGAACGACCACTGTTTTTCATTTGGCTGCTGGATTGAATGACCCCTTAGGCTATGCCGAACAGGGCTATAGTTGGGGAGGACAAAAGATCTCCTTTGCTCAATTAGACTCCAACTACGCCCACGTCGTTGATGGGGTCGGCAGTTCTTTGATCGAATTATCGGGCTACGTTGGCTCTGGCGACCCCTCGGTCCAATACGACCACGTTGAAGCGGGGGGTGGTAATGATATTATTCTGGCCGGCGAACATGGCGCATACATCGATGGGGGAGACGGCCACGACGTCATCCAAGGTTCCTCTGAGGCGGATATCCTCATCGGTGGTACGGGTCACGATGTAATCGACGGTGGCTATGGAGCCGACACCCTCGACGGGGGAGCCGGTGACGACTTCTTGGTGGCCGCTGGTGAAGACAACTCCATTGACGGCGGCGGCGGCTGGGATTTGACCAATATCGCCCGCGAAAATGAAGACGGCAACTTTGTTGATAATAATGTGGATAGCGCCCTGGATGAAATGATTGCGGCCGGTAAAATGATGGATGAACTGCAAGAGATGGGGCTTGATCCCGATACTGCCGTTGAGGCACGTGCCCAGATTGATGACTGGATTCTTGCCGGTGAGCTCGACATGATCAGCATCAAGATCCGGGATCTCTTTGCGATGGTCCTGGGGAACCGCAGCGATGCCTGGAATGGTAACCTCGACTGGAACGGCCCGGGCAACGTGAGCGACTATAGCAGCAACACCGCCGCCTCGGAAGAAGCTACAGAAGAGGAAGAAACCCCATAATCTACTCGTAATAAACCTTCATTAGGTAGAGACCTTGCGGCGGGGCACAGCACCCCGCCTTTTTTCTATCCTTGGCCGCCAGAACTTTCTTCAGATCAGAAACACTCATCTTTCCCTGTCCCACTTCAACGAGCGATCCTACGAGATTGCGGACCATCTGCCTTAAGAATCCTTCGCCCAGAAAATCAAATATAAAGTAAGTTTGACTCTGTGAGCGGGTGGCGCGGCGATGCCTTTCGGCGGGCTGCCCCCTTGCGGGGTAGCCCCTGACGGAAGGTCTTCGCTGTGACAGGACCCGCCCCATGTAGGGCCAACCCGTGTACTCCTCTTTGAATATGTCTATTTTATTCAATCGCCGCACCGTCGTCTTGACGGAGCTCCCCGCTCCCTGAAAACTCGCAAAGTCATGCCTTCCCTCTAAAGCCTGGGCCCCCTTCTTCATCGCAGTTAGATTCAAGGGGTGATAGAGCGACCAGGCGCGGTCTCGTTCAAAGATTAGGGGAATCTTTCCTTGATGAACGACATAACGGTACCACTTCTGCTGGGCATCCCTTTGGGCATGAAAGGTGTTGGGGACAGTCTCTAGTGCAACGATTCGAATTTCTTCGGGAAGAAAGCTATTGAGAGCCTTCTGTAGATCTTCGGCCGAATGGTCCCAGGCAAGCTCTGCGTGCGCCACCTGACCCACCGCATGGACCCCGGAATCTGTTCGCCCTGCCCCGGCCGGCCGAATTTTTTGACCTACAATTTTATGAAAAGTTTCTTCTAAGACCTGCTGGATTGAAAGGCCATTTTTTTGGAACTGCCACCCGACGTAGGGGGTACCCTCATAGGCGATCGTTAGCTTGTAGCGATTTTTCACTTTAACTCTCTTTTATCTGTCATCCTGAGAAGCCTAGCGACGAAGGATCTAAAATATAATGAGAGAGATCCTTCGCTCGCGTTGCTCGCTCAGGATGACAAACAGCTTAGAATTCGAAGAGGATCCCTGCGGAGATGAGCCAGCCGGAAAGGTCGAGCCCGGTCCCGCCGAAACCATTGACGTAAGCGTATTCCCCCTCCAGTGTCAGGTAGACATCGTTGACCCCCCAGTTTAGCTCCATGGCGGTCCCTTCATCCCCAAATTCTAATAGGATCTGCACCCCCGCCGTCCCATGAAGACCAAATTTTACTCCACTGGTGACATCTCCCTGGAGATTCTCTCGAAAAATCCAGTAATCAGGACCGAATTTCACATAGGGAACAAACAATTGGTTTTCCTTAAAATCAGCGCGGAAGGTAATATTGTTTTGGATCGGGATCAGTGTAAAATTAAAGCGGTCCTGACTGGCCCCTCCGGAAACCGAACCGATCGCCCGCCTTCCTTCGTTCAGAAAACCAACCCCAATCTCAAAACCATACTTAGAGTCGTAGAGAAAACCAAATTCCATTTCGAAGCGTTCGTTACAACAGGTGGTGAGAAAAGAATCGGTCGTATCATCGATTGGAATCAATTCACCGACTTTAAATTCAAAGGTCCACCACTGGGGGCTTGCCTCTTTAGCAAAAGCCAATCCAGGGTTAAAAAAAAGGATGATAAACAGGATCAATCCCAAAAGTGCCACCCATGGGGTCCTGTCGCCGATGGGGCCCATCCCCCCTCGGACTGAAGGCCTCGGGGGCATCCGACCCATCGACGCCACCCCGGGTCCCGGCACTTTTGAGACCAGTCCTAACAAAACCCGCCCCAACACTAACAACAAGAAAGCTACAGCCAGTGACCACACGGAAGATGACTTCTGCGCTGCATTTTGGATGAGTTGGCACCCCGTTTCCCCCGACGCCCCCGACAACCCCACCGTCACCTGCGGTGTCGCCACCGCTAGACTCCCATTCGGCAAGGTCCCATTCCGTGGGCCGACATTATCATTCGCATCAACCGCTTCGACCGCCAGAAAGTAAGTCTGGCCGTTGGTGAGACTGGGAATCACCCCTTCTACAATCGCAGTCGAAGAGGCGGGCTGCGAAACGGTTGCCCGAATCGCAGCCGCAGCATCGAGCACGGCCGTCGATGTCGTTTCCGCATATAAGTTATAGGTCTCGACATCCGAGACATCGAGACGTTCAAAGTCGAGATAGGCACGCCCATTCCCAAAACCGGTCGAATCGAGGGTCACCTGGGGAGGCGGGGTATCGACTGTAATCGCCTCCATGTCATGCCCCCGCAGATCGCCATCGGAACCATCGGTCACCAGGACAAAGATCTCATTCTCCCCCTCATCGAAGACGCTGCTGTTGCTATCATAGTCGATCGTACTGGTCGTCACGGCAGTATTGGCGGTCGGAACCGTGCCAGAATCGACCTCGGTTCCAAGAGAATCAAGATCCCCTCCCACCCGGACGCTATAGGTCCCGGCCACATCCGCCTCAAAAGTAAGTGTAAAATCCCCTCCCGCCCCCAGCGTCCCAGTCAGAGAATTAGCAGTAATCGTCACAAAGGGATTTTCGGTAATCACGGAGAGGGTCGTATCGGTATTGACCGTCAGAATGTAATTATCCAAAGGCGCAAAGATGCGGTTGGCGATTCGACCGCCGGCAAGCTCGAACGGCTCATCGTTATCATCCCCATCTGTACCCATATCGACAAAGAGAAAATCGGCGAGCGTGTCCGAAGCAATATCGAGATCAATAATGCTGACCCCTTCGCTCCCGCCGATAAAGGCATAGACATCGTCGGTATCTTCAACGGTGGTGATCGTAATATCCCACAGGTCGCCGTTGGCCGTACTCATATCGATCGGGACATCTGAAAGTAGCACGGCGTTATTGTCGCTGGTCGTGAAGATATGGATTTCCTTGGCGGTGTCGTCGAGGACAAAGAGGAGCTCTTGATTCGGAGAAACAGCGAGCGATACCAAGTCATTCTCATTGGCTGAATCAATATCGATTGCTGTCGCGGAAGTTCCCCCTTCTGTAATCACAAAAAGAACGCCACCATCTGTCGCCACAAAAAGTTTGTCATTCTGATCATCAAGGGCAGCAAATTCAAGGTCTCCTGGCTCCAAGTTGCCCCCCCCACTGGTCAGCGGGATCCCTTCAATCGTCACCTCATTGTCACTGATGTCAAAAACGTGGACCTGTTTATTATGAACGTCCGCGATGTAGAGCTGGTCATCCGTGGAAGAAGAATCCGGATCGGCTACGATCAGGCCCAGTTCTCCGTCGCTGATCTTGACGACATCCGGCTCGTCATCGGTAATGTCGTCGAGATCGATGATGACGAGGTCCCCATCATCCTGGGTGGCATAAAGACGGCTCCCTCGAATCGCCAATCCCTCAAATTCCCCCGCCTCATCTGCGGTGTCCGCATCGCTAGAAGTATCATTGAGGTCGGGAACCTGATCATCCGTCAGTTCCCAGCTGAAGAGATCGACCCGTTCAATTTCATCGCCGAAGGCAAAAAAGATATAACGGCCATCGGAAGTGATGACGAAATCGGTCGGCTGATCATTAAAGAGATTAAGGGGAGGTTCCGTCAGAGTGCTGGGATCCGCTGGCACCCGCTCGGTATCGGGAAAAGCCGTCGCGACGCTGGCCCAAGCAAAGACTAGGGTCCCTATTAAGAAACCGTTAAATATATTTTTCAATGAGGATTTCCGCAATTTGCACGGCATTAAGCGCCGCCCCTTTGCGTAGGTTGTCCGCCACCACCCAAAGGTCGAGCCCATGCGAAACCGATTCATCCGCCCGAATCCGCCCCACGTAAACCTCGTCTTTGCCCGCCACTTCAACTCCCAGAGGATACTCATTTTTTTCCGTATTGTCTTCGACAATCACACCCGGCATCTTCGCCAAAACTTCCCGGGCCTGCGGCACCGAAAGCGGTTTTTCAAGCTCCACATTGACTGCTTCAGAATGACAATGAAAAACTGGCACCCGCACACAGGTTGCCGTAATCGCAAGATCGGGTAACCCTAAAATGCGACGCGCCTCCAAGATCATCTTCATCTCTTCCTTGGTGTAACCATTGTCCAAAAAAACATCGATATGGGGGAGACAATTAAAGGCAATCTGATGGGGGAACTTTTCCTTAACCATTTTTTGCTGGCTAAAGAGCGCCTGGACTTGGTCCGCCAGCTCTTGAATGGCACGTTGCCCGGCTCCGGAAGTCGATTGATAAGTCGCCACCACCACCCGCTTGAGGGTCGCTGCCTCATGGAGCGGTTTCAAAACCATCACCATCTGAATCGTCGAACAATTCGGATTGGCGATAATGCCACGCTGGGTATAGTGAGCAATCTCTTCCCCATTCACTTCGGGAACAACGAGGGGAACTTCCGGATTCATCCGAAAGGCACTGGTGTTGTCGATCACAACCGCTCCCGCCTGAGCGGCAATCGGGACAAATCGTTCACTGATCGTCCCCGCCGCCGAAAAGAGAGCGATATCAATTCCCGCAAACGATTTTTCGTCTAAGATAGCGACGGGACACTCTTTTCTCTGAAATGGAATGGACTTTCCCAGGCTCCGTTCCGAGGCAAGCGGACGAAGCTCACCGACTGGAAAAGAGCGGCTTTCCAGGGTTTCAAGCATCGCCTGACCCACCACCCCGGTCGCTCCGACAACGGCCACATTGTACTGTTTCTTTTTCATGCGTTTTCTAGGGCCCGCAGAACGGCCTCTCCCATTTCTTCTGTGGAAACGGCGCCACTCCCTCCCCCCAGATCGGCTGTTCGCTGACCCTCGGCGAGTACCTTTTCGACCGCGGCCTCGATTGCCTGCGCCGCCCCCTCCTGGCCACACGAATAACGCCACAGCATCGCCACCGACAAGATGGTGGCAAGCGGATTGGCTTTCCCTTCTCCCGCAATGTCGGGGGCCGAACCATGGACCGGTTCGTAAAGACCCAACGGACGTTCCCAGGAATTCGTCAGCGCCCCGATCGAGGCAGAAGGAAGCATCCCAATCGAACCGGTCAGCATCGCCGCCTCGTCACTTAAAATATCCCCGAACAGATTGCCGGTCACAATAACATCAAATTGCGCTGGATAGCGAACCAACTGCATCGCACAGTTATCAACATAGAGGTGATCGAGTTCGACATCGGAATAATTCTTGGCTACCTCGGTGACAGTTTCGCGCCAGAGTTGCGAACTGGTAAGGACGTTGGCCTTGTCAACCGAAGTCACCTTATTGCGCCGGACTCTTGCAATCTCAAAGGCCCGTTCGGCCACGCGACGGATCTCCGATTCAGAATAAACCAGGGTGTTGAAACCAACCCGTTCACCGTCGCGCGACTCAACCCCTTGCGGCTGCCCGAAATAAATTCCTCCAGTCAGTTCACGCACGACCATCAGATCGATGCCGTCGATCACTTCCATTTTAAGGGTAGAACTTTCCGTCAGGGCCCCAAAAATTTTAGCGGGACGTAAATTAGCAAAGAGCTCCAAACCGGATCGCATTTTGAGTAACGCCTGCTCCGGGCGTTTTTCATGCGGCAGGTTATCCCACTGTGGTCCCCCGACCGCCCCGAGCAAGACGGCGTCCGCCCCGCGTCCCTTCGCTAAGGTCTCTTCTTGCAACGGTACCCCATGAGCCTCGAGACAAGTTCCACCGATGGCGGCCTCTTCCAGCTCCAGGTTCGCCCCTTCTCTCTGGGCAGTCCACTCAAGAACACGGATCGCCTCCCGCGTCACCTCGGGCCCAATCCCATCCCCCGGCAAAACCAGTATTTTTAAGGCTTTCCCGCTCATACCTTTCCAACCGGCGCACGGACATCCTGGCTCGCCATCTCCAAACGATTCAGGGCATTGATGTAGGCTTGAGCGGAAGCAACGACGATATCGGTATGGGAGCCAATCCCGCGCACTTCGCGCCCTTCCTGCTCAATGACGACCATCACCTCTCCTTGGGCATCGGCCCCTCCGGTTACCGCATTGATCGAAAATTTCTTGAGGGTTCCGGCAAAACCGGTCAATTTTTGGATCACTCGAAAAATTGCCTCGACTGGTCCATCCCCCTGCCCTGTCCCTTCCTGAACCTTCCCATCACATTCCAACTGGACAGTCGCCTCCGGTGTCTTGTGGGTTCCGCTGGTCATCGTCACTTCCCGTAGCGTGTATTTCTCTTCCATGTGGATCGCACCGGTCACCAAGGCATGGATGTCCTCGTTGTAGATATTCTTCTTCCTGTCGGCCAGATCCTTAAAGCCCTTGAAAACAGGTTCAAGTTCCTCATCAGTTAAATCATATCCCAATTCCTCGATCCGCTTACCGAAGGCGT
>CAZXZM010000031.1:4920-13054 GCA_964645365.1 uncultured Pseudomonadota bacterium | reverse complement strand
GCTAAAAAAGACAATCCAAACCGTTGAAGAGGCAATAGAAGAATATAAATTCGATGTGGCCGCCAAATCGGTTTATCAGTTCTTTTGGCATGATTTTTGTGATTGGTACTTGGAATACAGTAAGGGCCAAGTCAATGCTTCGGTTCTCTATGAGACGCTAGAAACCAGCCTCCGTCTTCTCCACCCCTTTATGCCTTTTATTACCGAAGAGATTTGGCATCGCTTGACTCAGAGTAAGGTAGAAAAAACGATCGAACAGCTCGATTCTTTTCCAATTCCCGAATCAATTTTGTCCGATAAGGTAGAACAAGACAATCAAAACGCTATCGCCATTGTCGAACTTATGACTGGAATTATCGAGCAAATACGTTCGATTCGTGGCGAAAACCACATTCTTCCCTCCAGTCAAATCACAGCGATTATCTTTGCAGCCCGTTCCGAGCAACGAGAAGCCATTAACACCTACGAAGAAGACATGAAGCGACTGACCCGTTCCGCCGAACTCAATGTGGTTGGCCAAGTACCGTAGTAAAAGGGAATGGCACTTGGAGTGATTACCGATGATTTGCAGATCTTTATTCCATTGCAAGGACTGATTGATTTTGACGTAGAACGTAAACGACTCGATAAGGAAATTAAAAAACTAGAATCCGAACAAGATCGGATTGCTAAAAAATTACAAAATAACAATTTTGTTGAAAAGGCGCCGGAAGAAGTGGTGACTGAACAAAAAGAAAAGCAACAGGCACTTTTGACCAAGATACAACGATTACGAGAGACCCATGAAAGCCTTAGTTGAATTGGTCTTAGCCGAAGATATTGGTTCCGGTGATGTTACAACGGAGGCGATCTTTGGGGACACGACTTCGGAGGGGATTGCGACGATCCGGGCGAAGCAGGACCTTATCCTTTCAGGTACTGATGTTACGCAACAGGTTTTTGAAACGGTTGATTCGAAACTCCAGTGGCACTGTGATCATCTGGAAGGGGCCAAGATCAAAGCGGGGGCATTGATTGCAACTGTTTCGGGCGCCGTTTCTTCTCTACTGACCGCCGAACGAACGGCACTCAATTTTCTGCAGCAACTTTCTGGTATCGCTACCTGGACGGCACGTTTTGTCGAACAAGTGAGGGAAACGGGAGTCGTGCTACGTGATACGCGCAAGACGATTCCCGGCCTTCGCCAGCTCAGTAAGCAAGCGGTTCGTGCCGGGGGGGCTGAAAATCACCGACTTGGTCTCTGGGACCAATTTCTCGTGAAAGACAATCATATTGCGGCGGCTGGATCGATCACCATCGCACTCGAGAAGGTAAAAAAACACAATCCAAAACAACTCAAAATCCAAATCGAAGTTCGCAATTTACCGGAGGCAGAAGAGGCACTGCGGGGGGGCGCCGATAGCTTACTACTCGATAATATGTCCTTCCAAGAGGCGGCTAACATTGCGGAACAATGGCGCGATCAGATTGAACTGGAAGTTTCCGGTAACGTGACGTTCGATAACGTTGGCCGATGGGCCGAAACAGGCGTGCACGCTATTTCGATTGGGGCCCTGACGCACTCCGCCCCCGTTGTGGACATCGCGATGACGATTGAAAAAAATTAGTGTTGTTCTTCGGGAGCTACGTGTTGCTTCCGTTTTGACTTATGCATCACTTCTTTAGCGAGTGACGCATAATTTAAAGAGCCCGTTGACGAACAGTCATAATCAAAAATAGGACGTCCATTGAGTTGGGCTTTATTGAGGGATGTGTTGACGGCAATTTGTGTATTGAAGATCTGTCCGTTGAAATAATCTTTCATATTCTTGGAAATCAAATCGTTCATCTGTAGATTACGCCCATCAACACGGGTGAAAAGAACTCCTAAGATATCTAGGTCGGGATTGAGACGTTCTGTAATAGTCGCCAAAGTATCGATCAAATCTCCCACTCCTTCAAAAGCAAGGACGCTCATTTCACAGGGAATGAGCACTTGGTGGGCTGCCACCAGGGCGTTGACCGTCAGATTCCCCATCGAAGGGGGGCAGTCCAGCAAGATATAATCGTAATGTGTGCTGGCGGTACGTAGTGCCGTTTGGAGGATAAATTCCTTACCGATCTTGGCCGATAGGTTATTTTCCGCTTCCACCAGATTTTTGTCGCCCGGTGTTAAGTAAAACTGATCGAGTTCCGTGCGGATCACCCCGTCCAGGACATCCCCCCGACGTTCCAGCAAGATGGAGGAAAGGGGGGTGTATTCCAAACCTTCCGGAATGAGTGAGCCAAGACTCTTTTCGACATGCCCCTGTGGGTCTATGTCGCAAACCAAGACCCGTTGTTGGTGATGATGGGCGAGCGCTGCCCCTAAGTTGACGGCGGTGGTTGTTTTACCAACTCCCCCTTTTTGGCTACAGATGGCGATGATCTTTGCCTGCTTTTTGCCAGGCTGATGATGTTCGCTGGTGACAAGGTCTTTAAGGCGTTCGCTCAGTAAGGACATAGGCAGATCAGGGCTATTCAAAAATGAGGGCTTTCGCAAGGGCAAAATTACCTCTTCGGCTACCTGCCGCTGGCCGCCTTGACAAGGCGGATGGCCAGGGGTTTAATTCGGCGCCTCATATGACACCTGACTCGCAACGGCTGACCTCGCGCCAGGAAACGATCCTGTGTGAGATAACGCGCTATTATCTCAATCACGCTAAACCGATTGGTTCCAAGACCTTGCGGGAGGGGAGGGGTCTGCCCTGGTCCGCAGCAACGCTCCGTAATGAAATGGCCAGCCTGGAAGCTTCCGGCTATTGTACCCACTGCCACACGAGCTCTGGTCGCCTGCCGACTGTGGCTGGGATCCGTTACTTTGTCGATTACCTCCTGGAAACCGAGGAAATGCCCCCTGGCTGGAAGGCAATGGTGGAGCAATCACTCGAAGAATCGCAGGAAGATTCTTGGCGTCTCCTGAGAAATGCTTCTCGTTTACTATCCCGCTATTCGGACAATGTTTCTTTGGTCGTGATGACACAGGGACCTCAGAAAGATTATGTCATCGGAGGAAAAGAAAATTTCTTGGGCCAACCGGAATTTGAAGACTCCTTGCGTCTCAAAGACGTGCTGCGTGTTTTAGAGGAAGAAGACGTGCAAGATTTTATTTTTCGCCGTTCGTTAGCGAGTCAGCCCGTCTGGATTGCGATTGGTGCCCAAGAACTTCCCACGTCTTACCAAGAACTCTTTGAAAATTTAAGCCTGGTTGCCTCTTGTTATGGTCGTCAAAATCGGGTCTTAGGATCGGTTAGCGTGATTGGGCCCACTCGAATGGATTACCGGGCGACGATTCCATTGGTCAGTTATATGGCGCAATCGATGGGACGCCATTTCGCGACTGCAAATTAATTTAAAATTGATGAACCCTCCCCACGATAAAAAACAATCTCCATCCGAATCAACCGAGTCGTTGATTTCTGATGATGAAGAGGTGACAGAAGTCGAACCGCTGCCAGCGTCGGAGGAAGAGACCGCCGAAACAGCCACGGAAGCGGATCCGATCGAGACAGAACGAGATGATTTTAAAGATAAATATCTGCGGACCTACGCCGAATTAGAAAATTTCCGGAAACGAGTCGCCAAAGAAAAGCAGGATTTAATAAGATTTGGGAACGAAAAATTATTGGCAGCGGTTTTACAGATTAAAGATGATCTCGATCGCGCCACGGCTCATCAGGAAACCGCGGATGCCAAGACATTACGTGAAGGGTTGGCCATGATTGGACGCGACCTAGAAAAAATTCTCACGCAATTTTATGTCAAACCATTGGAGGCTGTAGGTCAACCGTTTGATCCGAATTACCACGAAGCAATGGCGGAGCAAGAAACAGATGAGCACCCCCCCGGAACCGTTATCGAACAGTACCAAGCGGGTTATTTGTTTCATGATCGGTTATTGCGTCCTGCCCGAGTCGCGGTAGCAAAGAAAACAGGTCATTCCTCATGATGAAGCATCACAAGCGTTGGATCGGTGTTCTCCTGATCGGTAGTTTTCTGCTGGGAGCCTGCGGAGGGGGAGGGGTCTCCCGAGGGCGCTATAAAATGAAGGCTACGTCGGAGATGATAAAAGAGTTTAAGCGTGCCGAACAGCTCTACAGAAGAAGGCGTAATGCCCAGGCACTCACTGCCTTTCAACAGTACATTGAAACACATCCCTACCATCGCTTGACCGATCAATCACGCCTTCGGGTCGGACAAATTTATCTTCAATTAGGCAAGCCAAAGGAAAGTTTGCGTTGGTTTCAGGCAGCGGTTCGCGGTGTCTACGATATCGAACTAACGCCGGAGGCCCTTTACTTGGCGATGCAGGCCCATCTCCGCCTGGGGCAGCTCGATCAGGCCTGGCGGATCCTGCGCCAGATGCGTTGGGGAGCAACCCGGGGCCACCATCGAATCCTGATTGCTTCTTTGGGTATCCATGTCGGCCAAAAGATCAAGCAGGCATCGGTCGAGTCATCGCTCCCACTCTATTTAGAGATCATTGATGCCTACATCGTTTTATCGAAACGCCTGCGTCATCGCCCCTCTTGGTTGATTGGTGGAGAAAAGGCACGCCAATGGGTCCGGCGTTGGGTCGAAACGGCAGAGGGGGATCGCGGAGCCTTGAAAAAACTAGCGAAACGTTTTGTCGGCAAATCTTCGGGTGGTTACGTTATTTATAAGTTAGCCAAGCTTTCCTATGAAGCGGGCAAGACAAATGAAGCGCGTGACTATTACGATCAATATGTTCGCGCCTATCCCAAGCACGAATATGTACCACAAGCACGCATTCGTCTTGCAGAGCTAGGACGTAAAGTTGATTCCGATTATGCCGCCGTGGGCGTTATCCTCCCGCTCAGTGGTCGTTACGGTTCTTATGGTAAGGCGGTGCTACGTGGCATTCAATGTAGTGCCGGTGTTTTTGAGCCCTGCAGTTCGGATCTCAAGGTGCGGCTGGTGATCCGTGACAGTGCCGGGGATCCAGTGAAGGCGACCGCGGCTTTTCAGAATCTGATGGCGAGTGAACAGGTTGTCGGTGCGATTGGGCCGCTTGCCCAGGTAGAAGTTGGAGCTGTCGCTAAACAGGCCGATCAATATCAAGTGCCATTGATTGCTTTGTCCCAAAAGCAGGGAATTGCAAATAGCAGTCCCTACGTCTTCCGTAATTTTTTGACGATCGAAGATCAGGTACAAACCTTAGCGCGCTATGTTTGCGCCAGTCAGCTGCGCGAGGTCGCCATCCTCCATCCAAAGACGCGTCTCGGACAGACCTATCGTGATATCTTTACCCAGGAAGTGGAGCGTTGCGAAGGGAAGGTGAAGGCAACGGCAAGTTATGACCCCACGCAAGGAAACTACCAAGATGGCATTCGCGGCCTAAAATTTTCTATTCAAAAACATAAACTAGGAGCCGAGATCGGTTTTGAAGCCCTGTTTATTCCAGACAGCTATTCGAATTTGTCAAAAATTATTCCCTTACTTGCCTTTCACAATGTTAAGGGAGTGCAATTGCTCGGTGCAGCGGGTTGGAACAATCCCAAGTTGGTCAATACGCATCCGGAGGCGATGGAAGGGGCGATCTTTGTTGGTGGTTTCTTTTCTAACTCCAGTGCGGGACCGACCCGTCGTTTTACCCAAAATTTTCGTCACGCCTTTGGTGGGGAACCGAGCTTTCTGGAAGCCTATGGCTATGATTCCATGCAGCTCATTCAACGTGCCCTGAAGCAGAAGCGTAGCGCCAGTCGGCAAGAGTTGCGTGACATGTTATTGCGCACCAAAAGTTTTCCCGGTGCCACCGGAGCGATTACCTTCGATAATTCTGGGGATGCCAAGCGCCATCTCGTTATTCTCACTGTCAAAGACGGTAAAATCCGAGAACTTGAGTAAAAGATGCCCAAGGGAAAAACGATTGCGAGCCTTGGGGAGCTCGGCACGATCGCGCAACTGACGCACGACCTACCCAAACAAAGTCGCGATCTCCTGTGCGGCATCGGTGACGACGCCGCTGTTCTTAAGGGACGTTCCCAACCTTGGTTGGTGACGACCGATCTATTACAAGAAGGGATTCATTTTGATTCCCGTTACTTGCGCTGGGAAGACATTGGCTACAAATCACTCCAGGTTAATTTAAGTGACATTGCTGCGATGGGAGGGGCCCCCCTCTTTTACTGGCTGACCCTTTGTTTGCCGTCTCGTTTCTCGCTCTCCGCCCTGCAGGGATTACGACGGGGACTGAAACGGGCGAGTCAAGGAGCGGGAATCACCTGTGCCGGTGGCGACATGAATCATGCTTCGCATGGCGTCACCATCAGCATCACTCTACTCGGGCGAAGCCAATCGGTCATCGCCTACCGTCACGGGGCCAAGGCTGGAGACGATCTCTATGTGACGGGAAGACTGGGGGAGGCGGCCCTTGGTTGGGCCCTGCTGCAGAGCGGGAAAGGAAAAGAGCGGGCCGCTCAGTCCTTTTGCCGTCGACTTGCCCGTCCCCAGGCACGATTGGAGGCAGGGCAGAAGTTGACCGATGCCGGACTTGTGCATGCGATGATCGATCTGAGTGATGGGCTGGCCAAAGACCTCCCTCAATTACTGGAGAAGAGTCGGAAAGGTGCTACGATTGATCTAACAACCCTTCAGCCCCGTCCCCGTTTTCTTCAGTTTTGTCGAGAACTCAAGACCGATCCCTGGGACTTTATTTTGGGGGGAGGGGATGATTATGAACTTCTCTTTGCGGCCCCTTCTCAAAAAAAAGAGGTTTTTGCTTCATGGTCGCGTACTCTTGGATTACCTATTACTAAAGTTGGAAAAATTGTTTCACGTCGCCAATTGGTTTATCGTGATGCAGCGGGTCGACCCGTGAAAGTTCGTTCGCAGGGTTATGGGCACTTCTAAATTTTCAGTCGGAGAAACGGTCACTCTTACCATTGAACGAATGGCCTATGGAGGGGATGGTCTCGGCCATTCTCAGGGAAAGGTTGTCTTTGTTCCACAGAGTGCAGTGGGGGACCAACTTGAAGTTACGATTACGGAAGATCACCCGCGTTACAGCCGGGGCACAATTGATAAGATTCTCGTCCCCTCTCCCCATCGGATCGAACCACGTTGTTCTGTTTTTGGAAAATGTGGTGGTTGTCATTGGCAACACTTAGACTACGAAACGCAACTTCGTTCTAAGGAAGCGATCTTTCGCGAAACCTTTATTCACATGGGGGGATTTAAAGATCCTCCTATCGAACCAATTCTCGCCGCTCCCCGTCCCTGGGAATACCGGGAACGGATTCGATTGAAGGTGGACCAAGAAGTGGGTGTCGGTTTCTATGCAGCGGGTAGTCATGAAGTCATCCCTTTTGACCATTGCTCTATCAGTCACCCTCGTCTCAATCAGTCACTTCCAGAACTGGAACGACCGCGCCATGACTTTGAATTGGTTTGGGATCCACAAACGGAACAGGTGACCACGCATCTTGATGAATCTCCGTACCGTCGTTTTGCCCAGGTCAGTTCCGAGCAGAATAAACAATTACTCCAGACGGTGATCGATTACGTCGACCCACAACCGAAAGAGGATGCTCTCGAACTTTATTGTGGGGCGGGCAATTTTAGTTTGCCGCTCGCCCCACGCTTTAAGTCATTGCTGGCCGTTGATCAGAATGCTTCGGCGATTCGCAAAGCGGAACAGGAAGCACGAGCCCAGGGACTGTCACAGGTGACCTTTCGTCAAGCGACGGTGGAATGGGGGTTGAAGAAAATGCTCCGCCGCCGCCTCTTTCCGGACACCCTCATTTTAGATCCACCGCGGCAGGGAGCTCAGGAAATCCTCGACCTGATCGCTGTTCTCAGTGCCCATAAGATCGTCTATATCTCTTGCGATCCCCCCTCGTTGGTGCGGGATCTCAAATTTCTCAAGAAAAAGGGATATCGACTGGTCCGAGCCCGGCCAATCGACATGTTTCCGCAGACCTACCACATCGAGGGGGTCGTTCAGCTCTTGCACACCTAGATATAAAAAGTAAATAATATCAATAGGTTACAAATAAGAGCTTGCTTCAGATCCGGAAAAAGCTTACAGATAGAGGGGAAGTAGTTGTTATTTGATAACGTGGATTTCGGTAGCGGTGGGAAAAGCTAAGAGCTT
>CAZXZM010000031.1:0-4910 GCA_964645365.1 uncultured Pseudomonadota bacterium | reverse complement strand
GCTTAATTTTTTAGGTCTTTTCCTTTGCGCCATTTGAAAGGGGCGCTCAAACTAAATCCCACCCCTGTCTCCCGCCTCAAAGAGTCGGGAGCACCGTCTCCAACGACATGAGGGCTTGCTGGCTATAGCGCGTGGTTTGCGGCGCTGGAGGCGAGGCTTGCCGTTGACTCTGACTATTGGCCACGAGCCTTGGAGGCCCCATGTCCAAACTTAATCTTGATCGCGATAAGGTTCAGGCCTGTCGCGAGTTAGCGCGCAAAATTTCCCAACGGGTACAGCGCGACGTTTCAAACTACACGACCGTTTCAATTGAACGGGCCAGTCTGCGCCTGATCGGCTTGGACGATGCTATCGATGGAACGCCGGTCGCAAATGCCATTGTCGACGCCATTCCACCGGAGCAGCGTGGGAAAGGGGCCCTCTATTGGTTTGGCCGCGCCCTGGCTTCGCAACGCACGACGCCGATTTCTTTGGCGCTGCGAGTAGCAGGTGGCAAAATTTCCATAACCGATACCCCAGAGGTGCCGCGGGAAGACATTGGTCGCATTTTGGCGCCTCTCATTCAGAAGGGGATGGAACGACTTTCCTCGGGTCGTCAGAAAAAAGAACAACGAGCCCGTTGGCCGCAGCGCAGTAAACCGTTGAAATGTGTGGTCGTCGGAACGGGGGATGTCGACCAAGATATTGAGCAGGCAGTTACCGCGGTGAAGGCGGGAGCCGACTGTATTGCCATCCAGCGGTCTGCGGGACAAAGCCTGATGGAAATAGTCCCCTCCCGTGAAACCAAACAGGGACGGGAAGGGACTTTTGCGACGCAGGCGAATTGCCGCAAATTGCGTCGCGCCCTCGATCAAGCAGCTTCCAATAATTCCGGCCCCGTTTATTTGGTTCACTCTTCTTCCGGCCTTTGCATGCCAGAAGTCGCCCTGATTGCTTCGGTCGAAGGGGTCGATTCTCTACTCAACGATGCTCTCTATGGAGTGTTGTTTCGGGATATCAATGTTCGTCGCGCCTTTGCCGATCAATTTTTTGCCCGGATGATTCTGGCGCATTCTGGAGTGGGCATCCATACAGGTGAAAATCGCTATGCGGCTTACAACGAATCCTATCGAGTTTTTCAGCAAGTACTTGCTTCACATTTCCTGAATGAACAATTTTCATTTTTAAGTTCCCTGTCCGAATGGCAGATGGGTTTTTCACATGCCTTCGAAATCGATCCAGAGATGGATGATGGGTTTCTGTATGAATTGGCTCAGGCACAGATGGTACGGGAATGTTTTCCGAAGGCACCGATCAAATTTACACCGCCAACGCGTCACAAGACGGGAGATATTTTTCACTCTCATGTTATGGACGCCCTTTTTACCTTAGCGGGTGCAATGACTCATCAAGACGTTCAACAGCTTGGAGTTGCGACGGAAGCGATTCATCATCCTCTCTTGATGGATCGGTATTGGTCACTGAAGGCGGCAAATTACGTTTTAAAGAATACACGCAGTCTCGGGGATGAAATTCAGTGGTTGCCGAATGGTAAAGTGGTTCGTCGCGCTCGGAGCGTGCTAGATGGAGCGCACCGTATGTTACAAAAGATAGATAAAGCGGGCGGGTTGTTTCGTTCGATTTCAAGTGGATACTTCAATAATATCCCACGTCATCTCGAAGAAGGGGTGGGTTGCGATGGCCTAATTACCCGCGAATCCGATTATTTCAATCCGGTTTGGGAGCAACTACAGACAGCGCCAGCGGGCACAGAGACAACCTTCCAGTCACCGCGGCGTCGTGCGGAGCGTCGCCCTACAGGAAGTTCGGACCGTCGTTCTTCGGGTGGGTCCCGACGGGGTCGGCGTCCTTCCAGCGGACAGAGTTCCGGAGGACGTTCTTCTGCCGGGGGACGTGGTGCACGTCCTTCCAGCCGCCGCCGTTCCCCTTCCGAAAATCGTGAACGGTCGGGATCGAGGTCTCCCCGGAAGAAAGAGACCACTTCTGAATCCAAAACGACCGAGGCAGCAGCTAAGCCAACTAACAAGCCAGCCACCCCCACTGCAAAGACGGAAGCAGTCGCTGCTCCATCGACCCCACCGACGACTCCACCGAATACCCCATCGAATACCCAGGGACAGGAGGGCTAACGATGTCGACTGATGAGAAAATAGTAACTTCACTGAAACCGTATGGCCATCACCTCGGGGATGGAATCGTTCAGGTTTGTTTCACCCTGCCGGTGGCCTGTTCGCCACGGGCACAACAGGCTGCTTTGGCCTATGCCGATAGGATGGGGCTCAAGAATTGTCGTGTGACCTGGATGGAGGCGATTGGGTCTCAGTTTACCTATTTTATTTTATATGGTCAGGCGCAACATACTCTCGATTGGAATCAGATTTCGGAACCGACTGAACCGGCGACGACACTCGCCGAGCGAAGTGAGGAAGTCGATCAAACATTTCGCAAGATTTTGGGGCGACGGGTTGTTTTGTTGGCCTGTTTGAATCCAGCCGATGAAGAAGCCATTGAATTTGAAGCTCTGTTAAGCCTGCAAGGAATTGCGGGGGAGGTCGGGCTGGAAGGTTATTCGACTTTCCAGGTGCATCGGTATCGTAATGGTTGCGATCCAAAGGCTTTGATCGAAAAAATTAATTCCGTTAAAGCAGATGCCTTGCTACTTCCAGAATCCCTGCTCGAAAAGAAAGAATTTCGTGACCTTGATCGTGCCCTCAAGGGAGCCAAAGAATTACCAGGGTGGTTTGTCCAATTGCCTTGGCGCACTGGGACCCAGCCTGGACAATTGGCCCATCAAGTCGTTCATGCCCTCGAGCAGCAGGGCCTGAAAAAGGGTTCGGAGAGCGAGCCCGCCGATGCAGAGTCGACCGACAAAAAGCGTGGTTTATTGCGCTGGTTTGGTCGATAAAAACAAGATGCCTGGTATCGGCGTTATCCTGAACCCCCACTCAAAACGTTATCGCAAATCGCCCCATAAATTGGAGACGATGGGTTTTATCGTTGGAGAAAAGGGGGATTTTCGTGCCACTCAAGATCTGGATGATGTCCGTGCGGTTGCAAAACGCTTTAAAGACAAGGAAATTGATATTTTAGCCCTGTCAGGAGGCGATGGAACCAATCACCGCACCCTCACAATCTTTATTCAGCTCTATCAGGACCAACCTCTTCCCAAGATAGCTTTACTGCGAGGGGGGACGCTCAACACCATTGCCAGTTCTTGTGGCATTCGCGGAACGCCCGAAAAAATCCTCATGAATCTGATCTACAAATATCACAGCAATGAATCATTTCGGACGATTCCGATCTATCCGATGTGTATCAATGGCCGTTATGGTTTTATCTGGGGCTGCGGGGTTATTTTTCGCTTTATGGATGCCTACTATACAGGCGAGACCGTTTCACCTCCTCAGGCGGCTTGGACGCTGACTCATTCGATTGCCTCCGCTCTAGTCAACGGACGATTGGCCCGTGCCCTGTTTCGCCGTTTTGATGCAACGGTGACGGTCAATGGTCACCGTTGGCCCTATGCCAATTACAGCGCAATCTATGCCGGCTCTGTGGCGCAATTAGGGCTCAATTTTCGCGTTTTTTATTTGGCAGGTCGGCCGGATGTCTTTCATGGGATCGGTTTCTCTCTCCCTCCACGTAATGTTTTGCGCTATGTCCCGAAGATGTTTTTTGGAAAACCCTCAGGCTGCCCAGACCTTCTGGAGGAGGCCTGCCAGGAAATGCAGGTCAAGCTGGAGGAACCCTTGAGTTATACCATCGATGGCGATATGTACGAACCAGTTGATTCGTTTCGGATTACTCCCGGTCCGGCACTTGAAGTGGTGGTGGCATGAAGATATACTGCCCCACCTTAATTAAAGGAGGTTACTTTGCGTAAATTATTTCGCTTTTTGGTCCATTCACTTTTGCTTTTGGTTCTCGCAGTTCCGCTCGTTGCCAATAAAGGGTGTGGTGAGGCGTTGGAGGAGGCTGAGGAAGACAAAGACAAGAAAGAAGAAGTCAACCCGGCCGGAAGTCCTAACGACGAGAATGAAGAAATTGTCCCTGGAACCAAGATTCTGGAGAGTGGTGGCCCCGAAGTTAAATCGGCCCCTCCCCCTGAAGAGTAGGGAAGCGCTAAGAGCGCTTTTTTTGTTTTAGGTAGGAGAGTTTCGTTTGATTTGTAGTCAGGTCGCGATCTGCCTGCCGGTAGCGTTCTAGGGTTCCTAGATCTATCCAGTAACCGCCGTAGTTATAGCCGAAGATCGGTTTTCCTGTCTGGATTGCGGGAAGGTAGGCGTCACGGAAGATACAAGAAAAACCCGTCGGCAGATTCTCTAAGAGACTGGGATGGATTAAGTGCAGGCCTGTGAAAAGATAGGGAGAGCGGTCCGTATTGAGCTGCCCTGCCTCGCGCGTTTTTAACACCTGCCCCGTTTCGTTTAAGTAAAAAGAAGTGGCCTGGATCTCTTTCTGCTGGTCGATGGGATAAGGGCGTAGCACCATTGTCGCCTGGGCCTCCGATTGACGGTGATATCGGGCAATGGCCTTCAGGTCGGCGTCGATCAAAATATCAGCGTTCAAGACCCAAAATTCTTTCCCCCCAAAAAATGGAGTCATTTTCCGAATTCCGCCGCCGGTTCCCAAGATCTGTTCTTCATGGGAGTAGGTAATGGAGACCCCCCATTGGCGGCCATCTCCCAGTTCCTTTTCAATGAGCTCCCCGAGATGATGGAGATTGATTGCAATTTCGGTAATACCGTAATGTTTCAGTAAAGCGATTTGATAATAAATAAGGGGCTTACCGCCGACGACAATCAAAGGCTTGGGCGTTGTTTCTGTCAAAGGTTGTAGCCGAGTGCCGAGCCCAGCCGCAAGAATCATCGCCTTCATCTATTGCCATTCAGGGACATAGTTTTTAAGTC
>CAZXZM010000030.1:5716-13431 GCA_964645365.1 uncultured Pseudomonadota bacterium | reverse complement strand
TACGACCCCGCGCAGCATGATTCTGCCTGTGAGAAGATCTATGAACTGCGCCAGATCCGTAACTGTCCGGCTCCGGAAGATTTTGATCCTGCTGTTCATGACGAGAGTTGCGAAAAAATCTTTGTGTTGCAGCAATACGATAACGATCAAGATGGCGTTCCTGATTATATGGATCGTTGTCCCGATGATCGTGGTCCTGTTGAAAATGACGGTTGTCCCACCCATGGTGTTGTAACGATTGATTGGAACGAAGGAAAGATTAAGACCGACAAGTTCCTGTTTGAGTTTGGAAAGCATGATCTTGTCTCGCAAACGCGTGGAGTTCTTGATCGTGTGGCGGCCGAGCTCAAACCAAAACTGGATTACGTCAACAAGCTGATTATTGAAGGGCATACCGATAGCGTTGGGCGCCGCGAATACAACGATTGGCTTTCTAAGCAGCGTGCTCAGGCGGTCTACAATTACCTGAAGGGGCGTGGCGTTCCGACGAGTAAGATGCGAATGAAGGGTTATGGTCAAGAACGACCGGTGGTCAGCAATCAGACCGAAGCGGGGCAGCGCCAGAACCGTCGTGTCGAAATCATGCTCGATCTTCCGCATAGGGCGCGATCCGGGAGGGGGTACCGACCCGTGCAAAGATCGGTTGCCCCGGCTGCGGAGCCGGTTTCAGTCGCCCCATCTTCCGCTGCAACCTCTGTCGCTCCACCGTCAGTTCCCGGGGCCCCCCGGATTGCTGCAGAAGCTCCAATCTTGGATCCCGGCTTGAGCGTGGCGGGAGAAGATACAATCACCAAAGAGGTTCCCGCAAAGAGAAGGAGTCGGCGTCGCTAACAGCTACGCTGTGACGCGATTGCGCCCGTCTCGTTTCGACTGATAAAGATGATCATCGGCCTTTTGAACAAAGGCTTTGTAGTCAGGATAATTCTTTTTACTGAGGGTCACGACTCCCAGACTAATCGTGATTGGAATCGGTTGTTTGTCGAAAGTAAATTTATGTCCTTCCACGAGGGCACGCAGACGTTCGGCTAGGATCACGGCTCCTTTATGATCGGTTCCCTTCAGGAGCAGTGTAAATTCTTCTCCACCATAACGTGCAAAAATATCTTCCTCGCGAATAATGGAACGTGCTAATTTAGCAAAGCGCATCAGGACAAAATCACCCGCCGGGTGCCCAAAAGAATCGTTTACTTTTTTAAAATGGTCGATATCGATCATCAGTAACGAAATAGGAGCCCCTTTCCGTTGCGCAAAACTGAATTCACCTCGCAGACGGTCTAAAAAATGGCGGCGATTATAGGCATTGGTCAGCGCGTCCAAATGACCCATGTTGTAGAGCTCCTCTTGGGTCGATTCATCCAGCTTGTCCGCATAAATATACTTAATCAGAGTGGAACTGGAGATCTGGATCTTGTCTTCGTGGCGCAGTTCACATTCAGTGATGTGTTCGCCATTGACGTAAGTTCCATTCGTGCTCTTCAGATCTTTGGCAACGACATGCCCCTTGTTGAAAGTCAGCATCAGGTGCTTGCGGGAGATTCCTTCGTCATTGATCGTAATGTCCGCTTCTTCCGAACGGCCGAGCGTGACACTCCCCGGCTGCAAGAGCAGCATCTTTCCCATTAAAGGTCCTTTTTGGAAGAGGATGTAGGGGTGTTTTTCTTTCCCTTCCTCCGTTAAGTCGGGGACCTGCGTTACGAGGGTGTGATCGGTGGTGTCTTCATTAACTCCCATGCACAGAGGTTTTTATCACAGGGGATCCGATGAAGTCTATGGGCTTGGCGGTGGAGGTTTTTTGAGCATGGCTCGTACCCGTTGGGTCCGTCCCGCAAAGACTTTCAGTTCTCGTGTCCAGTCGACAAAACCCTCTTGAGTGACTCGGATCCGGAGGAGGGCCCCCGGTTTGAGTTTTTCGAAGGCGAGCGGGGTGACCCCTTGTTTTCGTTTTCCGATCCAAACAGCCGCACCGGGAGGCTCTGAGAGGATATGAAGCGCACCGTAATTCAGTTTGAGGGTGGCCTGCAGGTGATGGACTTCTTTCGGAGAGAGGGTCAATTCCCGTTCCCAGTAGCGGTAATTATCGTGGTAGAGCCCCACCTGATGGGCTCGGTTGGCCTTGACCTCCTTCAGGGTGGCCGGGGTCTTAAGGCCGGTATTACGGTCATCAAGATAAATTCGAGCCCCGGCCGGTTTCGACGTTATTTTCAGTTGTCCCGACGGAAGGGAAGGGGGCGGAGGTTTCGGTACCTTAATAGGAGTGGAGGGACGCTGAGTTTGAACCGGGGCCTCGGTCCATTGTTCGATCAAATGGAAAGCAAGCGAGGCGGCGTAGCCGAGTGCCAAGATAACCAAGATGGCCAGGACCCACCGCGATAAGACCTGCGGGGGGAGGTGGTCTTTGAGAAAGCGGCCCACTCGCGCCAAAATAGGAGCGAGCACTTGCCAGGCCTTTGCCAGCCGAGAAGGAGGAGGGGGTTCCAGGGGAGCGACTGGAACAGGTGCTTCTTCTTCGGTCGGTGTGGGAGGACCGGAATGCTTCGCTTCTTCTACTTCATAATTTTCCAGCTCTTTGAGGCGAAGCTTCAACACCTTTGGATCCGCAAGGGCGGTGGCTTCATCGTGGTCATCGATTTCGGTAAGAGCTTCCAGGGAGGCGTGCGTTTCCGCGGCCGCCTTTTCTTCCTCCCACTGTTCGGCAAAAAGATCCTTGAGGTAGTCTTCTAATTCTCTGGGAGCAAAGTTGGAGTAGTGATGAACCAGCGCTCGAATCAGATCGAGCAAAAAATCATGAGCATTGCCGTAACGATTCTTGCGATTTTTCGCCATCGTCTTTTTGAGTATTTTTTCGAGTTCTTTCGGAACATCATCCCGGTAACCAGAAACCGACGGGACACGACACCGTTTGACACGATTGATTGTTTCTTTGTTATTTTTTCCTTTGAAAAGGCGCTGATTCGTTAATAGTTCCCAGAGAATAACGCCGAGAGAAAAGATATCGGTGCGGAAATCGAGACTTTCTCCTTGAGCATGTTCCGGTGACATGTAAGCAAATTTCCCTTTCACGACACCTGAGTCGGTTGTCGATGTCTGTGTTGCTGCCTTCGCAATCCCAAAATCAATAATCTTCACGGTACCAGAATGAGAGATGATGATGTTTTGAGGGCTGATGTCGCGATGGACAATCGAAAGAGGATTTCCTTCGCTGTCGACCTTGTTGTGCATGTAGTCGAGTCCGTTGGCGATTTCTGAAACAATGTAGAGAGCAATCGGGATTGGAATTCTTTCATTCGTCAGACGGAGTCGGCGGGCAATTTGGGAAAGGCTTTTGCCAGCAACATACTCCATGACCATGAAGTAATCTTCGCCGACCCTTCCTAAGTCATAGACCTGGGCGATGTTGCCATGAGAGAGCTGGACGACCAGCTTGGCTTCCTGGACCAGCATCTCGACGAATTCGGGACTGGCAGCGATGTGGGGGAGGATCCTCTTGATGACGACCGGGCGCTCCAGGCCATGGGGGTTGGTCGCTCGGCCGAGGAAGATCTCGGCCATTCCCCCCTGGGCGATCTTTTCATCGATGACGTACTGTCCGAAGGTGCTATCCTGCTGGGTGGCTGGTTCCATGGGGGTGTTCCCGAAATTTATAGGGAGCAGGTGAAAAAAGCAATAGATTATGGTAACTTAGGGGCGCATCTGAACCTTCGACAGGGTCGATAACAATATTGACGGGTCCTGTCACGGCGAAGACCTTCCGTCAGGGGTCACCCCGCAAGGGGGCGACCCGCCGAAAGGCATCGCCGTGCCACCCGTCATCGAGTCTACACGATGGCTGACGACAAAGGCGGACAGGAAAAGACCGAAAACGCGACTCCCAAGCGGCTGCGGGAAGCGCGCAAAAAGGGACAGGTCCCGAAGAGTCGGGACCTGACGACCGTCCTCGTTTTGATTGCAACGATCAGCTCACTCGCTGCGTTTGGGTCGATGATCGTTTCTGAGATCGAGAAATTTTCGATCTCAGCCCTTTCGTTAGAATTTTTTGTCGAATCCAACCCGTTGGCCAGCATCTTCGCTTTAAGCGAAGTCGGTTTTCTGGTGCTGATGCGGGCCTGTGCCCCTTTTCTGATAGCTGCTTTTGTAAGTGCTGCTGTGATTGGACGGCTTCAGGTCGGGGGGGTGTTCAGTTTCGAGCCCCTGAAGCCAGAGCTCAAAAAACTCAATGCCATTGAGGGGATCAAGAAGATGTTCAAGGCACAGACCTTCATTGAGCTGGTCAAAAATATCATCAAGATGGTCGTGATCCTGGGGCTCGCTTACGCGGCCATTGATCGCTACTTGCGTCCTTTCTTGCTGACGACAACGGTGCCTATCGCAGATGGGGCAAAAATAGGGGGAAAGATCGTCCTCTATTTTTTGGTCTTGGTCTTTATCGTCTTTATCCTGGTCGCCATCATCGATGTGATGCTGCAGCGGCGTGAATTCAAAAAGAACCTGAAGATGACCAAGGAAGAGGTCAAGCGGGAGTATAAGGAAGATGAAGGGGATCCGCTGATCAAATCAAAACGAAAACAAATGCACCAAGAGATGGCGATGAGTGACGTGGCTCAACAGGTGAAGGCCTCCGATGTTGTGGTGACCAATCCGACTCACATTGCGATTGCGATTAAATATGACCAGGCCGAGATGGTGTCTCCCCAAATCATGGCGAAAGGGCAGCGCCTCTTTGCCCAGACAATTCGGGAGATAGCAGCTGAATATGATGTCCCAATCATGCGGAATGTCCCCCTCGCCTGGACTCTGATCGAACTGGAGGTTGGCGACGAGATTCCGGAAGACCTCTACCGAGCCGTGGCCGAAGTCCTTGCCTTTGTCTACCGCCTCAAGGCCGAACGCGACCGCGCCGCTTACACGTAAAGATAAGTTCCGCTTCCACTCGTCCCCCCAAGCGAGATCTCCCTTGCATTGTCCCAGACCCTATGCTAGCAACCGAAACCCGCGAGAATTATAGAGAATTTAGCCTATGGCGGTTGCAAATATGAAGGAACTTTTAGAAGCCGGCGCCCACTTTGGGCACCAGACCAAGAAGTGGAATCCCCGCATGAAGCCCTATATTTTCGGGGAGCGGGGAGGGATCCACATCATCAACCTGGAACAGACCGTTCCCCTCTTCGAGAAGGCCTGCGAAGCGATTACGGAAACCGTCGCCTCTGGCGGAGATATCCTCTTTGTCGGAACCAAGCGTCAGGCCCAGGTCGTTGTGGCCGATGAGGCCAAACGTTGCGAGATGCACTGCATCAACAATCGTTGGCTGGGGGGAACCCTCACAAATTTTAAAACCGTTAAGGTGTCAATCGATCGCTTGAAAGAGATTGAAGCGAAGATGGCGGATGGTTCCTATGACAAGCTGACCAAAAAGGACCGTCGGCAGATCGAGCGGGAGCTGGCCAAGCTGCAGAAGGCCCTTTCCGGCATCAAGGGGATGGAGGGGTTGCCGAAGGCACTCTTCATTATTGATCCCAAAAAAGAAGCGATTGCGAAGCGGGAGGCCAGGCGCCTTGGAATTCGAGTCGTTGCCATCACCGACACCAATTGTGATCCAGAGGGGATCGATTTCCCGATTCCGGGCAATGATGATGCCATTAAGTCGATCCGTATCTTCACGCGACGGATTGCCGATGCCTGTTTGAGTGGTCTCGAAAAGCGCCAGGCGCGAATCCGTGCCGAAGTCGCTGCTCAAGCGGTTTCAGAAGAAGCAGGAGAAGGTGGGGCCCGTGAAAAAGTAATTGAAGTGAAGACTGAAAAGGCGAAGGCCTTTGTCAGTCGTGACAAACCTCCTACCGTACGCAAAGAACCGGCCAAAAAGAAGGTAGAGGCCAAGCCGAAGGCCGATGCCGCGCCGAAAGAAGAATCCAATACCAAGCCTGATACAAAGCCTGAGCCGGCCGATGGTTAGCGCCGAAACCGTTAGAGAGCTACGCGCACAGACCGGTGCCGGTATTATGGAGTGCAAGTCGGCACTCGTCGAGAGTGACGGTGATATTGAAAAGGCGATCGATCTGTTACGCAAGCAGGGGATCGTCAAGGCGGCAAAAAAAGCGAGTCGTGCTACCGGAGAAGGTTTGATCGCCATTGCGACCGCAGCCGATGGTGCCTCCTTGGGAATTGTCGAAGTCAATTGTGAGACCGATTTCGTAGCCCGTACCGATGAATTTCGGAACTTTGTTCAACAGTTGGCCGAGCAAGCTGCACAGGAACAACCCGCCTCTCTCGAGGATTTTTTGTCGAGCACAGCGGAAAAACTCAAAGCGATTATTTCCAAGCTCGGAGAAAATATTACTATCGCCCGTTTTGACCTACTGAAGGCAGAGGGATCGGGTCAAAAATGCGGTTCTTATATCCATGCAGGGAATCAAATCGGGGTGGCGATTACGGTGCAGGGGGATATCCCCGATGAGGGAGCCAGGGAAATTGCAATGCATATCGCTGCGATGCGCCCCTTTTATCTCAACCCAGAGCAGGTGCCGGCCGACGTTGCTGAACGTGAAAAGGAAATCCTCAAGGGGGCGGATGATCTGCAAAGCAAGCCTCCGGAGGTTATCGAAAAAATTATTCTTGGACGCTACCGGAAATTTCTCGATCAAAACTGCCTGACGGAACAGGCCTACATTAAAGACCCCGAGGGAAAAAAGACGGTCGGTTCCTATTTAAAATCGATTGATCCTCAGGCCCAAGTTCTTTCCTTTCTCCGCTATCAAGTCGGGGAGTCCAGCTCCCCCCAATAATCCATGGCGTCTCCCAGCTTCAAAAGGATCTTACTGAAGGTATCGGGTGAAGCGATGACGGGAGGACAAGGCTTCGGTATTCATCAGGAGTCTGTTTCCGGCATTGCGGCCGAAATTCAAGAGGTCCATAACCTGGGAGTCCAGATTGCGATTGTGATCGGAGGGGGGAATATCTTCCGGGGGACCGAGGCCGAGTGGATGGATCGTTCGACGGCCGATTACATCGGGATGCTGTCGACGCTGATCAATGCGTTGACCCTGCAAGAATCACTCGAAAAGTTAGGGGTTTTTACCCGGGTCCAGAGCGCTCTTTCCATGGAACAGTTGGCCGAACCCTATATCCGACGGCGGGCCATTCGCCATCTCGAAAAGGATCGGGTCGTGATCTTTGGGGCCGGAACCGGCAATCCCTACTTTTCGACCGATACCGCGGCGGCACTGCGTGCGATGGAAATGCAGGCCGAGGTCATCATGAAGGGCTCCAAGGTCGACGGAGTCTACGACAAAGATCCTAAAAAACACAAAGACGCCAAAAAGCTGGAGAAGTTGACCTACCTGGATTGCCTCAAGCAAAATTTAAGAGTGATGGATGCGACCGCTATTTCACTTTGCATGGATAATAAGCTTCCGATCATTGTTTTTGATCTCTTCCAAAAAGGAAACATTGAACGGGTTGTTATGGGAGAAGAAATCGGTTCGGTTGTTCAATAAAAGGAGATTTATGGACAAGGCCAGCACTTTCAAGACCGCACAGGAAAAAATGGAAAGCATCGTTGGAGGGGTACGCAAAGACTTAACGAAGATTCGTACCGGTAAAGCCTCGATCGAAATGTTGGCTGATCTGCGGATTGAATACTATGGTGCGGAGAGCCCTCTTAATCAGGTGGCCAATCTCACTGTTCCGGACCCAAAGTCGATTGTTATTGCTCCCTGGGATGC